>DASTBT010000016.1:0-18213 GCA_035711865.1 Actinomycetota bacterium
CATCATTCCATGAGGAAGGGGCTCGCGGACCGTGACCTGGCCCCTGATGAGGGAAGTCTCACGACGCGCTCACGTCCGTCTCATCGCCCGGGTCGATACCCTGGCTGAGATGGAGCCCCACGGACCCGGACCGTCCGCGCCCGCGGATGCCGACCCGCGGGGGTGGAACCTCGCCGAAGGCGAGGACATCGTGCCCGGCCGGACGGCGGTGCGCCTGCTGGGATCGAGCCGCGTCCACGATGTGTACGCGGCGTGGGACGAGACGATCCTGGGCGTGGTCGCGGTGAAGTTGCTCCGCCCGGACCACGTCGGCGACGAACGGGCTCGGATGGCGCTCGCCGCCGAAGCGGATGCCCTCCGACGACTCGTCCATCCGTCGTTCCCCAGGTGCTTCGACGAGGCGATCGAGGGTGAGCGGCCGCACCTGGCACTCGAGCTGGTCGAGGGCCCTCGCCTGTCGACCGTCATCAGGCGACAGGGCCGACTCGGCGTGGAGCAGGCGATCCCGCTGCTGCTGCAGATCGCTTCTGCGATCCACTACATGGCCACTCAGGACATGGTGCATCTCGACGTGAAGCCGAAGAACGTGATGATGGCGCCGCCGCCGAGGCTCATCGACCTGAGCGTGGCGCGGAGCGTCGATGCGGCGAGGAAGACGACCCGGCCCGTGGGCACCGACCGGTACCTGGCGCCCGAGCAAGCTGGCACCGGGCTGGCTTCCGAGATGGCGCATGCCACCGACGTCTGGGGACTCGGCGTCACGATGCACGAATCCCTCGCCGGGGAGCGCCCGTTCCCCGACGGCGACCCCGAGGCGAGCGGTCCCGCACGTTTCCCGCAGCTCGTGGTCGATCCGAAGCCGCTGCCCCGCGACGTGCCGGACCCGTTGGCGAGCCTGATCAGGGCTTCGATCGACCGCCGTCCCGAGAACCGTCCGGCGGCGGCCGAGATCGTGCACGAGCTCGACCCACTGACCGAGGCCATCCCGCCGCAGCCGATCCTCGGGAAGGTCCGGGTCCGCGCATGGAGGCCGCGCTCCCGATGAGAAGAGCCTCACCATCGACTCACGGTCATCTCACGTCCGCTGGCTAGGTTCTGATCAGGAGATCGAACGAGCCTCGGGAGGAGGACGACGATGTGGACCAAGATCGCGATCGGAGCACTGGTGGCATTCGTGGGCCTCGGGGTGACGCTGTACAGCCTGCCGGATCAGGACGCGGATGGCGTCCCGGCCATAGTGCTCGATGAGAAGGCGCGCCGCGAGGACGACGCCCTTTCCGAGGTCGACGGACCCGACGAGGACGACGGAGACGGCGACGGCACCAAGGGCAACGACGGCACCGGTGGCGGGAACAACACCTGGAAGCCCGAGTGGAGCGGCGACGGCGACAATACCCCCGGCAACGACGGCACGGGCGGCGGGGCGTGGAGCGCCAGCTGGAAGGGCGACGGCGACGCCACCCCCGGCAACGACGGCACCGGCGGTGGCATCGACGGTGACGACACGGCCGGCAACGACGGCACCGGCGGCGGCAACAACACCTCCGTCGGCGGTGGCGGCGGCCACTCCGGCGGCGGTGGCGGAGGCGGAGGCGGCAGCAACTCCGGCGGAGGTGGCGGCAACACCTAGCTCGTCCGACCACCGGATCTGACCGAAGGGGAGGCCGTGCCCGCGGCCTCCCCTTCTTCCGTGTCCCAGCCCCGTCGGTGGCCGCCGCTACGCTCGAGGTCATGACCGGGCGGACCAGATGTGAGTGGGCACCCCTCGACCAGCCGGGCTACCTCGCCTACCACGACGAGGAATGGGGCGTGCCGGTCCACGACGACGTGCACCTGTTCGAGATGCTCACGCTCGAAGGTGCCCAGGCCGGCCTGAGCTGGTCGACGATCCTGCGCAAGCGCGACGGGTATCGGCGAGCGTTCGAGGGCTTCGACCCGGCGACGGTCGCACGTTTCACCCCGTCGAAGGTCGAGCGCCTGCTCCAGGATCCCGGCATCGTTCGAAACCGGCTGAAGGTCGAGTCGACGGTCGCCAACGGCCGTGCCGTGCTCGACGTTCACCACGAACTCGGTTCCCTCGACGCCTACCTCTGGACGTTCGTCGACGGGGCGCCGATCGTGAACGCTTGGCGCTCCCTCGGTGACATCCCGGCGGAGACCGCGGAGTCACGAGCGATGTCGAAGGACATGAAGCGGCGAGGCTTCCGCTTCGTTGGCCCCACGGTCTGCTACGCGTTCATGCAGGCGTGTGGGCTCGTGAACGACCACGTGGTGTCGTGCTTCCGCTACCACGAGGTGGCTCAGTCCTCGACGTAGAGATCGGGAGCGTCTCGACGGCTCTCGATGTACGCACGAAGCTCCTCGTCGATCGCCGGGTCGAGCCCGGGATCCTCGTAGGATTCGAGGAGCTCCTTCCAGGCGCGGTTGGCCGCCACATCGGTGGTCTCCGAGCCCATCGCCTCCCAGGTGGCGAAGTCGGGCGTCTGGAACAGGGGCGACATGTCGAGCCACTCCTTGAAGTGCGCGCGGGTGTGCGGCGACGAGAGGAACAGCCCGCCGGGGCCGACTTCCTTCAGGGCATCGAACGCGATCTCCTCTTCACTGAAGCCGATGCCGCGGGCCTGCGCCCGGAACTGGCGGAGCAGCTCGACGTCGAGCGCGAACTTCTCGAACGAAGCGGTGAGACCCCCTTCGAGCCAGCCGGCGGCGTGGAGCACGACGTCGGCGGCGGCGAGGTTCGTCGCCCAGAGCATCATCTGCGTCTCGGCCGCCGCCTGAGCGTCGACGGCCGGGCTCGAGGCCAGGCCTCCCCCGCCCCGGAACGGCAGCCCGTATCGCCGCGCGAGCTGGGCCCCCGCGAGGATCCCCCACACGGACTCGGGGGTGCCGAAGGCCGGCGAGCCGGTGCGCATGTCGGTGACCGTGAAGAACGAGCCGTAGAGGCAGGGCGCTCCTTCACGCACCAGCTGGGCGAGCGCGACGCCGCTGAGCGCCTCGGCGACCTGCTGCGCGAGTCCTCCTGCCACGCTCACGGGACTCGTCGCCCCCGCGAGCAGGAACGGGGTGACCACGACCGGCTGCTTCGCCTCGGCCCATGCGAGCAGCGCGTCGGTCATGCGGAAGTCCCAGATCAGCGGCGAGTTCGGGTTCACGATGCCCATCAGCGCTGGCTCCGCCTCGATCGCCTCGCGTCCACCGTGCACGATCTCGGCCATGCGGATGCCGTCGCGTGCCCGTGGGCCGCTCGTGCCGTACGTCGTGTACGGCTTGTCCGACCACCGGATCGTCGAGTACTCCATGTCCATGTGACGGACCTCCATCTGGAGGTCGGTGGCCTCGACGGCCCCGGTCTGCACGCAGTTCAGCACGTCGGTCGCGTGCGTGAGCTTGATGAACGCGTCATGGTCCTGCATGCGCCCGCTGCGGCGACCTTCGTCGAGGTCGCTCGCGAACGGCGGACCACCGACGTTCATCCAGACCGGGACGCCGCCGGGCCCGCCGACCGTGAGCGACCGGTCCGGGTTCCGCGCCCGCAGCCGGAACGACGAGGGGGCTGTGGCGACCCGTTCCATCACGAAGCCCCGGTCCCAGTAGACGCGTTCGTCGTCGACCTTCAGTCCGGCTTCGGAGAGGAGCTTCCGGGCCTGATCGTGCTTCACATCGGTGCCGATCTCCTCGAGCACACGAATGGCGGTCTCGTGGACCGTCTCCTCCTGCTCCTGGGTGAGGATGTTGAGGGCCAGCTCACGCTCGAACATCGTCGGTCTCCCCTCTGGTCGCGCGACGCCTTCGGCTGCTCGAGCGCATGGTTGCGCTACGCCTTCGGCTGCTCGAGCGCATCGTCGATCAGCGGGACGAGCAGATCCTCGAGGGGTCCGATCCCGAGGTCGTGGATCTCGATCGGCAGCTCCATGTAGTCGGCGATCTCACGCGCCTTGCTCTCGCGCCCGGCGTCGGCATGCTGGCGCACGAACAGCACGCGCGAGAGGTTGCCGAAGTAGGTCTCCTTGAGCCACGGGTAGCGGTCGAGCCCGAGGCCCGTGATCACGGCCCGCTCCCAGTTGGTCACGAGCCAGTCGGTGAGGAAGTAGATGCCGATGTCGTCCTCGACCTGCCGGTACATCTCGCCCGCGTACCACTGGAAGCAGTGGAACCCGGCGGGGCGCACGGCCGGGTACCGGGTGAGCACCTCGTCGAGCCGGCCACCGGTGCCGCAGTCCCCGTAGACGACGATCACCCGGTCGTATCGAGGAAGCAGCGCCTGCAGCTTCGCCTCGACCGCCGGCGCGATCTCGAGCGGCGTCATGTGCAGGTCGCTCGAGATGCCGTGCACGTCGGCATCCCAGCCATGTCGATCGACCAGCGTCTTCGTGTCGATCGCGACGGCGCCGCACGCGATGAGCGCGATCCTGTTCGTCACCGCATCTCCTCGGAGGCTCGGGCGTCGTCGCCCTCGACCGCGCCCGGCCGCACGGTATCCAGGGGCGGGAACGCCACGTTCGCGATGAACCGGTCGTTGAAGTCTTCCACGCCCGACAGCTCCAGGTACTCGACGAACGCCGGCAGCTCGAAGGCCACCTCGCGCTCGCGGAACGACAACAGCGCCATCTTCGCGCCTTCGCTGGCGGTGTTGCCGACCGCGCGGATGCGCCACACCGGCACCGCGGGCACCAGGCCCAACACGCGGGCGCCGAGCGGATCGATATAGGTGCCGAACGAGCCGGCGAGCAGCACCTCGTCGAGGTCGGCCGCGTCGAGGCCGCGCTCGCGCATCGCCGCCTCGATCCCGGTGGCGATCGCCCCCTTGGCCTGCTGGAGCTCGCGGATGTCTCGCTGGGTCAGCACCACGTCGTCGGTGAGGGCGAACGCACGCACGCCTTCGTCGTCGACGCGGAGCCGTCCGGCGAGCGGATGGCCGGCCGCCACGGCCTCGTCGGGCGACATCAGCATGCCGCCCTCGTCCAGCAGGCCGGCCAGGCGCAGCTGGGCGACCGCGTCGATCAAGCCGCTGCCGCAGATGCCCCTCGGCTCGACGTCGCCGCCGATCACCTGGAGACGCACGGCGCCGCCGGCGCCGTCGAGCGCCACCCCCTCGATCGCGCCCTCGGTGGCGCGCATGCCGTGCAGGATCTGGCCGCCCTCGAACGCCGGGCCGGCGGGGGCCGCGGTGGTCACGACGCGCTCCTCGTTGCCCACCGCGATCTCGCCGTTCGTGCCCACGTCGACGAGGAGGCGGCGCTCCCGATCCCGGGCGATGCCGGTCGCGAGCATGTCGGCCACGATGTCGGCGCCGACGTACGCGCCGACCGACGGGAACAGCACGAGCCGGCCCTCGGGATGGATCGCGATGCCGACGTCGGCCGCCCGCAGGTCCTGCGGCTCGAGGAACGTGGCCGTGAACGGCGAGCGCCCGATCGACTCGGGGTCGACGCCGAGCAAGAGGTGCAGCATCGTCGCGTTGCCGGCCGCGACGACCTCGAGGACCTCATGGCGCGGTATGCCCGCGGTCGCGCAGACGCTCCCGAGCAAGCCGTCGATCGTCGCCACGGCTGCCGCCCGCAGCTCCTCGAGCCCGTCAGGACCGTTCATCTGCGTGTGGCTCACTCGGGTCAACACGTCGGCGCCGAACGGCGCCTGCCGGTTGATCGTGGACTCGACACCCGCTGCGGCGCCCGCCCGCAGGTCCATCAGCGTCGCGACCACCGTGGTCGTGCCGACGTCGACCGACACGCCGACGAGACGGCCCGTGGTATCACCCGGCTCGACATCGACGAGCCGGTCGCCGACGACCGTCGCGGTCACCCTCGACGCTTCCTCCTCATCGATCGCTCCGGCGAGCCGGGGCAGCACCCAGGCGGTGTGCGACACCTCGAGGCCCTCCTCGGCCAGGGCGTCGGCGACCCGGCGCAGCAGGCTGCGCGGATCCTCCAACGACGGCGCGGCGAGCTCGAGCACGTACTTGGCGGCGTTCGGCTCGAGCAGCACGAAGCGTCCGACTCCCATCGTGGCCGCCTTCGGAGCGTTCATCGCCTTCGGGACCTCGACCTGCATGTCCTCGGAGACCTGGCATCGGCACGACAGGCGCCAGCCCTCGTCGAGCCCCTCGGAGACGTGGCGGTAGTCGGCGACCGTGCGCTCGGCATGCCCCCGCACGACCCGGACCTTGCACTTGCCGCACGTGCCGCGCCCGCCACAGGTCGACTCGATCGGGATGCCCGCCCAGTGCGCCGCGTTGAACAGCGAGGTGCCGGCGGGCACGTGTGCGATCGTGCCGCTCGGTTCGTACGTGACCGTGAGCTTGCGGATCGTCATGCGATCGAGTTCTCCGTCGCCGATGTCGCCCGATGGTCGGCGATCCACGCCGAGCCGAACGCGTCGCGGCCAAGCAGCAGATCGCTCGCGAGCAGGGCCGCTCGCACGGGAGCATGCAGCGGGTTCGTGATGGCGGCGTTCATGCCGGCCATCGTCGCCATCGTGAGGAACGCCGCGTCGATGCCCTGACGACCGGGCATGCCGAACGAGATGTTCGAGGCGCCGCAGCTCACGTTCACACCGAGCTCATCGCGGATCAGCCGCACCGTCTCGAGCATCGAGGTCGCCGCGTCGCCGGCCGCCCCGATCGGCATCGTCAGCGGGTCGATGATCACGTCCTCACGTCGGATGCCGTGATCGGCCGCCGCCTCCACGATCGTGCGGGCGGCGGCCAGTCGCACCTGCGGATCCATCGAGATGCCGTCCTCGTCGTTCGCCATGCCGATCACTGCGGTGCCGAACCGCCGCACGAGCGGCAGCAGTCGCTCGAGCGAGCGGGCCTCGGCCGTCACCGAGTTGATCAGCACCTTTCCCCGAGCGAGCGGCACGGCTGCCTCGAGCGCCTCGGGTGTCGAGGAGTCGATGCACAGCGGCACGCCGACCACGTCCTGCACGGCCTCGACCATCGCCGAGAGCATCGCCGCCTCGTCGAACCCCGGGATGCCCGCGTTCAGATCGAGCACCGCCGCGCCGGCCTCAACCTGCGCGATCGCGTCGCGTCGAACGGTGGCCATGTCCATCGCCCCGAGCTCCTCGCTGAGCTTGGAACGCCCGGTGGGGTTGATGCGCTCGCCGATGATGCGGAAGGGGTGGTCGTCGCCGATCGCGACCTCGCCGCCGGGGCCGGAGAGCACGGTGTCCGGCACCTTCGTCACTGGGCGGCCCCCACGAGCTTCTTCGCGATCTCGACCGCCTCGGGGGCGTTGTTCGCGTACCCGTCGGCGCCGATCTTCTCGGCCCACTCGGGCGTGACCGGCGCCCCGCCGACCATGACGATCACCTGGTCCCGGAGACCTTCGGCTTCCAGCCGTTCGATCACCCGCTGTTGGTAGGGCACGGTCGTGGTCAGCAGCGCCGAGAGCCCGACGATCTGCGGCGACAGCTCGCGCACGACCTCGACGATACGGTCGGCGCTCACGTCCTTGCCCATGTCGTGCACGTCGAACCCGCTGGTCCGGAGCATCGCGCCGACCATGTTCTTGCCGAGGTCGTGCAGGTCGCCCTTGACGGTGGCGAGCACCACGATCGCGTTCGCCTCTGCGTCGTCACGTTGGGCGAGCAGCGCCGGCTCCACGATCTCGTTGCAGCGTTTGAACACCTCGGCGCTCGCCACGACCTCGGGAAGGAAGACCTCCCCGCGCTTCCACATCTCGCCGAGGTCGAACATGGCCACGGCCATGCCCTCCTCGAGGATCCATCGAGGGTCGGACCCCGACTCGACCAATCGCGTCGCCGCGGCCACGCCGAGATCCATGTCGGCGGCGATCAGCGCCCGTTTCAGGACCTCGAGGTCTTCCTGCATCGTAGATCAAACCTTTCTCTGACCTCAGGTCAGGGTGTTGCGTGGCGAGCCTCGACACCCGATGATGGCAGCGAGCAGCGCTCATGGGGAGTCTGGAGCCTCCCCCAGGTCTGACCTGAAGTCAGCCCGTCTGGCCCGCCCCCGTAGCGCCCATCGACGAAGGAGCCGGTGTGGTCGCCGAACCCGGTGCACCCAGGAACGCCAAGACTCAGGCCAAACGCGATCTCATCGTCGACACGGCCATGCGGCAGTTCGCCGAGCACGGCTACCAGGGCGCCAAGGTCGAGGACATCGCTCTCGAGCTCCGCATCGCGAAGGGCTCGATCTTCCAGCATTTCGGTTCGAAGGCGGGGCTGTTCCTGCAGGCGTACAAGCGAGCCGTGCTCAGGCTGCCTGCCTGGCTCGACGCCCCCGACGACGTCAAGGCCGCGGGTTTCTTCGCCACCGTTCGCTACTGGCTCGGCCGCACCGAACACCTGATCAAGGAGGACTGGATCCCTAACCGCGTGGTGCTGATCGGCAACTACGGCACCGATCTCGGCCTCAAGCGCGACATCAACCGCTGGCTCGTGAGCGAGGACCCGTACGGCACGCTCGAGTTCGTGGAATGGGGCCAGCAACGCGGTGAGGTACGCGCCGACCTCGACCTCGAGATCATCGTCTCGTTGGTCGACTGGCTCTCCAACTCCCTGCAGGACGCGTTGGTCTCCGAGGAGCTGGACCCCGGGTTGTTCCATCGGCTCGCCGGCCAGCCGGAGCGCCAGCGGATGCGGGTCGAGGACTTCACGGTGCTGCTGGAGAGCGCGATCGGCGCGGCCGCCGGCGTCCGGTCGTGAGCCCGGGAGGCTCCACTAGGATTCGGCGTCTCAGTCCCGACGTTCTTGGCGGCGCTCCTTGCGGCGACGGTGACGGCGCATCACGCCCAGGCCGAACCACACCACCGCTCCGAGAACCGCCGAGGCGATGGTGAGGAGCCACAGCGGCCAGGTGAAGCCCCAGACCAGGAAGTCGAGCTGCACGCTCTCGGTGTTCTGGATCATGAAGATGAGTAGCAGCCCGACCCCGACGAGCGAGGCGATCGCCCCGCCACCGAGTCGGCGGCCCTCCGCCTGGGGCCCCTTGCCTCCACTCGGACCGTTCTGAGCCATGGACTCACCCCCTGCCTGAGCACGGTACACCGAGCGTCGGGCCCGAGACGGGGGCTACCCGGAGCGAGAAGTGCGCAGCGCCGACTCGGCGTCGGCGATCGTAACGGTCCGTCGGCGGTAGTTCCGCAGCGCGAAGCGGTCGCATGCGGTCTCGGCGGCCGACTTCTTCCCCAGCTCCTCGCGGAGGTACCAATGCATCCACTCGTGGCAGTAGAGGAATCGGAGCACTTCGCGGGGCGTGCGGAACGTGACGCCTTCGGTGAGCCAGATGAACTTCAGGCCCTTGCCGGGGCGACGCTTCGCCGCGTACGCCACGATCTCGCCGAACGGGAAGAACGGCTCGGGCACTTGGAGCGTGATGGAGCGCTCGTCGAAGTCGGTCCACGCCGACAGGTGCGGGCGTTGTCGGTACCGCAACGGTTTCACGTGCACGGCGTAGCGGTCCGCGGGGGGAAGTCCCCGCAGGGCTCGGGCGACCGCGTCCGGGGGAACGGGATCGAACGACGACGTGATCTTCACGCGCTCAAGCATGACGTGACGGTGCGACACGCGGTCGGCCGCTTGGGGCCGACCTCCGTCAGTGACACGCCGTGGGCGACGGCGAGGTGTCGGAGAACGACTTGCCCGGCTCGGGGATGAATCGCCACGTGTAGGAAACGGCCCGGATCTTGAGCCGCAGGATCCCGAAGGTCTTGTCGTTGCTCGCCTGGCTGGTCGGCAGCCGAGCCGCCGAGGGGAACCTCACGTGGCTGGCTCCGCCCGTTCCCACGGTGAACTGCCGGATCCCATGCGCATCGTCCCGGACCCCCTCCGGGTCCTGCGGCGCGAACCGCTCGTAGAGGTGCTCGTGGGCGTTCAGGACCACGTCGACGTGGTGCTGGTACAGCAACCGCCAGATCGAGTCATAGGCCTCATCATTCCCGTGCTTCCCGCTGGAGAACCGCGGCCAATGCCAGAACGCGAGCGTGCACGCGTAGTCGGCCGAGTCGTGAGCGGTGAGATCCGTCTCGAGCCAGTCGTACTGCGGGGTGCCGGGCTCGCATCCCTTTGCCTTGCGGCAGTTCCCGTTCAGGGCGATCACGTGCCAGCAGACCGCGTCGTTCGAGCGGCAACCGGCGGGGACGTTGAAGCTGTAGTAAGCCCCGGCTCCGGGCCCGTCCGCCGGCCGTGGCTTCACCTTCTTGATCCCGTCGAAGTACTGGAAGAACCCGGCGGCGCGGCCGGGCTTGTCCGTGCAATCCGTGCCGTGGGGGGCGTTCAGGGTCGTTCGGTAGTCCTTGTCCCCCACGATGGGCTTCGTGACCTTGTACACGCGGCCCCAACTCTTGCCGTAGGACCGCTGGTACGCGCGCAGGCCGCCGCAGACGTACTGGTTGTCTCCGAGCGCGAGCACGGTCTTGTAGCGGGGACGGCCGTTGCGGTTGAGTAGCAGTCCGGACACGCGCTTCATCCGGCAGGCGGTCTTGGTGCCCTTCCCAGCGTTGAAGCCCGGGTGCTTCGGATCGCAGGCGATGTTCCCGGCCGCGGCGATGACGAACTTCTTCGGTTTCGTGCCCTTCATGGCCTTGGCCTTCTCCGGCTTCCGAGGCTCCGGTGAGATGGCTTTCCCGCCGACGCCGTCGGCGGTGCGGGCACGCACGGGACTCGTCAGCGGCAGCGAGACCGAGGTGAGGAGCCCCACGGCCACCACGAGCGCGGGGACCAGGACCATCCGAGGATGCTTCACGAGAAACTCCTGTCTGTGTGCGGAGCGGTGCCTCGATCTTCTCCGCGCACGGGGGGGAAGACGTTCGAAGAGCACATCGGGGGGTGCGCCACGGCGTGGAGGATACCGCCTGGATCATGCCGGCGCGATCCGCCATCGGACCGAAGTCATCTTCACGCCCTCTAGCATGGCCGGACCGTGCGACGAGCCCTCCACACAAGATGACGGAACCCTCGGGCGGGCGTACGCATCGCGACGGGGTGCGTGCGGTCGCGCCGCTCGCGATCGCCGTCACCGGGTTCGGCGTCTCCTTCGGGGTGCTCGCGCGAGCCGCTGGCATGGGGTCGGTGGCTCCGATCGTGATGTCGCTGGCCACGTTCGCCGGCTCGGCGCAGTTCGCGGCGGCCTCGATCCTGAGCTCGGGCGGGACCGTCGTGGCCGCGATCACCGCCGCCGTGCTCCTGAATGCCCGGTACGGGCCGATCGGGGTGAGCGTCGCCCCATCGCTCTCGGGCGGATGGTGGTCCCGGTTCCTGCACGCGCAGCTCACCGTGGACGAGAGCTGGGCGATCGCGGCCGAGGGCGACGGGCGCTTCAACCCGAAGGTGCTGCTCGGGGCCGGCGTCACGCTCTACGCGGCGTGGGTCGCCGGCACGGTGCTCGGGGTGGCGTTCGGCGACGTGATCGGCGATCCATCGACCTGGGGGCTCGACGCTGCCTTCCCCGCGCTCTTCCTCGCGTTGCTCGTGCCACAGCTCCGCGACCGGCGAGCGGTGGGTGCGGCCGCGCTCGGTGCCGCGATCGCGATCGCGCTCACGCCGTTCACGCCCGCAGGCGTTCCGATCATCGCGGCGAGCCTCGCATGCCTGCTCGGCCTCGGGAAGCGCGACGAGGCCCCGCCGGAGGAGGCCGGTCGATGAACGCCACGTGGACGGTGGTCGTCGTGGTCAGCCTCGTCACGATCGCGATCAAGGGACTGGGCCCGATGCTCCTCGGCGGCAGGCCGCTGCCGCCTCGCATGAGCGCCGTCGTCGCCCTGCTCGCGCCCGCCCTGCTCGCCGCGCTCGTCGCGGTGAACACGCTGGGCGGCGACCGCGAGCTCGTGGTCGACGCTCGGCTTCCCGGCGTGCTCGCGGCGGCCGTCGCGATCAAGCTGAAGGCGCCGGTGCTCATCGTGGTCATCGTCGCCGCGCTCGTCACGGCGGGCGTGCGCGCCCTCACCGGGTAGGCTCCGGCGTCATGACCCGCTACCGAGACCTCGGGCTCACCGTCGGCATGTTGCAGCCCGGACCGCTGAACGCGATCACCGACGTCGAGGGCATCACGGTCGGCATGACCACCCTGATCGAGGGCGAGGGCCCGCTCGTGGTCGGACAGGGCCCGGTACGAACCGGCGTCACGGTGATCGTGCCGCACCCGGACATCGGCGCGGAGCCCGTGTACGCCGGGTGCCACCGCCTCAACGGCAACGGCGAGCTCACCGGTCTCGAGTGGATCCGGGAATCGGGCCAGCTCACCACGCCGGTCGCGATCACGAACACCCACAACGTCGGCGTGGTGCGCGACGCGCTCGTCGCCGCCGAGATCCGCGGACGATCCGATGCAACCTCGTACTGGAGCCTGCCGGTCGTCGGGGAGACCTACGACGGGATGTTGAACGACATCAACGGCTTCCACGTCGGGCCCAAGCACGTGTTCTCGGCCCTCGACTCCGCGACCTCGGGGCCCGTCGCCGAGGGCTCGGTCGGCGGGGGCACCGGCATGATCTGCCACGAGTTCAAAGGCGGCACCGGCACCGCCTCGAGGCGGGTCGGCGAGTGGACCGTCGGCGCGCTCGTGCAGGCGAACTACGGGCGCCGCGAACGCCTCACCGTCGACGGGGTGCCGGTCGGTCGCGAGATCCCGCTCTCGACGGTGCCCTCACCGTGGGACGAGGAGGAACGACTGACACAGATTTCCGAGCCGGGCGCCGGGTCGATCATCGTGATCCTCGCCACCGACGCTCCGATGCTCCCTCACCAGCTCGAGCGCCTCGCCCAGCGGGCCGGCCTCGGTATCGCACGGGTCGGCGGAGCCGGCGAACATGCGAGTGGCGACATCTTCCTCGCGTTCTCGACCGGCAACGTCGGGAGGCTCGGCAGCTACAAGATCGAGGCTGTGACCCCTCCGTTCGACGTGACGACGATCTCCGAAGGTTCGACCAGCGATCTGTTCTGGGGAGCGATCGAGGCCACCGAGGAGGCGATCCTCAACGCGCTCGTGGCCGCCGACACGATGGTCGGGCGCGACGGCGTCACCGCGCACCGCCTCGATCACGCGTCGCTCGTCGAGGTCATGACCCGCTACGGGCGCGGGCCCGACGCCGCCCGCTGAGGCGGGTCCACCTCAGCACGGCCGTCCGAGGTCGCGCACCCGCTTGCCGTCGATCCGGAGCAGCGTCGAGCGACCGTTGTTGCGTTCGTCGGATTCCCGGAGACGGTCGGCGGGATCGGCCTCGTTGCGAAGGCAGTAGCGCCCGTCGGGCAGACCTCGCACGTCGAGCTCCTGGCCCGGGAGCGTCGAGCCGTAGTAGTCGGCCCACCCGATCGACAGGCCGGTCACGGAGTCCTGGGTGCAGGTCCCGTAGTGGGCGGGGAACGGTGACCCGGGCATCGTCGGGCCGAACCGGATGCTGTCGCGCACGCAGAACGAGACCTTCTCCGACGAGGCGACGATGCGCTTGGTCTTGGGCTTGACGAGCCGGTAGCGGGCGAACTCCTCGAAGTGCCAGTGATCGTGAGCCGGGTGGAAGACAGAACACCCGGCGAACCGACGCTCGAGCACCTCGTCGACCCCTCGAGTGAACACCCCGTCATCGTCCGTGTCGCGGTAGATGCGCTGGAACGCCTTCCGATCGTTCAGTGGATCTCCGTCGCCGTCGCAGTCGTTGTGGGCGGAGATGGTGGGGTTGTCCGGCTTGAGCTCCACGATGCCCGCTCCCGCGTTCCCGATGATCGAGGCGAACCGCAGCAGCTTCACGCCCGTGCGCTTCTTGATGCGGATCTCCGTGATCGGTCTCACGACCACGTCGGGAAGCAGCTCCGGAGCGGAACCGCCGGCCCGGGCGGCCGCGGGCGGCGGACTCGAGGCGGCCAGCACACCGATACCTGCGAGCGCGAGTGATGCCGACACGAGCAGCGCCGAGACCGCGGCGCGCGCCGATCGGATCGTGCTCACGTCGGGGCGGCGGGATTCGAACCCGCGACCTCCTGCTCCCAAAGCAGGTGCGCTACCAGGCTGCGCTACGCCCCGGTGCTTGCCCCCCGGAACGACCAGTGTATGCGAGGCCGAGCGCCGATCCGCCCCAGGTACGCGGCCGGCGCTCCACCGGTTTTCGAAGGCATGCTACGGGCGAACGCCATGACGGGGTGCCGAAGGACCGATTGCCCGCCCCCGAACGCCGGGCTACCGTTGCGGCGTGCGGCTGCTTCCCCAGAACCGTTCCACCGTGGGGTACCTGGCCCTCGTCACGCTGCTCTTCGGCGGACTGGCGATCGGGGTCATGCTCTTCTTCCTGCAAGCGCAGGGGGGGCCCAGCCCGACGGTGGAGTTCGCGGTGACCGCGCCGCAGGCCGTCGACTGTCCCGCCGAGTCCGCCGCGCCCGGGTGCTACCGCTTCGACGTGGCGAACACCGGTGGCGGGGCGATCCCGATGCGCTGCCTCGTTTCGCCGGCGGACACGGGCACCGCCGTCTTCCTCGCGACCGGCACGACCGTGTACGAGAGCGACGGCGAGGTCGCCGTCGGCGACACGTACGCTCTCTACACGGAGGTCGAGCCGGCCGGGGGCGGCACCGTGACCGAGAGCCCGACCGTGGAGTGCGCTGCGGTCGTCTGAGCGCAAAGCCCGATCGCTCAGACGGAGAACTCACCGCTGCCGATCACGCGCACCCCGCCGCCGACCTCGATCGCCCACGAGTCGCCATCGGCGGCGACGGCGACGTGCAGCGCGCTCGGGCGCCCGGCCAGCTCCCCCTGCGCGATCACCACGCGTCCGGGCATGCCGGCAAGGCCTTCTCGAGACAGGTAGGCTCCCAACGGTCCGGCGGCCGAGCCGGTCGCGGGATCCTCGCCGATCGAAGCCGACCGGTCGAACATGCGAGCCATCACGTCGCCGTCGCCTCGCACCGCGAACAGGTAGAGCGACTCCGCCTCGGACGCCTCACAGACGGCACCGCAGGCTCGGTCGGCACGAGCTGCGTTGCGGAGCGCCGCCTCGCCGCGCACCGGCACCATCAGGTGCGCGATGCCGGTCGAGACCGCGACGATCGGAAGATCCTCGACGAGGTCGTGGACATCGAGCCCGGCGCCCTGTGCCACGGCGCCCCGATCGAGGAACGGCTCCGAGAACACCGGCGGCAGCTGACGCATCGTGGCCCGACCGTTCCCCAGATCGACCTCGACCGGCACCTCGCCGGCGGACGAGGTCTGCACGAGCGAGCGCGACACCCTCCCCTCGAAGACGAGCAGGAACGCCGTGCCGATCGTGGGGTGCCCGGCGAACGGCAGCTCCGCGTCGGGGGTGAAGATGCGGACGTCGTACCCGGCGTCGCGGACCGCGGTCACGAACGTCGTCTCGGAGAACCCGATCTCTTGGGCGAGGGTCTGCATCAGCTCAGGATCGAGCCCTTCGGGCACATCTGGGACCACACAGAGCTGGTTGCCGGAGAACGGAGCCTCAGCGAACACGTCGAGCATCCGGAACGACACGCGCATGCGTGCAGTATCGCAGGGGTCCGGTTGCTAGGCTCTGCGTGAGGCGCCGCGCGGGTGTAGCTCAATGGCAGAGCTCCAGCCTTCCAAGCTGGCTACGCGGGTTCGATTCCCGTCACCCGCTCTGCAGGTGGTCCGTCGTCTACGGGCGGCGTTCCGGGATCTCCGGCCCCGGCGCGTGGGAGAGCCACGTCGGCGCTCCGAGCGCGAGCACGCGACGCTGTCCCTCGGTCGTGCCGCCGGCGAGCTCGCCGAACCAGACCGCCACGTCGCCTCCCAGGACGTTCGTGCCGGCGTCGGTCTCGACGACGACCACCTGATGCCCGTCCGTATGTCCGGGCGCCGGCAGCAGGCGGACCCCCGGTAACACCTCCGCTTCGCCCTCGTGCTCGACATACGTCGCGCCGTCGAAGTCGACCCATTCTCGGATCGAGTAGTCGTCGAGAGAACGCGCGTCGGCGAGCTCGCGTGCCTGGACATGGATCGGCACGCCCGGGAAGAGGCGGTTGCCGCCGCAGTGGTCGAAATGCAGGTGGGTGTTGATGACGCAGGCCGCGTCGCGCGGGATGTTCTCGGGATGCGGCGTCGGACTCATGTCGTCGACCTCGGGCCTCGAGTCCATCATCCCGGTGTCGACGAGCACGAGGCCGGCCGGGTGTTCGATCGTCCAGACGAACACGGGCATACGCTCATCCTCGACGAGAAGCTCTGCCGCGAGGTGGGCGCGGATCACGAACCGACGCTACCACCGGCAAGCGGTGGCTCGGGAAGGATGAGCTCACTCCGACCTGCCCGGAACCCACGTTAGTCTGAGTGCGGCCTCCGTAGCTCAGAGGACAGAGCGGCGGACTTCTAATCCGCGGGTCGCAGGTTCGAATCCTGCCGGGGGCACCATGTGATGTTTCGAGACATCGTTCACGCTCGCCCGCCGCCCGGCTCAGGTACACGCGCTCACGTCGCGGATGAACGCTCTACTGGCAAGACCGCCATTCGTGCTTCCTCTGTACGACCTCACCTCGTCGACTGCCGACGTCGGGGCGCTCCTCGAGTGAGATCACACGGCGATCTTCTGGGGCCGAAGACATGGTCACGTCGGTCGGTCACGTGGCCGAGCGTGCACCCCGAGACTGCAGCGCGGGAAGTCGATGCTCAGACCCCGAGATCCTCATCCAGATCGGTGCGGAACGCGTCGTAATAGGCCTCGTAGAGGAGGTCGGACTCGCGCGCTCGGACATGACGGAGCGCAGTCAAGACCCAGGTGAGTCGCTGGCGCAGGTCGGCGAAGTCTGGTGCCGCGTCCTGCGGCTGTTGGAGTTCGCGCTCGAGTTCCCCGATCCGCTCTCGGAGCTGCCGGTACTGCGTTCGGATCCCGCGCACGCGGTTGCGTAGGCGCGGCTGGGTGTGAGTGATGTCTGAAAGAAGGCTCTCGGGCCGATCGGCGTTCTCCGCCTCCTGAGTGGTCGCCTCGCCTAGGACGGCGAGCGCAGCCATCACCTCGTCGCGCCAGCCCCTCTCCCGCCTCGGGGCGGCGGACTCCAGGGCTTCCTCCAGGCGGCGCATCGCCGCGAGCGTTCGTTCCTGATCCGAGCGCCTCGTCTCGAGACCCTCCCGCTGCGACGCGCTGAACTCACCCGCCTCCTTCTCCTCCGGTCGCATCAGGCTCGGACCCTCTCGGTCGAAGGATGAGATGGTGGGAAGCCCCCGCGCCACGTCACCGCCTCCGCAGAGCGACGATGCGGGGGTTTCCCGAGCCTTCCGTCGATCCCTTAGCTCGCTGCGGAGAGCGCGGGCGCGTCCTTGGTGGAGATCGCGACCTTGCGAGGCTTCGCCGCTTCCAACACCGGGATGCGGAGGGTGAGCACACCGGCGGTGTAGTCGGCCGTGATGTTCTCGGCGTCCAAGGTCTCACCGAGGAAGACCTGGCGGGAGAACGTCCCGGTGCCCCGCTCGGAGACGATCATCTCGATCCCGTCACCCTTCACCCCGGCACGCTCGGCGTGCACCGTGAGGACGTTCTGTTCCACGGTGATATCGATCGACTCCAGGCTGGTGCCCGGAACGTCGAACTGGACCACGAACGTGTCGCCGTCGCGGTAGGCATCCATCGGAAGGGCCACCGGACGGGCGGTCGTCCCGAGCAGCTGCTGGGTCAGCCGGTCGAGGTCACGGAAGGGATCCGTACGCATGAGCATCGTTGCTCCCTCCTTTCTCCACGCTGGCGCGTCCTCGCCACGCGTGATGCCCACTCATGTTCTTGTGTAGCAGATCGTCGGTTTCCTGACAACCTCGACGCAGGTTTCTGCTAGGCTTTGGCGCATGATGCGAAGCCCGTACGACGTTCCCGGCGATGCCGCGGGGAGTTTGTACAGGGTGCTTGATGTGGCACCCGAGGCCTCCCAGAAGTCCATCGTTCACGCCTACCGACAGCAGGCTCGCGCCTCGCATCCCGATGCCCGGCCCGAGGACCCCGGAGCAGTCGCGCGGTTCAGGGTGCTGACGAACGCATACGAGGTGCTGAGCGACCCGGTTCGGCGGGCCGACTACGACCGGGAACGGCGCTCGAGCGGGGCGGCCGGGCCAGCACACCGGTCGGGCGGCTACCGGCCGGGCCAGGAGGGGCGGGTGAGGACGGGCGGGCCTCGGATCGGCGTCAGGAACTCGCCGGACGTCTTCCTCGACGCGAGGCCCGCGCGACCGTCGGGGGCCCCTCTATGGGCCGGGCCCGTTCACGTGGAGGGCCTGCCCAGCGAGACGGCCACCGGGTTTCGCTGGCC
>DASTBT010000017.1:0-38435 GCA_035711865.1 Actinomycetota bacterium
CGATCAGCCCCCCGACCACGACCGCGGTGAGACCCTTGCGCGTCACCTCGTCACGACCCCTCGGCGAACATCGGGGTCGATCGCGAGATCGGGCACGAGGTCTTGGGCTCCGTAGACGAGATCTGGCCGAACCGAGACCACCGCTCCCACCGTCAGCGCCGTGATCAACCCCTCACCGAGGCCGGCCAGGACGTGCACGCTCAGCATCGCCGCCAGGACGGTGCTCACCGGGGCGTTCCCCGTGCCGCCCACCGCGTACAGGACCACGAACGCGAACGCGGCGATCACGACCGACAGCAGCGCCGCCACGAACGACGCGGCCACCACCGATCCGCGGTTGGAGGGCAACAGCTTCCTGAGGCCCATGAAGATCGCGAGTCCGCTCCACCCGGGGATGATCGAGATCAACAGCACGTTCGTACCCAGCGCCGTGAGCCCGCCGTCGGCGAACAGCAACGCCTGCACCACCAGGACGATCGCCACGGCGATCGTGCCGGCCCACGGGCCCACCATGATGCATGCGAGTGCGCCTCCGAGCAGATGTCCGCTCGTGCCCGCGGCGACCGGGAAGTTCAGCATCTGCACGGCGAAGACGAAGGCGGCCACCAGACCCGCCATCGGAGCCAGCCGATCGGCCAGCGACTCCTTCGCCCGCATCAGGGCGTAACCGATGCCGCCCGCGGAGACGGCCCCGGTCGCCACCGACACTCCCGCGCTCAGGAACCCATCAGGTACGTGCACGCATCCCCCTCGACGCCGGACTCTTGGCGACATGAGTTGCAGTTGCAAGAAGTTGCGATTCCCTCAGGACCTGTATACCCAACGTCGCTCGCGAACGTCAAGCCGCGTCAGTACCGGGGGGTCTCCCGGTAGTCGCCGAAGACCGCCGTCAGCGCGCGCACGATCTCTCCCTCGGTGCACCGCGCCCTCGCACACGCGATCAGGGGCTCGATCAACTCCGCGTCGTCGGTGGACGCGGCGGTCGCCAACCGAGCGAGGGCCCCCTCGGCCGCGGCCGTATCGCGCCGCGAGCGCGTGCGGGCGACGGCGCCCCGCTGCTGCGCCTCGGCCCGCGGGCCGATCACGAGCGTGTCGACGGTCTGGGCGTCGGGGTCCACGAAGGCGTTGACCCCGACCTTGACGAGGTCGCCCGACTCGAGCCGCCGTTGTTCCTCGAACGCCGCCTCGGCGATCAGCTGCTGGAACCACCCGCGCTCGATACCCGCGAGCACCCCCTCGAGCATGGAACCGCTCCCCACGTCGTCGATGTGGGCGAACAGCTCCTCGGCGCGGGCCTCGATCTCGTCGGTCGCCCGCTCGACCACGTAGGACCCGCCGAGCGGGTCGGCCACGTCGGCGACGCCGCTCTCGTACGCGATCACCTGCTGCGTGCGCAGCGCCAGCCGGGCGGCGTGCTCGGTCGGCAGCGCGAGCACCTCGTCGAGCGCGTTCGTGTGGAGCGACTGCGTGCCGCCGAGCACCGCCGTGAGAGCCTCGAGGGCGGTGCGGACCACGTTGTTCATGGGCTGCTGGGCGGTGTTCGACACCCCCGCGGTCTGGGTGTGGAACCGCAACCGCCTGGCCGCGTCGTCGGCCACGTCGTACCGCTCGCGGAGCCACCGCTCCCAGATGCGCCTGGCGGCCCGGAACTTCGCGAGCTCCTCCAACAGGTCGATGTGGCTGTTGAAGAAGAACGACAGGCCCGGCACGAATGCGCTCGGGTCCAGCCCCCGCAGCAGGCCGAGCTCGACGTAGGCGAAGCCGTCGGCCAGCGTGAACGCCAGCTCCTGGGCCGCCGTGGCCCCCGCTTCCCGGATGTGGTAGCCGCTCACGCTGATCGGATGGAACTTGCGCACGCGCTCGGCGCAGAACGCCATGAGGTCGCCGATCAGGCGCAGGTGGGGACGGGGCGGGAAGATCCACTCCTTCTGGGCGATGTACTCCTTGAGGATGTCGGTCTGCAGCGTGCCGTCGAGGCGGTCCCAGGCCACACCCTGCCGTTCCGCCGTCGCGAGGAAGAACGCGAACGCGATCGGAGCCGGCCCCGAGATCGTCATCGAGGTCGTGATGTCGCCGAGCGGGATGCCGTCGAACAACGTCTCGAAGTCGTCGAGGGAATCGGTCGCGACGCCGCACCTGCCGACCTCCCCTTCGCTCCGCGGGTCGTCGGAGTCCAGCCCCATCAAGGTCGGCATGTCGAAGGCCACCGAGAGCCCGCCCTGCCCCTGGTCCAACAGGAAGCGGTACCGCGCGTTCGTCTCCGCCGGCGTGCCGAACCCGGCGAACTGTCGCATCGTCCACAGACGCCCTCGGTACATCGTCGGATACACGCCGCGCGTGTACGGCGGAGAACCCGGCAGACCGAGCGCGTCGCCGACCTCGGCAGGCACGTCGGCCGGCCCGACGAGGGCCGGGACGGGTTCGCCCGATAGGGAGGTGTGCGATCGGTCCTGGTCGGGGGGCGGGGCCGCGTTCGGGTCCTGCACTCGGGCCTCCGTGGCGGCGCCTCGTGCCGCCGGGCGCCGGAACGACGGGTCGGCGGGCCGCTAGCCTGCGGCCCTGCCGACCAGCATAGCGGCGGCCGCGTACGGGTCGACGCGCCGCTCGACCAGGGCGCTCGCGAGCTCCTCGTCGGCTTCGAGCACCGACGTGACCTGCAGCCGGAAGCGCTCCGCGGCGAGGGCTTCCACCTCCCGCAGCAGGCGCGCTCGGCGCTTCGCGCCGAGCGCGCCGGTCGCTCCCAGGTGCGTCCGGTGCGACTCGATCGCCTCCCAGACCGCCTCGATGCCCTCGTCCTCGGTCGCGGCGGTCGTGAGCACGGGGGGGTCCCAGTCGCGGGCGGCCCCGAGGTGGAGCATCTGACGGAGCTCTCGCACGACCTCGTGTGCACCCTCCCGATCGGCCTTGTTCACCACGAAGACGTCGGCGACCTCGAGGATGCCTGCCTTGGCCATCTGCACGGCGTCGCCCATGCCTGGAGCGAGCACGACGACCGCCGTGTCGGTCGCCGCCGCCACATCGACCTCGGCCTGGCCGACGCCGACCGTCTCGACCACGATGCGCTCGTAGCCGGCCGCATCGAGGATGCGGACGGCCTCGGGGGCGGCGAGGGCCATGCCCCCGAGGTGCCCCCGCGTGGCCATCGATCGGATGAACACGTTCGGGTCGGTCGCGTGCTCCTGCATGCGCACCCGATCCCCGAGCAGGGCGCCGCCCGTGTACGGAGAGGTGGGGTCGACCGCGAGCACGGCGACCCGAAGGGCACGCGCCCGACAGACGCGGACCACCCCGGTGGCCAGCGTGGACTTGCCGACCCCCGGCGCGCCGGTGAGGCCGATCGTCGCGGCACGGCCGGTGCTGGCGAAGATGCCCTCGGAGAGCTCCTCGAGACCGTCGCCGCCGTCCTCGACCGCACTGATCGCGCGCGCGACGGCCCGGCGATCTCCCCCCAGCACGCCGGATACAAGCTCGTCGACCCGCATCGCTCGAGAGCCTATCGGGGGCGGGCCGCCCACGGGACCGAGCGAGTGCTCGCCCGCTCGTGCGCGGACAGCAGCGACGTGAACCTCGCGAGGCGGCGAGGGTGACGCAGGAACCCATGGACGCGTATGCGCCGCAACAACAGATCGGCGATCGCGGCTCGGCCGTTGGGATGCAACGGATCGGGGATCCCGGCGCGCAGGGGCGCCGCGGCGAGGGCGAGCAGCCGGTCGGCGGGGGCGACGATCCGCAGGTGGGCGTCGGGCGCGACACCGTCGGCGACCCGAACGCCGTCGGGCGCGAGCCGAACGGTCACCGCCACGGCCGCGTCGGGCACCGACAGCTGCACGATCGACGGGCGCAACAGGGCCTCGCGGGCGGGCTCCCGGGCCAGCTGCTGCTCCAGCAGGCCGGCGATCATCTCGGCGAGGCCGCTGGGACGGGGGTTCTCGATCGTCACCCCGATGCCGGTCACGGCTCGATCAACACCTTGGTGGCGATGCGCCGCTCGAATCGTTCGTACCCGGCCGGGGCGTCCTCGAGCGGGATCCGGTCGCTGACGAGGGGCAGCGGATCGAGCTCACCCGCATCGACCCGCCACATGACCTCGCCCCAATCGCGGTGCACGGGGCACACGCCGGTGAACCGCACGTCGAGCGCCCGTGCCCACGCGACGCCGAGCTGGAGCTCGACGGACTCGCCCGCGTACACGCCGGCGACCACCACGCGACCGCCACGGCGCACTGCGGCGACGGCATCGCGGTAAGCATCGGCCGCGCCGACGGCGTCGATCGTCACGTCGGGACCTCGGTCCTCGGTAACCTCCGCGAGCGCGCTCTCGGCGCTCCGGTCCCCAACGAGCAACGGAGTCGCCCCTGCAGCCGCAGCGAGCTCCAGCCGGGACTCCTCTCGATCGAGCAGGAACACCCGATCGGAGCCGAGCGAGCGGAGCGACGCGGCCACGCACCATCCGAGCGGTCCCGCCCCGAGCACGGCTACCGAGTCGTCGGGGCCGCAGCCGGCGAGCGAGGCGGCATGGTATCCGGTCGTCAGGACGTCGCCGACGAACACGGCACGATCGTCGTCGACGCCCGCCGGCACCCGCAACAGGTTCATGTCGGCCCACGGAACCCGCACCCGTTCGGCCTGGGTGCCCGGCAGGTCACCGCCGAACGGGCCGGCGCCGAACACGGCCGCCCGTTCGCAGAGATTCGTCTGCCCTCGCGAGCAGAACCAGCACTCCGCGCAGGCAACCGCGAACGAGACGACGACCCTGTCTCCCGGCGCGACCGACCCCACGGCCTCGCCCGTCTCCTCCACGACCCCCACCGCCTCGTGCCCGAGCACCTCTCCCGGTGCGGTGGGCGTCTTGCCGTGCAGGAAGTGCAGGTCTGAACCGCAGATGGCGGAACGGCTCACGCGCACGATCGCGTCGGTCGGCTCACGAACGGTCGGATCGGGCACGTCGGCCACCTCGACGCTGCCGGGCCCGGCGAAGACGACCGCGCGCATCAGGCCTCGTCGGGGAACGTGGTGGGCACGGTGCCGCAGATCGCCACCAGCTCGTGCGCCGCCTGTACGTACCGGAGGATCTTCGGCAGGTCTCCCCGGACCCGGAGCTTGCCCTGCATCATCGCCCGCACCGGGTCGAGCTCGCCGCGCACGACATCCTTCCATCGACGGTACGTGGCCGAGATCGAGAACGCGGCTTCGGCACCTGCCTCCGGCGTGACCAGCCGGGCGGCCCTGCACTCGCCGTGCCACAGATCGAGGTAGCCCCAGACGTCGTCGGGCAGCCCCCGATCCGGGTCGGCCTCGATGACGAATGCGATGTCGCCTTCCCAGTCGGAGGCCGCCGCCCGGTAAGCCTCCGAGGCATTGATCTCATCCGCCAGGGCTCGGAACCAGTCCTCACGGGGGAATTCGTACATGCGCTCTCCTGCCCACCGGGCCGACAGCATACGGAGCCCGCCGGAGGCGATGCCTGCCACGCTCACCGGAGCGCGTCGTAGACGATCACGACGACCGCGATCAGGTTGAACGCGGCATGCCCCACGATCGGGGCGAGCAGGGTCTTCCGACGTTCGTACACCACCGCCAGGCCGATCCCGGTCACCACCATCGTCACCTGCAACGCCACGGCGTCGGGCCAGGGGCCGGGCACGTAGTGGATCACCCCGAACAGCACCGCCGAGACGATCGCTCCGAGTGCCACACCGTGACGGTCGCGGACCGAGCGGTAGATCAACCCCCGGAACAGGAACTCTTCGGTGATCGGGGCCACCACGACCGCGAACAGGGCGAAGATCACGAGCTCGAACCCGTGGAGATCGCCCGTGACCTGCTCGGGCACCGAGACCTCGCGGTCCGTGACCGCCGTCAGCACCGCGATCATGGCGGCGGCCGCGATCCCGGCGACGATGCGCACGACGACCCCGAGGCCCGCGCCGATCGCCACCTCACGGCCGACGCGCGCGCTCGGCACCAACCGCAGGGCGGTGCTCCAGCCGGGGTGCCGGCTCCGCAACCACAGGAAGAGCGTGCCGATCAGCACCACGTCGACCACGAGCCCCTGCGCCAGCTCGCTGACGCCGCTGGCACCTTCCGCGGTCGTGTCGCCGAACGCTGCGAAGATCGGCGCGGCGGCCAGCGATCCCAGCAGGAAGCCGAGCAGCGCGATGCCGAGGGTCGGCAGGAACGTCCAGGTGACCTTGGGGCGGCCGTCGGGCAGGGTAGCGGTCGCCGAACCCGGCACGGCCGAGGCGCCGATCGGGCTGCCGTCGGCACGCAGATCGGGGCGGCGGGGAGGCTCGGGCATCATCGGATCTGGCCTCTACGGCAACCGGGTCGCGGGCTCCTCCACGCGCCGCACGTCGACGCCGACCCCGCGCAGCTTCTCGGCGAACCCCTCGTAGCCGCGATCGAGATGGTGGAGCTCGGAGATCTCGGTCACGCCGTCGGCCACGAGCGCGGCGATCGCCATCGCGGCCCCGGCCCGGATGTCGAGGGCCCGCACCGGAGCGGCGGAGAGCCGTTCGACGCCGCGGATCACCGCGTGGTGGCCCTCGGTGCGGATGTCGGCGCCCATGCGCCGGAGTTCGTCGACGTAGAGGAAGCGGCTCTCGAAGACGTTCTCCGTCGCGATGCTCGTGCCGTCGGCGGTCGCCAGCATCGCCATCAGGATCGGCTGGAAGTCGGTCGCGACCCCCGGGTACGGCAGGGTCACGAAGTCGATCGCTCGGGCGCGGTCGGCCTGGCTCACGCGCAGGCCCTGCTCGGTCATCACGACCTCGGCACCGGCGTCGGCGAGCTTCTGCAGGAACAGATCGAGGTGGTCCGGGCGCGCATCCTCGAGCGTGATCTCGCCCCGGGTCGCGACGGCGACCGCAGCCCACGTGCCCGTCTCGATGCGATCGGGGATCGTGGCGTGATCGGCTGGGACCAAGTCGTCGACCCCTTCGACCTCGATCGTGTTCGTGCCGGCGCCGTCGATGCGCGCTCCCATCGCCGCGAGGAACGACGCGAGGTCTGCGATCTCGGGCTCGCGTGCGGCGTTGTCGATCACGGTGGTGCCCCGCGCGAGCACGGCGGCCATCATGAGGTTCTCGGTCGCGCCGACGCTCGGGTAGTCGAGCGTGATCGCGGCCCCACGCAGCCCCGTCGTCTCGGCCACCAGGAACCCATGTTCGGATCCCACCTCGGCCCCCATCTTGCGCAACCCCTGCACGTGCAGGTCGATGGGCCGTGAACCGATCTCGTCGCCTCCCGGCACGGCCACCCGTGCCCGGCCGGCCCGCGCGAGCAGCGATCCCAGCACCGCGGTCGACGCTCGCATCCGCCGAACCAGGTCGTAGGGCGCCTCGACGGAGGTCAGCTCGGTGGCGTCGATCGTCACCGAGTCGCCGCGCCAGGCGACGCCCGCTCCGAGGCGATCGAGCACCTCGCTCATCGTCAGGCAGTCCTGGATGCGCGGCACGTTGCGCAGCTGGGTGCGGCCGCGCGCGAGGAGCGCGGCCGCCATGAGCTTGAGCGCGGAGTTCTTGGCGCCCGCGACCCGGATCGTGCCGGCGCAGCGTGCGCCCCCGGTGACCAGGAGTCGTTCCATCGGAGGAGTCAGTCTAGGCCGGGATCGGTCCGGGAACGGTCAATCCGCGAGGTCGATCCGTGCCCGAGCCTTCCGCAGCTCTTCGTGGACATCCTCGAGCTCCGCCTCGCCTCGCTGCGTATCACGATCCTCAACGAGTTGCTGCTCCAGCGCCGCGGCCCGGGCCCGGGCGGACTCGACGTCGATGTCGCCCGTCAGATCGGCGCTCGATGCGAGCACGTCGACGCGGGTGCCGGCTTCCCCCTGTTCGACGCCGACGCTGGTCACATGCAGGAACCCGCCGTCGACGACCGCGACGATCTCTCCGCCGGCCTCAGGCTGGATGCGGAGCGGTCCGACCGCGAGCCGGACCATCAACGGGGCATGCCCGGCGAGGATGCCGACCTCGCCGTCGATGCCCCGGGCGATCACCGTCTCGGCCTCGCCGGCCCAGAGCTCACGTTCGGGCGTGACCACGTGCACGTCGAGCGGCGCGCTCACAGCGCTACCGCCTTCGGCTGCTTGAGCGCCAACTACGCGGCCTCCAGCTGCTTAGCCTGCTCGACGGCTTCCTCGATGCCTCCGACGAGGAAGAAGGCCTGTTCGGGCAGGTGGTCGTACTCGCCCTCGGTGAGGCCCTTGAACGAGGCGATCGTCTCGTCGATCGGCGTGTACTTGCCGGGCAGACCCGTGAACTGCTCGGCCACGAAGAACGGCTGCGATAGGAACCGCTGGATCTTGCGGGCGCGCGAGACGATGACCTTGTCCTCCTCGGAGAGCTCGTCGATGCCGAGGATCGCGATGATGTCCTGCAGGTCCTTGTACCGCTGCAGGATCTCCTGCACGCGCCTCGCCACCGCGTAGTGCTCCTCGCCGACGTACCGGGGGTCGAGGATCCGGCTCGAGGAGTCGAGCGGGTCGACCGCCGGGTAGATGCCGAGCGACGCGATGTCGCGCGAGAGCACGGTCGTCGCGTCGAGGTGGGCGAACGCGGCGTGCGGCGCGGGGTCGGTGATGTCGTCGGCGGGCACGTAGATCGCCTGCAGCGACGTGATCGACCGTCCCCCCGCCGACGTGATGCGCTCCTGGAGGTCGCCCATCTCACCGGCGAGGTTGGGCTGGTATCCGACCGCGCTGGGCATGCGGCCCAGCAGCGTCGATACCTCGGAGCCCGCCTGGGTGAACCGGAAGATGTTGTCGACGAACAGCAGCACGTCGAGGTGCTTCTCGTCGCGGAAGTACTCGGCCATCGTCAGCGCCGACAAGGCCACGCGGAGCCGCACGCCCGGCGGCTCGTCCATCTGGCCGAAGACGAGCGCGGTCTTCTCGATCACGCCGGACTCCGTCATCTCGAGGAAGAGGTCGTTGCCCTCACGGGTGCGCTCCCCCACCCCGGCGAAGACCGAGACCCCGCCGTGCTGCTCGGCCTGGCGGCGGATCATCTCCTGGATGATCACGGTCTTGCCCACGCCGGCTCCGCCGAACATGCCGATCTTGCCGCCCTGCACGTACGGCTCGAGCAGGTCGATCACCTTGATGCCGGTCTCGAGCATGACCTTCTTGGGCTCGAGGTCGGCGAACGGCGGCGCCTCGCGGTGGATGGGCCAGCGCGTGTCCGCATCGATGTTCGAAGCATCGGTGTCGAGGGGATCGCCCAGCACGTTGTACACGTGACCGAGCACGCCTTCACCGACGGGCACGGTGATCGGGCCACCGGAGTTCTCGACGGGGGACCCGCGCACGACGCCGTCGGTCGGCTTCAGGGCGATCGCCCGCACCGTGGAATCCCCGATGTGCTGAGCGACCTCGCACGTGATCGTCGTGCTCTCACCGCCGATCTCCACGTCGAGCCTCAGCGCCGTGTTGATCTCGGGCAGCTCGGCCGGAGGGAACTCGACGTCCACCACCGGTCCGATCACGCGGGTCACGCGACCGCTCGCGTGCGTTTCGGTCTGCGCCATCGTCACTCCTCCGCTACGGCGGCGAGGGCTTCGGCCCCGCCGACGATCTCCATGATCTCGGTCGTGATCTCGTCCTGACGAGCCCGGTTCGCCTGGCGCGTGAGGACCTTCATGAGCTCGTCCGCGTTGTCGGTCGCGGCCTTCATCGCCCGTCTGCGGGCGGCGTTCTCCGACGCCGCCGACTCGAGCAGCGCCGCGTACACCTTCGTGATGAGGTACTGGGGAAGCAGGTGATCGAGGATCTGCTCGGGCTCCGGCTCGAACAGGTACTCCGGGGGGACCTCGTCGCTCGCCGAGCCGCTGACCTCCTCGGGGGCGATCGGCAGGAACCGCTTGGCCGTGGCACGCAGCGTGAACGCCGACCGGAAGTCGGTGTAGGCGCAGTGGAGCTCGTCGATCTCACCCGAGGCGAAGTCGTCGATCAACCGGCGGCCGATGAGTTCGGCGGTCGGGTAATCGGGGACCTCGGTGTGGCCCTGCCAGTCGGCGCGGATCGGCATGCCTCGGAACCGGAAGTAGCCGACGCCCTTCTTGCCGCTCACGTAGAGAACCGGCTCGAGGCCGCGCCCGCGGATCGCGTCGAGCACCCCCTCGGCTTCCTTGATCACGTTCGCGGCGTATGCGCCGGCGAGGCCTCGGTCGGAGGTGCAGACCAGCATGCCCGCCGCGCGCGGCTCCTCGCGCTCCTCGAGCAACGGATGGGTGAACGAAACGGCGTTGCGCGCGACGTCTTCCATCGCCTGGGTGAGCTGGATCGCGTAGGGACGCGACGCCTCCACGCGTTGCTGGGCCCGCACGATGCGCGACGACGCGATGAGCTCCATCGCCCGGGTGATCTTCTTCGTCGACTGAACCGAGCGGATCCGCCGGCGGACGACGCGGAGCTGGGCGCCCATCTACGCGGGCGGCGCCTCGTCGGCGTCCATCGCTTCGTCGTCGTCGACGGAGGACATGCGGTCCCATCCGACATCGGGCTTGACCTCGTCGGGCGGCGTGGTCTCCCCGAGGGCCGCCTCGGAGCCGGCGCCGCCAGCGGTCGGCGAGAAGCCCTCCTTGAACGCCTCGAGGGCGCCCTTCAGCTGGGTCTCGGCCTCCTCGGACAGGTCGCCCGAGTCACGGATCGTCGAGAACACCTCGGGGCTCCGCGTTTCGAGATAGGTCGCGAACTCCTCGATGAACCGTTTCGCGTCCTCGACCGGGTAGTCGTCGAGGTAGCCGCCGGTCACGGCATAGATCGCCACCACCTGGCGTTCGACGGGCTGCGGTTCGTACTGCGGTTGCTTGAGCACCTCGACGACGCGCGCACCGCGGGCGAGCTGCTGCTGCGAGGCCTTGTCGAGCTCGGAGCCGAACTGCGCGAAGGCCTCGAGCGCACGGAATTGGGCGAGGTCGAGCCGGAGCCGCCCCGCCACCTTCTTCATGGCCTTGATCTGCGCGGCGCCACCGACGCGGGAGACCGACACGCCGACGTTGATGGCCGGCCGCACGCCGGAGAAGAACAGCTCGGACTCGAGGAACAGCTGCCCGTCGGTGATCGAGATGACGTTGGTCGGGATGTATGCGGAGATGTCGCCGCCCTTGGTCTCGATGATCGGCAAGGCGGTCATCGAGCCCCCGCCGAGCTCGTCGGAGAGCTTCGCCGCCCGCTCCAGCAGTCGGGAATGCAGGTAGAAGACGTCGCCTGGGTACGCCTCGCGGCCGGGCGGGCGACGGAGCAGGAGCGAGATCTCACGGTACGCGACGGCCTGCTTCGACAGGTCGTCGTAGACGATCAGCACGGCGTCGCCGTTGTACATCCAGTGGGCTCCGATCGCCGCACCCGAGTAGGGCGCCACGTATTGGAACGGAGCGGGGTCCGACGCCGCGGCGTTGACCACGGTCGTGTACTCGAGGGCACCTTGCTCTCGAAGGGTGTCGACCACCTCGGCCACGGTCGAGGCCTTCTGGCCGATCGCGACGTAGATGCACTTCACCGCCTGGTCCGTTCCCCAGTACTGCTTCTGGGCGATGATCGTGTCGAGCGCGACCGCGGTCTTGCCGGTCTGACGGTCACCGATGATCAGCTGGCGTTGCCCACGGCCGATCGCCGTCATCGCGTCGATCGCCGCGATGCCGGTGTAGAGCGGCTCCTTCACGGGCTGGCGCGACACCACGTTCGGCGCCTGCACCTCGAGGTTGCGGGTCTCCCCCGATTGGATCGGCCCACGATCGTCGATGGGACGCCCGAGGCCGTCGACCACTCGCCCGAGGAACGCATCGCCGACCTGGACGGAGAGGATGCGACCGGTCTGCGTGACGGGGTGGCCTTCCTCGATATCGGCTGAGTCGCCGAAGATGATGCAGCCGATCTCCGACTCGTCGAGGTTGAACGCCATGCCGAGCAGGCCGCCGGGGAACTCGAGCAGCTCGTTGGCCATGGTCCTCGGGAGCCCGGCGACGCGCGCGATGCCCTCGCCGACCGAGATCACGCGCCCGACCTCCTCACGGTCGACGCTCGGCTGCCAGCTCTCGACGTTCTTGCGAAGTGCATCGGCGATGGTCGCCGGGTCGATGTTCACTGCCATGTCGTCACACGCTCCCTAACCGCTGTCTGGCGTCTTCGAGCCGGCTCGCCACGCTTCCGTCGAAGACCTCGTCGCCCACGCGCGCCACCACGCCGCCCACGACACTCGGGTCCACGACGACCTTGACGTCGACGGTGCGCCCCGTCGCCACCGACAGCGCCGCGGCGAGCCGGTCGCGTTGTTCATCGCTGAGCGCCACGGCCGCTCGGACCTCGGCGAGCGCGTGCTCACGTTCCCCCGCCGCCAGCTCGGCCAGGCGCTCCACGATCCTGGGGATCTCGCGGGCGCGGCCGGCGTCGACCACGAACCCGAGCAGCGAGACGGTGAGCGGATGGGCCCGGTCTCCGAGGATGTCGTCGATCACGCCCTTCTTGTTCTCCGCCGGCAACGCGGCATCGGTCAACGCTTCGCGCAGCGGCGTGTTCTGCTCGAGGCTCTTGGCGAACGCGAACAGCTCGTCCTCGACCGCCGGCAGGGCGCCCTCCGCACGGGCGACCGTGAACAGCGCCTCGGCGTAGCCGTCGATCAGGTCGTCGTGGGCCATGTCTCCCGAGCTCAGTTCTGTCTGCGGCCGTCGGCGACCTGGTCGATGTACTCGTCGATCAGGCGCTCGTGGGCGCCGGTGTCGAGCGACTGGCCGACCACGCGCCCGGCGAGCTCGACCGCGATCTCGCCGACCTGCCCGCGCAGCTCCTGGAACACGCGGTCGCGTTCCGCTCGGATCTCTTCCTGTGCGCGGGCCACGCTCGCCTGTGCTTCCTGCTCGGCCTTGGTCTGCAGGTCGACTCGGACCTGGTCGGCGGTGTGCCGGGCCTCCTCGATGATGCGGTCGGCCTCCTCCCGGGCGCCGGCCAGCTGCGTGCGATAGTCGGCGAGGAGCTGATCGGCCTCCGCCCGCGTGGCTTCCGCCTTCTCGAGGTCGCCCTGGATCTTCTCCCGGCGTTCGTCGAGCAGCGCGCCGACGCGTGGGAAGACCCACTTCCACATGAAGTAGAAGAGGATGCCGAAGGCGAGCGCGCCGACGAGCAGCTCCTCCCAGTGGGGGTAGAGGTCGGACGCCTCGTTGACCTCCTCGACGTGCTCCTCGGCTTGGGCGAGGAGGGTGAGGATCGTTGCCGGCATGCTCGCTTCCTCCTCGACCTAGATGATGAACGAGAAGGCGATGCCGAACAGCGCCAGCGCCTCGATCAGTCCGATGCCGATGAACATCGTGGCTCGGACCTGTCCGGCGTACTCGGGCTGGCGGGCCATGGCCTCGACGGACTTGCCGATCAAGACCCCGAGCCCGATGCCCGGGCCGATCGCGGCGAGGCCGATCACGAGACCTCGCCCGATGGTCTCGAGACCTCCCAGGTCCCCGCTGATCTGCGCCAACAGTGCCAACATGCTGCCTCCTTCGCTCAATGCTCCTCGGCCATCGCGCCGCCGATGTAGGAAGCGGTGAGGATGGCGAAGATGAACGCTTGCAGTCCGGATACGAAGATCTCGAAGCCCACCAGCGCGATCGCGATGGCGAACGAGAACGGGGCGAAGATCGCCGTGATGCCCCCCTGGAGCATGGCGATCGTGCCGAGGAAGAACACCGCGAGCAGGAAGTGCCCGGCCATGAAGTTGGCCCAGAGTCGCACCGACAGGGTGATCGGCCGGATGACGATCTGGGTGAGGAACTCGATCGGCACCAACAGCACGTACAGGGGCGCCGGAGCCCCGGGCGGAACCATCACGTGCTTCAGGTACCCGAAGAACCCGTGCTTCCTCACGCCGACCGCGTTGTAGGTGACCCAGGCCACGATCGCCATCACGAGCGGGAACGCGATGCGGCTGTTCGAGGAGAAGTTGATGCCCGGCGCGACCTCGAGGATGTTCCAGAAGAAGATCGCGAAGAAGAACGTGGCGAGCAACGGCATGAACCGGTCGCTGTCGTGCCCGAGCATGGGCATCGCGATGTTCTCGCGCACGAACTGGATGCCCATCTCGGCCAAGCTCTGCAGCCTGCCCGGCACCACCGAGGGCTTGCGGAGGCCGAAGAAGAAGAACGCGATGAACAGGATGAAGCCGAGGAGCACGAGGAAGTTGATGAAATTCAAGCAGAACGTCAGCCCACCGACGTTCAGAGAGGGTCCCCAGCAATCCCAGACGAAGTCCTTGGTCGACGGCGGATGGAACTGTGCGAGGAGCCCCGCGATCGCGCCGGTCATCGATGCATCCCGGGAGCACCCGCGTCGGGGAAGGACCACAGGTCGGCCTGCATCCTGCCGGAGAGGATCTTCATCTCGGCTCCGAGCAGCAGGATCGTCGAGGGCACGACGGCCGCGATGAAGGCGACGACCGAGAACCAGTCCGTCGTGTTGAGCAACGCGATGATGGCGAGGACGACGCCGAGGCGGATCACGAAGCCGCTGAGCCCCACCGCGTAGAGCAGCACGGGAGAGATGCTCGCGGCCCACGCGGTCGAGAAGCCGTGGGCCACGAAGTTCAGCGAGACGACGGCGATGCCGATGGCCGCCGACCAACCGGCGTCGACGCCGGCGACGAGCGCTCCGATCGCGAATGCCAGGGCGGTCGCGGGAAGGGCGAACGGCGCGATGCGCCGGATCAGCTCCCGTTCCGGCTCAGCCGTCGCCACCCTCTCCCCTTCCGTACCGGAGCCACACCAGATAGATCGCGCCGATCGCACCCAGGACCGCGCCGATCGCGAACAGGACCCCGTCGGTGCCGATCAGCCGGTCGGCGAGGTACCCGAGACCACCCCACGCGGCGATCCCCCCGACCATCGTCGACGTGATCGCCCACCCCGTCCCCATGCCGATCCACGCGTCGTTCGGCTGTTGGCGGGTCATGGGCGCCACAGTATATGCGGTGGTCTTCTCGGGCGTCAAAGCAGCATCTACGCTGGTCAGAGGCCATTTCCGGCCGACTTCGTGAAAAGTTTCACGAAGTCCCGGCCGACCTCAGGCCGCCGACGCTCCCCGCAGGGTCGCGCTCGCGGATGCGGCCGCCGCCTCGGCTCGACGATTGGCGCGGAAGCTCGCCACGAGGTTCAGACCCGCGGTGAGGAGCCCGGCCGAGAACAGGATCGTGCCCCACACGTTGACCTGCGGGGGCACGCCGATCCGCGTCGCGCCGTAGACCCAGGTCGGGAACGTGTTGACCGCTCCGCCGACGAAGTTCGTGATCACGAAGTCGTCGAGCGAGAGCACGAAGGCCAGCAGGAAACCTGCCACGATCCCCGGCAGGATCAACGGCAGCGTGACCTTCGTGAACGCCTGGAACGGCGTCGCGAACAGATCCTGGGCGGCGTTCTCCAGCGACCGGTCGAGACCTTGCACGCGCGCTCTGACGGTGATCGCCACGAACGCGATCGCGAAGCCGATGTGGCTGAACAGGATCGATCCGTAGCCGATCGGCGTTTTCCCGAGCACGAACATCGACAGCAGCGACGACGCCAGCACGATCTCGGGGATCGCGATCGCGAGGAAGATCACGAAGTTCGTCGCGCCTCGCCCACGGAAGCCGTAGCGCCCCAGCACGAGCCCGATCAACGTGCCGAGCGCGGTGGCGACGATCGCCGCCGGGATCGCCACGAGGATCGAGGTCTTCACCGACTCGTTCAGGGCCGGGACCGCGAGCATCTCGCGCCACCAGTTCATCGTGCAGCACGTGAAGTCGGCGATCTGTCGCTGACCAGCGATGTCGTTGAACGAGAACACGATCATGATGAAGACCGGGCTCGCGAGATAGACGATCATCGCGATCGTGAAGACCGGCAGGATGTAGCTGGTCCACCGCTTCCGCTTCGTTCGCAGAGGCGGTGCTTCGATCGTCGCGCGGTCGAGGGCGGTCGCGCTCATGCCGCCCCCGCGGCGAGCGCCGCGTCCTCGGTGCCCAGGGCCTTCGCATAGGCGAGGGCGATCACGAGCATGCCGAGCATCAGGATCACCGACAGCGCCGCCGCCTCGGGATAGTCCGCCTCGGTGAGGAACTTCGTCTGGATGACCTGGCCCACCATCGTCGTGCGGTTCGAGCCCAACACGCCGGAGTTCACGTAGTCACCCGTCGCCGGCACGAAGGACAACACGAGCGCCGCGAACAACCCAGGGTACGAAAGCGGCAGCACGACCTTGCGGAACGCCTCGAACCTCGACGCGTACAGATCCTTCGCCGCCTCGACGAGGCTCTTGTCGATGCGTTCCAGCGCGACGTACAACGGCAAGGCCGTGAACGGCAGGAAGTTGTACGTGAGGCCGGCCACGACCGCCACGGGCGAGGCCAGCACGCGGAAGTCCTCGGGCAGGAGTCCGATGCTCTTCAACGGGCCGAACAGCACGCCGTCGTCGGCGAGGATGAAGTTCCACTGCACGGTGCGGATCACGAACGACACGAAGAACGGCACCAGGATGAGGAAGAAGAGGGTCGACTTCCACTTGCCGGCGTAGAACGCGATCCAATACGCCATGGGGTAAGCCAGAAGGATGCCGAAGAGCGTCGCCAACCCCGCGTACAACACCGCACGGATGATGAAGACCTTCGACGACGAGAACGCATCGACGTAGTTGTCGAACGCCCAGGTGAACGTGTAGCCGCCCGACAGCAGCCCGCCGGTCTGCAACGACGTGTAGACCACGAGGATCAGCGGCACGATGAACGCGATCAGCAGGTAGATGCCGCCCGGCGCCAGGATGCCGTAGGCGACGCGACGCTGACGTTTGGCCAAGAACTGGTCGGCTCGCTTCGGCGGCTCGCCAGTCGGCTGGCCGGCGACGGTCGCGGTGAGGAGCGCGAGATCCTCGGCCTTGTCCTGTGCCACTTACGTCTCCGAGACCGGGATGAAGATGCTGTCCCACTCCTCGCGTTCCTCGTCGGTCGTGAGGTTGCGGCCGAACGGCGTCCTCGCGAGCAGCGCGTCGTCGGGCCACAGGAACTCGCTGTCGGCGGTCTCCTGCAGGTCGCTCGCGAACTCGCCCTTCTCCTCCGCCGCATGGTCGGCGATGAGGTCCTGCACCGCCGGCACCGGCGACATGTACAGCACCCACTCCGTGATCATCTGGGCGATCTCGGGCTTGTAGACCCAGTCCATCAGTTGGTACGCACCCTGTGGGTTGGCGGAGTTCGCGGGGATCAGCATGTTGTCGATCCACAGCAGCGCGCCACCCTCGGGCACGGCGAACTCGTACGGCTGGTCCTCCCAGATCTTGTAGTAGAGGATGTCGCCCGACCATGCCATCGACGCCGCGAGGTTCCCGGCCGTGAAGTCGTCGACGTATCCCTGGTCGTAGAACTTCCGAAGGGTTCCGGAGTCCTTGAGCATCTCGAGCCAGGCGGCGGCCTCCCGCCACTCGTCGGGACCCGAATCGGCGGGGGTGATGCCGAGATTGACCATGACCAGGTCGCCCATGTCGCCGGTGATCATGCCGACGGAGTTGGTCCCCACGATGTCGGGGTTCATCAGATCGTCCATCTTGGCGATCGGAGCGCTGACCTTCTCGGTGTTCCAGCCCACGCCCGTGAGCCCCGACTGCCACGCCATGGAGAACCGGTTCCCCGGATCGAAGTCGGGGTCCTTGGCCCATGCGGCCGCGTTCGCATCGAAGTTGGGGCGCAGCGAGGGGTCGAGCTCGGTGAGCCAGTCGTTGGCGACGAGCGCCGTGAACTCGCGGCCGTTCGTGATCACGATGATGTCGCGGCCGGTGTCCTGGCCCGCTTGCAGCTGGGGCAGCAGCTCACCGAAGAACGAGGCGTTCGCCTGGATCTCGTCGTTGTAGTTGACGGTGATGCCGGTCTCGTCGGTGAACGCCTGCAGCGACGGATTGATCCGTTCGCCCGTGTCGGGATCCTTGGCCTGATCGATGTACAGCGGCCAGTTCGCGAAGTTGATCTCGGTGCCGGGCTCGGCGTTGAAGTCCACCGTCGGTCCCTCGCCCGGTTCCGGCGCACCCGCCGGCTCGCCCCCGCACGCGGCGAGGATCGAGGCGAAGCTCAGGGTGCCCACGGTGGCGCCGCCGTACCTGATGAGGTTGCGGCGCGAGAGCCTGCGCTGGGTCATGCCACGCGCCAGCGCGCCCGCGAACGCAGGATCGGGCTGCCTGCGGTCCTCCGTCATAGTTCTTCCTCCTCCATGACCAAACCTTCTTGGGGGGCCACCGCGAACGTGTGCTCGGGCTTCCAGGAGACCGTGACGGACTCGCCCTGCTTGGGTGCCTCCTCGTGTCCGAGGTTCTGCACGTAAGCGGTCATGATCGTGCCGCCCACGGACTCGACCTTGTACTGGTGGCTCACGCCGATGTAGGTCGTCATCGTGACCCGTCCCGCGACGTGGTTGAACCCGGCCGGTACGGCCGCCTCGCCGCGCGTGATCGTGAGCTTCTCGGGCCTGACGCCGACCTTGACCGTTCCCTGCACCTCGGAGGGCACGCGAGCCATCGGAACGGTGACCGTGCCGCCCGCGGTGAGGGCGACCGTCGACACGCCGTTCGAGCCCTCCTTCAGCTCGCCCTCGAGCATGTTCGCGGAGCCCAGGAACCCTGCCACGAACTCGGTGTCGGGGTTCTCGTACACCGTCTCGGGGTCGCCGAGCTGCTCGATCTTGCCGAGGCGCATCACGGCCAGCCGGTCCGACATCGTCATCGCCTCTTCCTGGTCGTGCGTCACGTAGATGAACGTGATGCCGACCTCCTGCTGGATGCGTTTCAGCTCGAGCTGCATCTGCTTGCGGAGCTTCAGGTCGAGGGCGCCGAGCGGCTCGTCGAGCAGCAGCACCTTCGGTTGGTTCACGAGGGCGCGGGCGAGCGCGACGCGTTGCTGCTGCCCGCCTGACATCTGCGGGGGCTTGCGGCTCTCGAAGCCGATCAGGTCGACGAGCGTCATCGCTTCCTTGACCCGGGTCTCGATCTCGGCCTTGTCGACCTTCTTGCGCCGCAGGCCGAAGGCCACGTTCTCCTTCACGTCGAGGTGGGGGAAGAGCGCGTAGCTCTGAAAGACCGTGTTCACGTCGCGCCTGTACGGAGGGAGGTCGGTGACGTCACGACCTCCGAGGTAGACCGTGCCGTAGGTGGCATCCTCGAAGCCGCCGATCATGCGGAGCGTCGTGGTCTTTCCGCAGCCCGACGGTCCCAGCAGCGAGAAGAACTCTCCTTCTTCGATGTCGAGAGACAGATCGTCGACTGCGGCGACGTCCGCGAACATCTTCGTGACGCGTTCCAGTCGAACGTCGATCTCGTTCGGCACGCGCTCTCCCCTCCTCGGCCCCCGCCGGGACGCACCGCGTCGGAGCGGGCGGCATCATCACCTGTCAGTACGTAGTGAGGAACCCGCGGGTTCGGAGATGCATCATCGACCACTTGTACGGAACGGACAAGGGGGGATCTTCGGCGTCATCAGCCCGACGGTTCCGAGGCCGAAGAGGCCGGCGTGCTCGCTTCCCGAGCCTCCGACGGTCCATCGCTCCTGCGGCGCCAGCGATCGAGGGCCGGCAGGGCGGTCACGAGGAAGAGCACCAGGGCCGCGAGCAGCACGAGTCCCACCGTCGTCCGGCCGTCGATCAGACCGACCGCCAGGGCGCTCGCGCTGATCAACGCGCTCCACAGGTACATCAGCAGCACCGCCCGGCGATGGCTGTGTCCGATGTCCATCAGCCGATGGTGGATGTGCTCCTTGTCGGCGTTGCCGATGCCCTGCCCACGCCAGGTGCGCCTGGCGATCGCGAGCGCCACGTCGAGGAAGGGGATGAACAGCACGAGCAGCGGCACGACCAGTACCCCGGCGATGGCGGCGATGTCACCGCCGCTCGGCGGCAGCGGATTGAGCCCCACCCCGTCGATCGTGGCGATCGCGAGCAGCATGCCGAGCAGCAACGAGCCCGAATCGCCCATGAAGATCTTCGCGGGATGGAAGTTCCAGGGGAGGAACCCCAGGCACACGCCCACCGTGATGGCCGAGAGCAGCGCGGCTGGCGAGACGTCGCCGAAGGTGCTCGGCGTGCGGATCGTGTACACGAAGAAGGCGGCCGCGGCGATCGCGATCATGCCCGCCGCGAGTCCGTCGAGCCCGTCGACGAGGTTCACGGCGTTCGCGATCGCGACGACCCACAGGATCGTGAGCGGCACGGCCAGGTCAGGGTCGAGCACCACCACGCCGAGACCGGGGATCCAGAAGTACAGGAGCGTGGCGCCCATCAGCACGAGCACGCCTCCGATGAACACCTGAGCCGTGAACTTCGTCAGCGCGGTGATGCCGCGACGGTCGTCGATGGCGCCGAGGCCGACCATCAGCGAGCAGGTCGCGAGGGCAGCGTACGGGACGGGGCTGCCGCGGATCACGTCGGAGAACGCCGGGAGCACGAACGCGATGCCCATCGCCACGAGGAACCCCATGTACATCGCGATGCCGCCCATCGTCGGCGTGGGGGTAGCGTGCACGGTGCGGTCGTTCGGCTGAGAGATCGCCCCCCCACGGATCGCGAGGCGGCGGACGACGGGCGTGACCATGAACGTGGTCCCCGCGCTCGCGAGGAAGATGACCAGATAGGCGTTCACGCTCGTGCCAGTGTGCGGGCCCTGCCCCGGTGCCGCAACCGGAGCCGCCCAGGCCGGCCGCCACGTCAGGGATAGACCGGGAACCGCTGCATGAGGTCGCGCACACGGTTCCGCGCCTTCTCCTTCATCCCCTGGTCCTCCGATGCCTTCAGCACGTCGGCCATGATGCTCGCGATCTCACGCATCTCCGGTTCGTCCATGCCCAGCGTCGACGGACCCGGCGTGCCGACCCGGATCCCCGACGGCGCCGACGGTGGGTTCGGGTCGAACGGGATCTGGTTCTTGTTCAGGGCGATGCCCACCTCGTCGCAGACCGCTTCCGCGACCTTGCCGTCGATGCCGAGGGAACGCAGATCGGCGAGCAGCAGGTGCGAGTCGGTGCCGCCGGAGACGATCCGGAGCCCTTCGTCGGTGAGGCCGGCGGCCAGCGCCCGAGCGTCACGCACCGTGCGTTCGGCGTAGTCGCGGAACTCGGTGGTCGACGCTTCCTTGAGGGCCACGGCCTTGCCAGCGATGCAGTGCTCGAGCGGACCCCCCTGCATCATCGGGAACACCGCCTTGTCGATGGCCTTGGCGTGCTCCTCGCGGCAGAGGATCATCGCTCCCCGCGGACCGCGAAGCGCCTTGTGGGTCGTGAAGGTCACCACGTCGGCGTGGGGCACGGGCGAGGGATAGGCGCCCCCCGCCACCAGCCCGATGAAATGGCTCGCATCGACCCAGAGCAGCGCCCCGACCTCGTCGGCGATCGCACGGAAGGCCGCGAAGTCGATCGCCCGCGGGTAGGCGGTGTACCCGGCGAGCACGATCTTGGGACGGTGCTCCCTGGCGAGATCTCGAACCCGATCCATGTCGAGTTGGTCGGTCTCGCGATCGACCTCGTAGCCGACGAAGTTGAACCACATGCCGCTGACGTTGACCGGCGAGCCGTGGGTGAGGTGCCCGCCGTGGGCGAGGACCATGCCGAGCACCGAGTCGGTGGGGTCGTTGGGCGTGAGGAACGCCCCGAAGACCGCCATGTTCGCCTGTGCGCCGGCGTGGGGCTGCACGTTCGCGTGGTCGGCGCCGAACAGCTCCTTGGCCCGGTCGATCGCGAGCTGCTCGGTCACGTCGACGAACTCGCACCCGCCGTAGTAGCGGCGGCCGGGATACCCCTCGGCGTACTTGTTGTTCATCGTCGACCCGATCGCCGCCAGAACCGCCGGGCTCGCGTAGTTCTCCGACGCGATCAGCCGGAGCTCGGTGCGCTCGCGCTCGAGCTCCCCCGCGATGGCCGCGGCGACCTCCGGATCGGTGGCCTTCAGTTCCTCCCAGTCGGCCGCGTACTCCCGCTCACCCATCAGGTCATCTCCCCTCGTTCGCTCGATCCGGATGCGCCCCGCCGCCTCCGGTTCCGCTCACCCTTCGCTCGCCGCACGCACCGCCACCGGACCGTACAGCCCGTCGACCAATCGCTCGATCCACTCGTCGAGCTCCCATGCGATCGCTCGATAGCTCTGCATCGCCAACCCGAGCGGATCTGCGACGTCCTCGTCGTGCGGATTCCCGGCGAACCCATCGTCTCGGACCTCGGCAGCCTCAGCCACTCGCCCGGGCAACGAGCCGGGGCCGGCGCCGTCACCGACGGGTGCGAGCGACTCCAACAGGCGCACGAGCTCCTTCAACGTGAACACGCGATCACGCAGTCGCCCGTCGGTGTCCGCGAGCGCATCTCGATGCTCACGCGCCATGCAGACCACGAGGTCGTCGTCGATCGGCGGCATCGCGGAGACCCTGCGGGCGATGTGGGTCCGGATGTCGGCGCCGCGCTCCGCCGCGGCGGCGACGGCCTCGGGGGTGGCGCTCGAACCCTCGACCCCCCACATGCCTGCCGACGATACCGAGGGGGCCTCGGCCCCGAACCGCGCCGCCAGGGCGTCGCGCAGCAGCCCCTCGGCGATGGGGGAACGGCAGATGTTGCCCGTGCAGACGACGAGGATCGAGGTCATGGCGAGGGGGGCGAGTCTAACAGTGCCTCCCCCCCGGGAAGGAATCGGTCGATCTCGCTCGGGGCCACGCCTCCGCCACGAACGAGCACCGGGGCACCGTGCGCCAGGTCCAGCACGCTCGAAGCGGCACCTTCCATGGGTTCGTCGGTACACAGATACGCGGTCACGAGCATGCCGAAGGTGCGGCGCAGTCCGGCACACGTCGTGGCCGGAGGTTCACCCGAGCGATTCGCGCTCGACGTGACCAACGGCCCCGCAGCCGCGAGCACAGCCGAGGCGAGCCGATGGGCGGGGATGCGGAGCCCGATGGTGGCCCCGTCGCCGCCGAGATCCCACGGCGACGAGGCGTCGGTGCGCGGCAGGATCAGCGTGAGCGGCCCGGGCCAGAACGCCCCCGCCAGCCGCTCGGCTCTCTCGTCGAAGGACGCGACCTCTCGAGCGACGTCGAGCGAGGGCACGAGCACGGCCAGCGCCGTTCCACGTTCACGTCCCTTCGCCCGGAACAGGCGGGCGGTCGCCTCGGGTCGATCGGGGCGTGTGCCGATCCCGTAGACGGTGTCCGTCGGGAACACGACCAGCGAGCCTGCGAGGGCGGCCTCCGCGACCGCCTCCACGGATCCGGCGGTCACGGCCACGTCGCGACGATCACACGATCCCGGCCGGTGAGATCCGAGCGTACGGAGGTCTTGACCGCGCCGGCATCGGCGGCGGCCTTCGAGACGGTCGCGGCCTGCTCTTCGTCGATCTCGACCACGACGGCGCCCCCGGATTCGAGCCGGGCCGCCGCCTGCGAGAACAGTGACGCGTAGACGGCCGGCCCCCCGACGAGCGCCTCGGTCGGATCGGCTCGCACCTCTGCTGGCAACGAAGCGAACCGGTGCGGCTCGATGTAGGGAGGATTGCTCACCACGAGGTCGATCCGTCCGACGGCCGCGTCGTCGAGGCCGGTCAGCAGATCACTCCGAACGAGGCGGATCTCGAGGCCGGTCCGCAGGGCGTTCTCCTCGGCCAGCTCGATCGCCTCGGGCGAACGATCGACGGCCCACACCGTGGCGTCCGGACGCTCCTGCTTCAGGGCGAGGGCGATCGCTCCGGTCCCCGTGCCCACGTCGACGACGACGGGTCGGCGGCGGCTGCGGAGCGTCTCGAGCGCCGCGTCGACGACGACCTCGGTCTCGGGCCTGGGCACGAACACCCCGGGGCGCACCGTCAGCGAGAGCCTCCGGAACCCCGCCTCGCCCGTCAGATGCTGGGTCGGCACGCCGGCGCATCGGCGGCAGAGCGCCTGCCCGAACGCCCTCGCCTCGATACCCCGCAGCGGCTCCTCGCGGCGATACAGGCCGGCGCGATCGGTCCCGAGCACGTCGATCAGGAGGCGCTCGGCCGTCGGCAGCGGCGCGTCGACGTCGTGGCGCTCCAGGTACTCCGCCGCCCGCCGCACCACCAGGGCCGGCCTCACATCGACCCTCCGTCATCGCCGGAGAGCTGCTCGGCGCGCTCGACCGCGTTCAGCCGGTCGATGAAGGCGTCGAGCTCGTCGCCTCCCTCGAGCACCTCCGTGAGCCGATGCGAGGTGTGCTTGATGCGATGGTCCGTCACGCGTCCGTCGGGGAAGTTGTACGTCCGGATCTTCTCCGCGCGGTCGCCCGATCCGAGCTGTGAACGGCGCGTCGCCGCTTCCTTCGCGGCCGCCTCGTCCTGGGCCCGCTGCAACAGGCGAGCGCGCAGATACCGCATGGCCTTCTCGCGGTTCTGCAGCTGCGACCGCTCTTCCTGGCACTCGATCTTGATGCCGGTCGGCAGGTGCACGATGCGCACGGCGGAGTCGGTCGTGTTGACGGACTGCCCGCCGGGACCGCTCGAGCGATAGACATCGATCACCAGGTCCTCTGGGCGGATCTCCACCTCGACCTCCTCGGCCTCGGGCAGCACCGCGACCGTGGCGGTCGAGGTATGGATGCGCCCCGACGACTCCGTGACGGGGATCCGCTGCACCCGATGCACACCCGATTCGTGTTTCAGCCGCGCGTAGGCGTCGCGGCCCCCCACCTCGAGGACGGCCTCCTTGAAGCCGCCGATGTCGCTCGGCGAACTGGACAGGACGTCGGTCTTCCAGCGATGGCGCTCCGCGAGGCGCAGGTACATCTCGTAGAGGTCACCCGCCCACAGGGCGGCCTCCTGGCCGCCGGCGCCCGCCCTGATCTCGACGATCACGTCCTTGCCGTCGTTGGGATCCTTCGGCACCAGCATCGTTTCGAGGCGGGCACGGATCTCCGTGGCTCGGGCTCCGGCCTCGGCCGCCTCCTGCTCGAGGAAGGCCGTCATCTCCGGATCTGCCTCCCGAGCGGCCAGCTCGCGGGCATCGGCGGCCTGCTCGACCGCGTCGCGATACTCCCGATACGGCACGACGATCTCCTCGAGTTCGGCGTAGGCCTTGCCGAGGGATCGGAGTCGCTCGGGATCGGTGGCCACGCCCGGCTCGGCCATCTCGGCGGCGATCCGTTCGTGGCGGGCCCGGATCTCCCCGAGTCGTGCGTCGAAGTCGTCGGTCACGTCGTCGATCATGCCAAGGAGAGCGCCGGATCGCCCGCGGACCCGGGCGTGCGTCCAGCGACCTACCGGTCTCCCCGCTCGTCGTCGAGATCGAGGTCCAGGTCGATGCCGCTGAGGTCGGGCAGGTCCACCTCGTCGGCGGGAGGGTCGTCGAACAACGCAGCGATCCCGACATCGACAGCCGGACGTTCCCGCCGTGAGGCCTCGGCCGACCGCGTGTCGGCTCCGGGCAGTGTCTCGCTGGTGGGCGAGGCGGCAGACGTGACCGCGTGGCTGGGGACGGGCTCCGGCGCGGCGGCACCCTCCGGCGCGGCGGCACCCTCGGGCGTGCCGGCCGCCTCGGGGACGACGGTCGGTGGCTCCGGCGAGGCGGTTGCATCGGAGGCGGGCTGTATCGCCACCTCGAGATCGTCGGCGACCGCCAATAACCGGGCCTGCATGTCGTGCAGCTGACCGAGCATTGCAGCTCGTCGTGACGCGAGGTTCTCGAGCATACGGTCGGCTTCCTGTTGCGCGGCCATCAACGAGCGTGAGCTCCGGTTGCGGAGATCCTCGGCCTGCGCTTGCGCCTCCGACCTGATGCGCGCGGCCTCGCTCTTCGCCTCGTCCACGACCTGCTGCGCCTCGGTGTCGGCCGAGGCAAGCACGCCGGCGAACCGCTCGGACAACCGTTCGTAGGGGTCCGGCGCCGTCGAGGGCGCCGACGTCGGGGACGCAGACTGGAGCTCGCCGATCCGCGCCCGAGACTCCGCGAGCGCGCGTTCCAGCTCGTCGACGTGGGCCGAGAGCGACCCGAGATAGGCCCGAACCTGGTCCGGGTCGTACCCTCGACGCACCGTCGCGAACTCGCGCTGCCGGATCTGCTCTGCGCCGGTCACGAGCGACGATTCACTCTGGTCATCGGACAAGCGGATCGTTCCCTCCTGCCGGGGAACCCGGCGCGGCCATCGTGTGCATCTTGCTGGAAAGGCCCCCGTCAGCGCAATGGCCGTCTCCCGTCACCGCTTCCGCCACAGGGGTTCGACGGCTCGGGAAGCGGGGTCAACCCTGCGCCCGAGCGGCCTCTTCTTCTCGTCGCAGCACCTCGTCGAACGATGCGATCGCCACCTCGATCTGGGCGTCGTCGGGTTCCTGGGTCGTGATCTTCTGCAACCAGATACCGGGCGCCATCAACACGCGCATGACGAGCGAGCCCTGGAAGCGCGCCCCCAGCCGCAAGGCCTCGTACGCGATGCCGGCGATGATCGGGATCGCCAGGATCCTGGAGGCCACCCGCCAGATCAGGCCCGGCGTGCCGAACATCGTGAACACGAAGATCGTGATGATCATCACGATGATGAGGAAGTTCGTGCCGCACCGCACGTGCTCCTTCGGGTAGCGATCCACCTTGCTCGGGACGAGCTCGTCGTCGTGTTCGTACGCGGCGATCGTCTTGTGTTCGGCGCCGTGGTACTCGAAGACGCGATGGATGTCCTTCGTGCGACCGATCAGCCAGAGGTAACCCACGAAGAGCGCCACCCGGAACACGCCCTCGCCGACCAACAGGGGAACCCCCTTGCCGAGCCGGCCCTCCACCCAGGTGAACAGGGTCGTGGGGCCGAGGATGAACACACCGATGAACAGCAGCATCGCGATCGCGAGCGACACCCCGATCTGCCTGGAGGTGAGCTGCTCGTCGTCGTCCACCGACTGGTTCGCCGCGACCATCAGCGCCCGCATGCCGATGGCCAGCGACTGGCCCAGCACGATGACCCCTCGCAGGAAGGGCTTGCGGAGGATCGGATGCCGCTCGGCCACCGAGTTGATGCCGTGCGATTCTAGGTGGATGTCGCCGGACGGCCTGCGGACGGCGACCGCCCAGTGACGGGCGCCCCGCATCATCACGCCCTCGACGACGGCCTGCCCGCCGTAGAGGTGCGACGCGGGCGACGGGGCCGCCGCCGGGTCGTCGGCCACGAGCCGCTAGCTCTTCTTCGCCGCCTGCTGGGCGGCCTGCGTCTTGGCGTACCGCTTCTGGAAACGCTCGACCCGGCCGCCGGTGTCGACCAGCTTCTGCTTCCCCGTGTAGAAGGGATGGCAGTTCGAGCAGATCTCGGCCCGTATCTCGCTCACCGTGGAGCGAGTCTGGAACGTGTTTCCGCACGAACAGTGGACGTTCGCGATCTGATATTCGGGGTGGATTCCCTGCTTCATGTTCCGTCGTCTCCTTCGCCGACCCGCACGAGCGTACCTCGCACCTCCAACAACGCTCGGCTATTCCTCGCGCGCCCCCGCGGATCAGTTGCCGCTCTTCGCGATCTCCTTCAAGAACTGCTCGTTGGACTTCGTCGCGCGGATCTTGTCGGTCAGGAGCTCGAGGGCCGCCGCCGGGTCGAGCGCGTGCAGCACCCGCCTGAGCTTGATGACGAGCGCCAGCTCTTCGGGCGGCAGCAGGAGCTCTTCCTTCCTCGTGCTCGAGGCGTCGACGTTGATCGCCGGGAAGATCCGCTTCTCGGCGAGCTGACGATCGAGGCGAAGCTCCATGTTCCCGGTGCCCTTGAACTCCTCGAAGATGCCCTCGTCCATACGGGAGCCGGTCTCGACCAGGGCACTCGCGATGATCGTGAGGGAACCGCCCTCCTCGATGTTGCGGGCCGCCCCGAAGAACCGTCGTGGCGGGTACAGCGCCGAGGCGTCGATGCCGCCCGAGAGGATCTTGCCGCTCGCGGGCATGCTCAGGTTGTAGGCGCGGGCGAGCCGGGTGAGGTTGTCGAGCATGATCACGACGTCCTGCTTCGCCTCGGCCAGCCGCTTGGCCCGCTCCAGCACGAGCTCGGTGATCTGGATGTGCTGGTCGGTCGGCTTGTCGAACGTGGAGTACACGACCTCGGCGGCCGTGACCGTCCGTTGCCAGTCGGTGACCTCCTCGGGGCGTTCGTCGACGAGCAGCACGATCAGGTGGACCTCGGGGTTCGAGGCGAGGATGCCGTTCGCGATCTGCTTGAGGATCGTGGTCTTTCCGGCCTTCGGCGGCGAGACCACCATGCCGCGCTGGCCCTTCCCGATCGGCACGATCATGTCGATGATTCGCTCGGCGACGGCCGTCGGACCGGATTCGAGCCGGAACCGCTCATCGGGGAAGAGCGGCGTCAGCTTGTCGAAGTTGGGCCGCTCCTTCGCCTGCTCCGGGTCCTGCCCGTTCACGGTCTCGACGTCGAGCAGGGCCAGGTACTTCTCGTTGTCGCGGGGACGACGCACCTTGCCGGCCACGACGTCGCCCTTGCGGAGCGTCGCCTTCCGCACCTGCGACACCGAGACGTAGATGTCCTCGGGTCCGGGAGCGTATCCGGACGTCCGCAGGAACCCGTACCCGTCGGGCAGCAGGTCGAGGATGCCGGACCTGGTCGGAGCGTTCTTCAGCTCCTCGGCCCGTTCTTGCTCCTCGCGGAGCCGGCGCTCCTCACGCAAACGGCGGCGATCCTCACGCGACGGGCGTTGGCGGCGGCCGCGTTCCTGGCCGCCCTGTGCCTGTTCGCGGTTCCCGCCTTGGTCGCGGCCGCGCTCCTGGTCGCGGCCGCGCTCCTGGCCGCGATCGCCTCGTCCACGGCCTCCGCGGCTCCGTCCTCGGTCGTCGACCCGATCGCGATCCTGGGAACGCTCCTCGCCTCCGTCGGGGCGCTCGTCTCCCGAGCCGTCTCCGGCGGCGGGTTCGAGGGTGGAGGTTCCGCCTCCGGATGCGGGCGCGCCGTCCTCGGACGTCCCCGCTGCCTCGGCATCGGCGCGCTCGGCAACGGCGACCGACGCCGACCCCGCTGCCGCGTCGCCTTCACCGGAACCGTTGCCGCCCTGGGCGACGATCGCGTCGATCAAGCCCGCCTTCCGCAGGCGCTGGGTGCCCTCGATGCCCATGTCCTGGGCGATGCGTTGCAGCTCCGGGATGAGCTTCTGCTCGAGGGCGCTTCGGTCGATCGTGGTGTCCATGAGGCTATGCCTCTCCCTTCAGGTCGCTCTGGAGCGTCAGCCAGTCGGCGTGGAACTTCTCGAGGCCGACATCGGTGAGCGGGTGTTTCACGAGTTTCGTGAAGACGTCGTGGGGCATCGTCGCGATGTCGGCGCCCGCGATGGCGGCGTCAACGACGTGCATCGGGTGACGCAACGAGGCCGCGAGCACGTTCGTGTCGTAGCCCTGCACCGCGTAGATCTCGGTGATCGCCCTCAGCATGCCCATGCCGTCACTGCCGACGTCGTCGAGGCGGCCGAGGAACGGCGACACGATGTACGCGCCGACCTCGGCGGCCAGGATCGCCTGGGCCGGCGAGAACACCAGGGTGACGTTGATCCTGATGCCGTCGGCCATGAGTCGTTTGCCTGCGGCGAGCCCGTCGGGGGTCATCGGCACCTTGACGACGGCGTTCGTCGCCATCTGCGAGAGCTTCACCCCCTGCTCGTACATCGCGTCGGCCTCGGGTTCCGTCGTCTCGAGCGAGATGTCGCCCGGGACGGTCTCGAGGATCTCCTTCCAGACGAGGTCGGGCTCTTCCCCTTCCTTCGCCACGAGGGACGGGTTCGTCGTGACCCCGGAGAGCACGCCCCACCTGTTGATCTCGCGGATCTCGTCGATGTCGGCTGTGTCGAGGAACAACCTCATGTCGTCTGTCCTCCTACTGGATCGATGACCACGGCCTCGTCTGCCCGATCGTTCCCGGTTCGGGAACCCGAGCCGTCGGGCTCGGCGGTGACCTCGGTGGCCTCGCGGATCTCGGCCGCACGTTGCGTGGTGCGCTCCATCACGAGATCCATCACCACGGCGATCGCCTGGTCGAAGCTGTAGTTGGGCAGCACCGGCACGCCGTGCGAGAGCGCCTGGCTCTTCACGTACCGCTGCAACCTGCGGATGTTCTCGAAACCTTCCGTATACCGCTCCGCGGGGCGCGCGGCGATCGCGTCCTCGCGCGTCGCGAAGTGCGAGAGGTGCCGTCCCTCGTCGTCGACGCCGAGGATGAACGGCACCGACAGGATGCGGTCGCGATGTGACTCGACGTCGACGAATCCCGGCACGATGTGGGCGCCCTCGATCACGATGCTCGTGCCCTCGGTCGCCGCGCGTTCGATCAATGCGTTGACGCCCACCGCGACCGCCGCGGTCTGCTCACGGAAGCCGAGCAACAACGCATCGGCCGAGGTCCCGGGCGGCTCCCGAAGGGCGCGGTCGGCATGGAACGACGATGTGTGCAAGGTCGGCATGAGCTCGGACGACAACATCGACCGCATCACCTCGCGGATCGCGTCGGTCGCGACGACCCGCACGATGCCGAGACGAGCCGCGAGCTGCGTGGCGATCGTCGACTTGCCCACGCCCGTGGTACCGCCGATCAGGATCACCAACGGAACGTCGAGCCGTTCGACGTCGCGCCAGCGCAGGAAGTTCTTCGCGTAGCGTTCCCCGGCGATCTCGTCGATCACGGCGAGCGCCACGTCGGCGATCTCGTCGGAGCTGACCGAGGCGCGACCCTGGCTCCGGAGTCGATCCTCGATCTCCTCGGCGACCTGGTACGCCCGGTACGGCGAGAGCCCGGTGACCATGACCTGCGAGGCCATCAGCCCCTTGGAGAAGGGCAGACCGGGCTCACGGTCGCTGATGACGATGTGCTGCGTCTTCGCTTCCCTCAGGTTCACCGACTTGCCCTCATCCGGATCGATGTGTTGGCTCACGGGTTCGTCCCTCGTTGCGCACCTCGTTGCCTCGCGAGATCGATGACCTCGCCCATCGCCGTGTCGAGGTCGGTCGACCCCTCCACGACCACGGCTCGATTGTCCACGAACACGACCTCCGCCCCCCGGACCAGGGCCCGCGCGACGCCGATGTCGACGGCGGCGGCCTTCAGTTCCGTGAGGAGGACGTCGTACTCCTGGGCTGCGTCGAGGTCCTCCGCCAGGCCGACCCGATCGGCCAGCCGTGCGCTCCACCCCACCACCTCGCAACGGTTCGCCTCTCGCAGGTGCTCGACCTGGCGAGCGGCGACGCCCCCGGGGGCGGTGGTGGCGAAGAACACCCGCGCATCCCGTACTTCGGCCAACGGAACGGGGACGAGATCGGTGATCAGTAACTGCGACTCGTCGAAGAACCGGAGGACGTGGGATCGCAGCGCGGAGAGGTTCTCGGGCCCGGCCAGCGGGCCGGCAGCCATGGTAACAACGACCAGGTCGGACCGCAACATGCGGTACGGGCCCAGGTATCCGCCCAGATACTCGGGCGGCGCGGCACCGGGCACCACGAGCACGGCCGCGTCCCAGGGCACCGGGGGCACCGTGGCGCCACTCCCCTCGAGTACCACCAACCCGGGCCGCCGGGCGGCCGCGAGCTCGGCGGCCCGACGCACGTTCGTCGCGTACGCTCCCCCGGCGAGACCTCCGGCCACGCGCCTCGCCCCGATCGTCGTCACGCCCGTGGTCATCGCATCCTCGAGGTAGTCGGAGGCGGCGTGTTCGCCGTCGCGCACCAACTCGACGAGGCGTTCCAGATCGACGGTCCCTGCTTCGGCGATCTGGGGCTCGGCCGGGCCACCCCGGCCCATCGCGACGACGATCGGATCCTCGCCTCGGCCGGCGGCGAGCCTCGCGATCTGCCCGCTGACGGCCGTCTTGCCCGTGCGCTTGCCGGTGCCGATCACGGCCAGGGTCGGCGCATCGACCGGTGGACCGCCGTCGTTGGGCGGCTCCAACCGGAAGTCGGCTCCCTCGTATCGGATACCACGCGAGAGGGCGACGCCCGCGAGCTCCATGCGCTCCCGGTAGCCGAGCACCGGCTCGTCGGAGAGATCGAGCACCACGTCCGGCTCCCAGTCGTCGATCGCCCGAGCCAGGGCCGCCATACGATCGTCGCCTGCCGTGAGGGTCGGGACCCCGACGTCGGGAAACGCCCGAGGATCGATCTTCTCGATCCCCCCGACGTACAGGGCGCCGACGACCTCGTGTCCTCGTTCGATCGCGGTCTGGATGCCCCATCGGGTCACGGGCGGATAGTGCTCGCCGTCCACGAGCACGACGGTTCGCATCGGGGTATCGCCTCCTTCGAGGGGCATGTGGATGTGGGGAGCCCGGCGCGGGCTAGTCGCCGACCGGAACCGTACGTTCCTGCACGGGCAGTTCGTGTTCCCGATGGAACTGGTCACCGGCGAGCGAGAAGTGCGCCATCACGTGGCTCTCGCCGAACGGGAAGCGGCGCAGGATGCGCACCTGGCCGTCGTCGAACTCCAACACGTTGTAGCACGGCTTCGTGTACCCACGAACGCGGAGCGACGATACCGTGCCGGCGTTGGCGACGTACATGCCTTCCAGCCGCCAGACGTAGGGCACGTGCTTGTGGCCGGAGAGCACGACCTGCACACCTGCGTGAATGAGCACCTCGAGCAGATCGCCGGCGTCCATCACGGTGCTGCGCTCACGACCCGTTCCCGGGATCGGCAGCAGGTGGTGGTGCAGGACGAACACCTTGAGCTGTGCGGGTTGCTCGAACTGCCGCCGGACCCAGTCGTAGTGCACCCGTCCGACCTTGCCTTCGTTGAGATCGGGTTCGCTGGAGTCCACCCCCACGATGCGCACGCCGTCGACGTCGTGCGACCACATGCGGGGACCGATCAGATCCTCGAAATGCAGGTAGCCGACGTTGCGGGAATCGTGGTTCCCCGGCACGGTCAGCATCGGAGCATGGATGCGCTCGGCGTACGCGACCCAGTTCTTGTATTCCTGCCGGTACCCTTCGGCCGTCAGGTCCCCGCTCACGACGACGGCGTCGGGACGCATCTCGTTGAGCTCCGCGATCACCCGGTTCATGAGGTTGGGCACGAAGAACTGCGAGCCGACGTGCGGGTCCGAGATGTGCGCGATGGTGACCACGGGTGATCTCTAGTCTAGTGCCGCGGCACCGCGCCCGGACGCAGGCACGCGACTCGGCGACGGCGGCGTGGGACGATGTCGGCTCCCATGACCTGGCTCGACGTGATCCTGATCGCCTTGCTGGCCGGTTCCCTCTACTCGGGGTACCGCAGAGGAGCCGTCCTGCAGGTGATCGGCATCGTCGGGCTGATCGCCGGCGTGCTCGTGGGCGTCGCCCTTGCGCCCCGGGTCGCACAGCTGGCGAGCTCCCCGGCGTCCGGCGTCGCCTTCGTCCTCGGCACGGTCCTGGTGGCCGGCGCGATCGGCAACATCCTGGGCTGGACCCTCGGGAGCCATCTCCGTCGGCGGACGCACGGGACGCCGCTCAGGATGGTCGATGCGCTGGGAGGGTCGGTGGTCTCGGCCGGCGCGCTCCTGCTCGCGGTCTGGCTGCTGGCCCTCAACCTCGCCGAGGGCCCCTTCCCCACCGTGTCACGCGGTCTCCGGCGATCCGAGATCGTGCAGACGCTCGACGCCGCCCTGCCCCCGCCTCCCTCGCTGGAAGGCGAGGCCAGACGACTCCTGTCGCTGCTCGGGTACCCGGACGTGTTCGTCGGGCTTCCGGAGGAACCCTCGGCGCCCGTCGATCCACCCGACGCAGAAGAGCTCAAGGCCGCGATCGGTGCGGCACGGCACTCGACGGTGGAGGTCCTCGGGGGCGGCTGCAACAGCGGCTTCGTCAACCAGGGCAGTGGATTCGTCGTGTACGACGACCTGGTGGTCACCAACGCCCATGTCGTGGCCGGCACCAGCGAGCAATCGGTGCAGTTCGCGGGGATGCGAACCGATGCCATCGTGGTCGCGTTCGATCCGGACCTCGACGTCGCGGTGCTTCGGGCACGTGATCTCGGCCTGCCTCCTGTTCCCCTCATGCGGGGCGAGGCGGAACGAGGCGACGCGGGTGCCGTGCTCGGGTATCCGGGAGGGCGCCCCTTGACCGCCGGCAGCGCGGCCGTGCGCGCCGTCATCGACCCCGTCGGCAGGAACATCTACGGCGACGGACAGGTCGAGCGCCGGATCTACGAGGTGCAGGCGACGATCCGACGCGGGAACAGCGGCGGACCGTTCGTGCTGGCCGACGGCATGGTGGCCGGACTCGTCTTCGCGAGCGCGGTCGCCGACGAGACCGTGGGCTACGCGATCGTCACGAGCGAGTTCCTGCCCATGATCGAGAACCCCGATGCCCTCACGGCGTCGGTCGACACCGGGGTGTGCGCAGGCTGAGCCGGCGAGATCAGGCCCGTTCGACCTCGAAACCCGACCGCCGCACGGACACCTCCACCTGGCGCCATCCCGAGCCGGGGTCGGGCACGTGCTGCCCGGCGGCCGGGAACGCGATCAAGGACGGGCCGGCTCCCGAGACACACGCCGGCACGCCGGTATCCAGGACCGCCTCGAGGACCTCGCGGGCCTCCGGCACGAGCCGGAGTCGCGCATCCTGGTGGAGACGATCGCGGAGCGCCATGCCGAGCGCGGACGGATCGCGTGTGAACGCATGCACCGCGAGCGCCGCGTGCGCGACGTTGAAGACGGCGTCCGCCCGGGGCACGACATCGGCCAGGGCCGCGCGCGCCTCGTCGGTCGGCATCGTGACGTGATCCGGCACCAGCAGCACCGGCCGGAGATCGGTGTTCGGCTCGAGCCGGGTCGCCTGCCCCTCGGGCACGGCGATCGTGAACCCGCCGAAACAAGCGGGCGCCGCGTTGTCGGGGTGACCCTCGATCGACGCCGCGTGCATGAACACACGGGCGGGCGACGGATCGTCGCCCAGCAGGATCAGCGCCGCGGCGGCCCCCGCCACCACCGCGGCGGACGACGAGCCGAGCCCCCTCGCCAGCGGGATCCGGTTGATGCCGTGCATCGCGAAGACCGGCAGCGTGCGGTCACCGGCCACCCGGCGCATCGTCGACCGGATCAGATCGGAGCCGTCGGTCGGAAGCTCGCCTGCCCCCTCGCCGCTCCACGAGATGGCGCTCTCGTGCTCGGTATCGATCTCGACGTCGTTGCACAGCTCCAGCGCGAGCCCGAAGCAGTCGAATCCCGGACCCAGGTTCGCCGAGGTCGCCGGGACACGCAGAGTGAGACGCATCGCTCGAGCCTAACGCGGCGGCGGCGCCCTACAGACCGAGCTCGGCAGCGACCGCGCCGGCATCGGGGGGCACCGCCGCCGGATGCGCCGCGCCGGCGATCGCCCACTCTGGATCCTTGAGCCCGTGGCCGGTCAGGATGCACACAACGGTGGCTCCGCCCGGCAGTGCCCCCTCGGCGTGGAGGTGCAGCAGGCCGGCCACGCTCGCCGCGCTGGCCGGCTCGGCGAACAGCCCTTCGCGGGCGACCCGACGATACGCCGCCAGGATCTCCCGATCGGTGACCGCATCGATCGAACCCTCGGACTCCCTCGCGGCCGCCACCGCCTTGTCCCACGACGCGGGGTTCCCGATCCGGATCGCCGTCGCGATCGTCTGCGGATCCTTGATCGGCTCGCCTCGCACGATCGGCGCCGCCCCCTGCGCCTGGAACCCCATCATCCGCGGAGGCTCGACGATCACGCCGTCCGCGAGGTACTCGGAGTAGCCGGCCCAATGGCTCGAGATGTTCCCGGCGTTGCCCACCGGCACACAGTGCAGGTCGGGAGCGCGGCCGATCGCGTCGACGATCTCGAACACGCAGGTCTTCTGCCCTTGCAACCGGTACACGTTCACGCTGTTGACGAGGGTGACCTGGAACCGATCCGCGAGGTCGGTCGCGAGCTGGAGCGAGTCGTCGAAATTGCCGTCGACCTCGAGCACACGTGCGCCGTGCACGAGCGTCTGTGCCATCTTCCCGATCGCGACCTTGTCCTTCGGCACGAGCACCGCACAGGGCAGGCCGGCCTTCGCCGCGTACGCCGCGGCCGACGCGCTCGTGTTGCCGGTCGATGCGCAGACCACGGCCTTGGCGCCCTCTTCGAGGGCCTTCGAGATCGCGAGCGTCATGCCACGATCCTTGAAGGACCCGGTGGGGTTGGCGCCTTCGAACTTCAGCCAGACGTCGCAGCCGGTCTCGTCGCTCAGCGGCCCCGATCGCACCAGCGGGGTTCCGCCTTCGAGCAAGGTGACGACGGGGGTGGCGTCGCCCACCGGGAGCCGAGCACGGTACTCCTCGATCACCCCACGCCATTGGTGGGCACCATCCGGGCGAACGGTCATCGGTGAGTCCCGATCACGGCTCCTCACCCTCCACCCGGAGCACGCTCGCCACCGAACGCACCGCCGGCGACTCGCGCAGTTCCTGCAGCGTCTTCTGCATGGCCCCCTCCAGCGCCCGGTGGGTGATGAACACGAGGGTGGCCTCGTCGCCGAACCCCTCCTGCCAGACCCGTTCGATCGAGACACCGTTGTGACCGAAGTCGCCCGCGATCTCGGCGAGCACGCCGGGACGGTCCGCGACGTGCAGGTTGATGTAGTACTGGCCGTTGGTGTCGCTCATCGGCCGGATGTGTCGGTCCACGGTGCGCGTATGGCCCATCGCACGGCCGCCGGTGAGGAGATTGCGAGCGGCGGCGACGAGGTCACCCACCACCGCCGTCGCCGTCGGATCCCCCCCGGCTCCCGGCCCGAAGAGCATCAGCTGACCCACGCTCCGGCCCTCGATGTAGACAGCGTTGAACGCATCGTGCACGGCGGCCAGCGGATGCGCGGCAGGGACCATGGCGGGGTGAACGCGCACGCTGATCGCCTCGTCGTCGAGCTCCGCGATCGCGAGGAGCTTCACGACGTATCCCATGCGGTCGGCATCGGCGATGTCCTGTGACGTGATCGACGCGATGCCCTCCCGGTACACGTCGCCGGCGACGACCCCGGAATCGAACGCGATCGACGCGAGGATCGCGCACTTCGCCGCGGCGTCCGAACCGTCGATGTCGGCGGTCGGGTCGGCTTCGGCGTACCCGAATCGTTGGGCTTCGGCCAGCGCCTCGTCGAACGACGACGCGTTCCGGGACATCTGGGTGAGGATGTAGTTGGTCGTGCCGTTGACGATGCCGAGCAATCGTGTGACCCGCTCACCCGCCAGGGACTCCTTGAGCGGACGGATCAGCGGGATCCCGCCGCCGACGGACGCCTCGAAGAACAGATCCCGGCCCGCCGCGTCGGCCGCCTCGAACAGCTCGCTGCCGGCGACGGCCAGCAGCTCTTTGTTCGCCGTGACGACCGACTTGCCCGAGGCGAGCGCGCGCAGCAGCATGGCCCGCGCCGGCTCGACCCCACCGAGGGTCTCGCAGACGAGGTCGATCTCGGGGTCGTCGACGAGCTCGACGCCGTCGGTCGTGAACACGCTCCGCGGCACCGGAACGTCGCGGTCGCGATCGGGATCGCGAACGGCGATGCGCGTGACCTTGAGGCGGCAGCCGGCGCGCATCGCGATGTCGTCGCCGCGCTCGTGAAGCGAACGCACGACGGCGCTTCCGACCGTGCCGCACCCGAGCAGGCCGATCGTGACCGTGCGTTCGCTCATCGAGCGCCCCCCGCGCCGTCGTCGCCGTCGATCCAGGCAGCCATCAGTATCTCGTCCTCGTCACCGTAGGACTTGCGGGAATGGCGTGCGAGCCTTCCTTCCTCGACGAACCCGAACTTGCGGTACAGCGCGATCGCACCCGTGTTGTGCGGATAGACCGACAGCGCCACCTTGTCGACCCCGACCGATCGCGCCCATCGCAACGCTTCGGCCAGCAGGGCGGAGCCGATGCCCCGGCCCCGTGCGGCCGCCTCGACCGCGATCCCGAGCGTTGCCACGTGCCTGGTGACCGGGTGTGACTCCCGCTGCACGTAGACGTGCCCGACCACGCGATCGTCGCCGTCGACCGCGACGATCTGTGCCTCGCGGTCGGTCCACGGATGCCGGAACCGCCGCCGGTACCCGCGAACGGTTCCGGTCACACGCTCGGTGCGCACGTGCCGGCCCTCCTCGACGATCGCGGTCCAGAACGCGAGGTAGGATCGGGCGTCCTGGGGTCGTGCCGGCCGGACGGTGATGCCTTCGGGCGACGTCGCGGCCCGGTCTCGAACGGCGCCGACCTCGAGGCGGTCGAGATCGCCCGCGTCCTCACGACGCAGCCACGGCGACACGGCGCCGTCGCGCACGGCCACGACCGCGGGGCGGCCGACACGGTTGTAGGTGCTGGCCAAGGGATACGTGTACGCGCCGGTCGCGGCGAACGCGAGCAGGTCGCCCGGTCCCGTCGGCTCCGGCAGGACCACGTTCTCGGCCAGCGTGTCTCCGGACTCGCAATGCCGCCCCACGATCGTGAACGGGGCGATCCCGTCCCCGGGCCCGACCCCCGGGTCGCCCGTGGGCGGCGACGCACGAGCGACCGTGTGCCTCGC
>DASTBT010000018.1:0-24000 GCA_035711865.1 Actinomycetota bacterium
CCGCCGAGGCGCTCCGCGCCTGGCGCAGGTTCGGAGCCCAGGTGCCATGCGGCTGCTTCGGCGGTCGGGAGCCCGTGTCGCCGCCCGCGCTGCTCCTGCGGAACGTGGGACTTGCGGTCATAGCGGCCCTGGTCGCCCTGCGCCCCCCTCCGGAACCGACGTTCACGTTGCCCGGGTGGCCGTCCCCGAACGAATACCTGCCGATGGTGTTGGCCATCGCCGGGGTCGCGGTGGCAGGCTCCACCGCGTGGGCTGCGATCAGATGGCTCGGTCGGGGGGTGCGCTCGTGACGATGCGCCCGCTCCGTCGCGCCGGCTGGACGATGCGGCCCCTCGTCCCGTTCCTGGCCGCTGCTTCGGCGGTGCTGGTCGCCATCGTCGCGATCGCGATCCCGAGGGTCCACACCGAGACGAACGACCCCAACGACACGAAGGGCGTGCTCGACGTGCGGCGAGTGCGGCTGGCGCACGGGAAGGGGACCGAGGTCACGGTGCTCACGTTCGCGAAGTGGACGCCTCCAGCGATCTGGGACCGGGCCAACGCGTACGTCTTCCTCGATACCCAACGGGGCCCCGAAGCCGAGTACTTCATCCTGGTGCGCAGCACGGGGCCGAAGCTGCATGCCTCGTTGTGGCGAGACCGGCCGTCCCGTCGCGACGTGTTCCTGAAGAACGTGCGGGTCCGCCGCAAGACGCCGGACGGCCTGTCGGTCCGCATCCCGATCACGGTGATGGAGTTCGGCGGCTTCCGCGACTCGTACACCTGGTGGACGGTGACGAGCTTCACGGGCGCGATCTGCCGTCGCACGTGCATCGATCGCGCGCCCGACAGCGGGGCTCTGGAACAGTGGCGGCCGGGCCACTCGCCCACCCCGACCACGTCGACGTCGACCGCTCCGCCCGACGATTAGGGTCATGCCGTCCTCCGAGGAGGCGATCGGGGCGGTCTTCCAACGGTGGGCTCGGCGGACACGGGCACCCGGCGTCGCCTGGGGCCTGGTCCGCGGGGGAGAGCTGGAGGCTTCCGGGGGCATCGGCACCCTCCGGGTCGGAGACGACGCTCCACCTGACGCCGACAGCGTTTTCCGCATCGCCTCGATGACGAAGAGCTTCACCGGCGCGGCCTTGATGAGGCTCGTCGTCGACGGCCGTCTCCGCCTGGACGATCCGGTCACGGTCCACGTGCCCGAGCTCTCGACGTGGCGCGGACCGACGGTCGACGGTCCGCCGATCACGGTGCGGCACCTCGCCTCGATGGAGACCGGCCTGCCCACCGACGACGAGTGGGCCGATCGCCACATGGACCTGACCGAAACCCAGTTCGCCGAGCTCATCGCCGCCGGCGGGGCGTTCGCCTGGCCCCCCGGCACGCGCTTCGAGTACTCGAACCTGGGATGGGGGCTGCTCGGGCGCGTGATGCGGCGCGTGGCCGGGGTTCGTGCACAGGAGCTGGTCACGTCGTCGCTGATCGGACCGCTCGGCCTCGCGGCGACCACGTGGACCCGTCCCTCGTCGGGCGTGGTGGCCGAGCCCTACCGGATCCAAGATCGCGAGTGGCGGCACGAGGGAGAGCCGGTCGGTGACGGGGAGCTCGCCCCGATGGGGGGCCTGTGGTCCAGCGTCCGCGATCTCGCCCGGTGGGTCGCGTTCTTCACCGACGCGTTCCCCCCTCGGGACGAGGGCGACGAGGCGCCGCTGCCGCGATGGGCGCGACGCGAGATGCAGCAGCTCCGGCGGTTCGATGAGCTCACACGGCTGCGGCCCTCACCCAGCGGCCCGGCGCGGATGACCGCCACCGGATACGGCATCGGTCTCGGGATCCGGATCGACGAGCGGCTCGGCGTGTCGGTCGGCCATAGCGGTGGCTTGCCCGGCTATGGCTCGCACATGCGATGGCTGCCCGACCACGGGATCGGGGTCGTCGGCCTGGCGAACGTCACCTACGGGAACATGCATCTCGCGTGTATCGAGGCCCTCGAGGTGCTCGCCCACATCGAGGGCGTCGGCCCGGCGGACCCGGTCGCCTCTGCGGAGCTCGTTCGCGCGAGCGAACGCACGGCATCGTTGCTGAGCTCCTGGGACGACGCCGACGCGGACGCCTTGTTCGCCGACGTCGTCGGGCTCGATGAGGCGTACGAGCACCGAGCGGCTCGCACGAGCGACCTCATCGGCCGCCACGGCCCGCTGCGGGTCGGATCGGTCGACGCCGAGACGCCCCGGCGAGGATCGTTCACCGCGGCGGACGGGCTCGTGAGGGTCGAGATCGCCCTTTCCCATGAGGACCGGGTGCAATGGCTCGACGTCGAGGACCGGCTCGAACCGTCCGGCGCCCCGATGATCGTCGACGACGCCGGGCTCCACGACGCGCGCGGCACCGCGTACCTCGTCGTGCGCCCGGTGGGCGATCTCGCCGCCGCGTTCGTGCGATGGCAGGGCGAGGTGCTCGACCGGCTCGGGGGAGCGCCCGCGGTGGTACCCGGTGCGCACGCCACGCTCAAGGGGTTCGGGTCGGCGTCGGCGCCGCTCACCCCTGAAGACGAGGAGCGGATCGGTGAGGTGGTTTCGGCCTGGACCGGCGCACAGGCGCCGATCGAGTTGCGCGCCGACGCGTTGCACCTCTTCGAGGATATCCGGGTGCCCGTGGTCCGCCTCGAGATGACGGACTCGTTCCGAACGGCCTTCCGTGGGCTCCGAGCCGCGGCGAGCGCGGCGTGGCTGCCTGCAGGCCCGGGCGACGAGATCGGGAACGACGAGTGGATCCCGCACCTCTCCCTCGCGTATCCGCGGGGTGTCGATCGCGCTCGATGGGAGGAACTCGGCGCGTGGGCTCGCGGCGTCGACGCCGGTGCGATCGAGTGCGTGGCGCTCGAGGCGGAGCTGATCGCCTACGACGGGGGGCCGGAACGCCGGCTGGGTAGGTTCGCGTTCGGGGCTGCTTGAGGTTCGTGGAGGCGGCCCCTCGGTAGACTGGGGCACCACCGCTCGCGATGCACCCGTCGAAGGGTCCTCAGGACCGCTTGGCCCGGGGACGTAGCTCAGTTGGTAGAGCGCCGGCTTTGCAAGCCGGAGGTCGCCGGTTCGATCCCGGTCGTCTCCACGATCCCGCCGATCGCTCGGCATACGATTGCGTCTCGTCTGTGCTCGAACAGGAGATCGCGCATGTCACGGCAGATGTTGAACGAGAAGACCTTCCAGAACGTGCCCCACCTGGAGCCGATCACGATCCCAGGGCGCCCCGACGTGGCGCCGAAGGTCATGACGCTCGAGGGCACGATCTGGCGCTCGGCGTTCCTGCTCGTGCTCGCGGTCGCGAGCGCCGTCTACGGGTGGTCATTCGGCGACGAGATGTCGGGCACCGTGACCACGATCATGCTGATCGGGCTGCTCGGACTCGTGGTGCTCTCGATCGTGACGGCGTTCAAGCCACGCATCGCGCCGTTCACCGGACCGGTCTACTCCGTGGTCATGGGCTTCTGGGCCGGCGTCATCTCGTTCGGGTACGAACAGGAGTTCGACGGCATCGTGCTGCAGGCCGTGTTCGCGACGTTCGCCGTGTTCGCTGGGGCGCTCTTCCTCTACGGCACGCGCATCGTCAAGGTGACGCGAAAGTTCGTGGCGGTCGTGATGATGGCCACGCTCGGCATCCTGCAGATGTACGTCGTGGCGATCGTGCTCGGACTGTTCGGCGTCGAGCTCGGCTTCATCAACGATCCCTCGCCGCTGGGCATCGGCCTCAGCGTGGTGATCTGCATCGTCGCCGCGCTCAACCTCTTCGTCGACTTCTACTTCATCGAGGAAGGCGTGAAGGCCGGGGCGTCCACGTACATGTCGTGGTACTGCGCGTTCGGCCTGATCGCCACGCTGATCTGGCTCTACCTCGAGATCCTGCGCCTGCTGGGGAAGGTGCGGAGCTGATCGGCCGCCGGGTGGTCGTGGTCGCGTCGTGCGCCGCCGTGCTCGCGACGTCGGGTCCGTCGGCCGCCGCCTGGGCACCCCGCTACGAGGCGCGGATATCGCGCATCGGCCCGGCGACCCGCGAGCTGATGACGGGCAGGTCGTGGAGGCCCGGGTGTCCGGTCGGCTTCGCCGACCTGCGCATCGTGCGGCTGAGGTTCTGGGGGTTCGACCGCCGGGCGCACACCGGGCGCATGGTCGTGCACCGCTGGTACGCCGACGAGATGGCGCGGGTGTTCCGCAAGCTCTACGACGTGCGGTTCCCCATCAGGCGGATGCGGCTCGTCGATCGCTACGGGGCCGACGACAAGCGTTCGATGGCGGCGAACAATACGTCGTCGTTCAACTGCCGGTGGCGGGCCGGCGTCTGTTGCCGCTGGTCCCAGCACGCCTACGGCAAGGCCCTCGACCTGAACCCGGTGCACAACCCGTACGTGTGGAGCGGCGGGGTCTCGCCGCCCGCGGGCAGGAACTACCTCGACCGTTCGCATCGTCGGCGGGGCATGGTGCACCGCCGCGACCCGGTCTGGTGGGCCTTCCGGGCTGCGGGGTGGGAGTGGGGCGGCGATTGGTCCGGCGAGAAGGACTACCAGCACTTCTCCGCCAACGGTCACTAGTCTGGTGAAGACTACCCTCGCGGCTCTCAGCCACAGCTCACGGAGAGATACGGATACGGGTCGACCGCGGGGCCGCCGCTCGGATGCCACTCCAGGTGGTCGTGGGCCGTCGTGGCGTCGCCGGTGTCGCCGACGTAGCCGATCACGGAGCCCGCGCGCACGTGACCGAGTGTGCCGTACGACGAGAGGTGCGCGTTGTACACGTAGCCCGCGGAGCCTTCGAGGCGAACCTCGAGGCCACCGAGCTCGCTCGAAGACGCCGACGCGTATCCGTCGAACGGCGCCACGATCGGGGTGCCGGCGACGGCGAGGATGTCGTTGCCCATGTGTCGGTGCACCGGCACGCCGGGCAGCCGCACCGTGATGCCGAAGTTGTCGGAGATCGAGTGCCAGCCCCCGATCGGGCAGTGGAGGAAGATGCCCCAGGTCGAGATCCACTCGTCGATCGATCGGCGTTGCTCGCGCAGCGCCGACACCCGGTGCTCGGCGAGGCGCCCGACGCGGCTGAGCCGTCGGGAGAGCGCCCGCCGCTCGTGCACCAGGATGCTCCGCACGTGCCGGAACCGGAGCCGATTCGCCGCCGCGGTCCGAGGCATGTCGTACAGACGTTTCGTCGCACGGCCGATGGCGAGTCGAAGGTCGACCACCGTCTCGATGCGTCGCTCGCGCAGCTGAGCGATCGTCGTGCCGATCGCCGCCCGTCGCGCCACGTAGCTGTCGAGCTCGGAGCGAGCCTGCGCAGGCGAGGCAACGAACGACACGGCCGTCATCAGGATGACGGCCGTGATGGCGCGACGAAGTAGGGGCCGGGGGGATGTCATGCGTTGCAGAAGATCCGAGATGCCTGCCTGCCCTGGAGTATCGGCGGGGAGCCCGCGAATCTTGACCTCGGACCGGAGACGTCGCCGTGATGCCGGTCACATCACGTCCTCGCGATCACGGTTGAAGGCGGGCGGCGACGAGGCCGATGTGCACGGTATGGATGCGTTGGCGGCCGCGCTCACACGCTCGTCGCTGCTCGTACTCGCGGGGGCGGGTCTCGCGGCCGCCACGTGGCTGGCCTTCTCGGCGTCCCGGCGGAACCGACACACCGACCCGGCCCCGGATCGAGACCTCGCGCTCAGCGAGGCCGAACACGAGCGTGACGTCTCGATCGCGCGTGCGGCCGAGGCCACGGAACGCGAACGTCTGGCCCGTGAACGACTCGCGACCCTCGCTCCGCTGGAAGCCAGGCTCGAGATCGCGGAACGCCGGGCCCTTGACGCGGAGCGACGTCTCGATGCGCTCACGGAGCGCGTGGCCGGCGAGCCTACCGGGTCGGACGACGTCGGCAGTTCCGAGGACGGGTCGAACCGACAGACGGAGACCGACCGACCCGAGCCGGCACCCGGTCGGTCGGCGCAGCTCCGCTCCCGGTTGGCGCGAAGCGCCGCTCGGAAGCGACCGCCCCGCGACCGTTAGCGGCTCACACCGCCAGGACGTCGACGGCGTAGGTGTCGCACAGCCGCTGCGCAACGACCTCGGCGGGATGCAGGAACCGCGGGGTCGCCCCGTTCCGCCGGGCAACCCCGAGATGCTCGTCGCACAGAGGCATCAGCTCGCCGCGTTGGAACCACCCCACGTGCTCGGGCGACGCACGGCGGACGCCCGCGATCCAGAAGCAGAACTGGCAGATCAGCCGGAGCCGCTGCGGGTACGCGAATTGCGCCCGGAACCCCAGGTCGTGTTCGACGATCCGTCCCCAGAGCGCGACGCGGCCGAGCACCGCGGGGTTCCTCGTCTTTCGAAGGACGTCGACGCCGTGGGTTCCGTGCAGCCCGCACGTACAGCCGACATCGGGGGCAGTGTGCCGGGTGGACACGCGGCACCGGGCTTCCACCACGTGGAGCGGGCGCCACGTGCGCGAGCGCTTGGCGACCGGGCGCAACAGCAAGGTGCGACCGTCACGTGAGCCGGTGAGGGCCCACGTCCGCCATGCCAGGAGCGGTTCGCTCGACACCTCGACGGACAGGCCGTCGAGCGTCGAGGTCCGGCCGCTCACGCCGAGTGCTCGGCGGGCCCGGCCGGTGCTGGCTCCCGGTCCGGCAGCCGGGTGGGCTCGGGTTCGGGCTCGATCTCTCCGGGCACCGGGATCGTGACCGGCTCGATCTCGATGATGCGCTTGGGCTGTCCGATGTTCATGAAGCCTCCTCGGAGCGCTTCCTCCGAGGGTACTCCCGTCTGGCATTTCAGGGAACCGGGTGGTTGCGGCGCGCTGCTGCCGCCGTCGAGCTATCGGTTGCGGAGCCGGAAGATCGAGGTCGAATCGCTGAAGTAGATGCGCCCGTCGGGTCCCGCTTCCATCGAGTAGACGGATCCGGGAGCGTTGAGCATCGTGACCGGCCCGCCCAACACGTCGTCTCGCGTAGCGTTGAGCACGACCCGCCGCACCGCTCCTGTGCCGCAGCAGTCTCCGAACAGCAGGTCGCCCTCGCGGCCGGCGAGCCCACAACCGTCGCAGAAGACCGCGCCGGTGATGCCGATCGGGTTCGAGAAGTTCACCTTGGGCAGGCGTCGCGGCGCCGGGCCGTCCTGATTCGTGTTCGGGCAGCTCTGGTGCGACCCCCAGGCGTAGTTCCCGCCGGGACGAACCAGGTTGATCTCGTCGTTGCACGACGGGCCGTTCTCCGTTTCCCACAAGCGTCGGTTCTGCGGATCGAAGGCGAAGCCGAAGGAGTTGCGGATCCCGTAGGCGAAGATGCGGCTCCGCTTCCCGCCGATCACGGGATTCGTCCTCGGCCTCGAGCCGTCGGGGTTCAGCCGGAGGATCTTGCCGCGCAGGTTCTTCGAGGTGTCCTGGGCGTTGGCGGCCGAATGACCGTCACCGACGATCGCGTAGAGCTTGCGATCCGGCCCGAACAGGATGCGACCGCCGTTGTGGTACGGGCTCGAGCTCGCCGGGGTCGTCAGGATCGTCGTCATCCCGACGCCCCTGCCGTTGCGCTCGCGGATGCGCACGATCTGGTTGCGGAGCGCTCCCCCGGCCCGGCGGGTCACGTAGACGTACACGAAGGGCTTCCGCGGCCAGCCTGGATGCACGGCGACACCCAACGCCCCCCGCTCACCGGAGCCGTTCACCCCCGTGATGCGGAAGAACCGCCGGTCGAAGCCGGTCTTCAGGTTGCGGAACCTGACCTTCCCGGTCGCACGCTCGAGGTAGACGACCGTGCCGTTCGGTGTGAACGTGAACGCGGCGGGGTTGTTCAGGCCGCGGGCGACCCTGACCGCTCGCACGCCTCCGCCGCCCGCTGACGCCGGCGCCGTGACGAGCGTGAGAAGCACGGTGGTCGCGATCGCCGACGTCGTCAGCGTTCGCACGATCGTGATGCGCATGGTCGTTCGCCTCCTGGGTCCGTTCGTGGTCGGTTCGTGCCGTCGCTCATGCGCGGACGAGCCGGTGGATGCCCTGCCCGTCGCTGAAGTGGATGCGGCCCCCGGGCGCGACCTCCATCGAGTAGACGGGTCCGTTGTGGCCGATGAGCGGGACCCGTTGTGGCTCACCGGACAGATCGTCACGAGCCGAGGTGAGCCTCGCGTACATCACGGGTCCGATGGTCGCCTTGCAGGTGCCGTTGGAACACCCGGCGAGGAGCGCACCTCGGTAGGGGGCGCCGAGCTTGCACCGATCGCAGAAAGCGAGGCCCGTCACCGCGACCGGGTCCTCGAACGTGTGCTGCGGCAGGATCGGCCCGCCGCCGTCTTCGTTCGTGTTGGGGCAGTCGTGACCCGGTCCCCAGCCGTAGTTGCCCCCCACCTCGATGAGGTTGATCTCGTCGTTGCACTCGGGGCCGTTCTCGCTCTCCCAGAGCCGGCCGCCATCGGGGTCGAACGCGAACCCGAACGAGTTGCGGTGCCCGGACGACCACACCCTCGATCCGAAGGGGTTGGTCGCCGGGACCGAACCGTTCGGGTTCAGCCGGAGGATCTTCCCGCGCACCTCGTCGAGGTCCTGGGAGGTGCCGGGGTCCTCGCCACCGTCGCCGATCACGACGTAGAGCTTCCGATCTGGTCCGAACGCTATCCGTCCGCCGTTGTGATTGGTCCGGGAACCGATCGGGGAGTTCAGGAGCACGTCGAGAGCCACGGCTCGGCCGCCGCTGATGCGCAGGCGAAGGAGCTGGTTGCGAAGTTCCTTCCCGGCAGGAGCCCGCGTGACGTAGACGTAGACCCATGCCCGCCGCGGCCATCGCGGGTGCAGCGCCACGCCGAGGGCCCCGCGCTCGCCGTCGCTGTTCACACCCGGGATGCGGAACCACGTGCGATCACGGTCGGTGATCGGGTCGAGCAGACGCACGCGGCCCGTTGCTCGCTCGAGGTAGACGATCCGACCGCGAGGCGTGAACGTGAACCCGACCGGTTGGTCGAGCTCGGCCACCGTGACCACCCGCACCGTCGGCGGAGCACCCCCGGCAGCCACGGGCATCCCGAAGACACCGGTGACCGCGACGGCCAGCATCAGGCTCAGAGCGCCCCGTGCGTTGTGCCGACGTCGGTCGATGGTGCGATCCCTCCTGCCTGCGGCCGCACAACGCTACCGCTTCGCTCCTTGAGCGTCGTTCGGGCGACGCTACCGCTTCGCTCCTTGAGCGTCGTGGGAGCATGACGCCGTGACGACGCCGCCCCCGTCGATGTTCGGCATCCCCGCCCTGCGTTCGGAGGATCCGCGGTTCCTCACGGGTCGCGGCCGTTTCCTGGAGAACCTTCACGTCGAGGGGGCCCTGCGGGCGGTGTTCGTGCGCTCGATCATGCCCCACGCCCGCCTGTCGGCCGTGGACGTCGTCGCCCCGAGTTCCATGACCGGGGTGGCCGGCGTGTTCACCGCGGCGGACCTCGATCTTCCACGCATGCCGCCCAGCGGGACCGTGGAGGGCGCCACGGGCACCCTCGAGGGCCTGTTCGGGCGGGAGGTGTTGGCACGCGACGTCGTGCGGTTCGTGGGCGAGCCCATCGCCGTCGTGATCGCCGACACCCTCGGCCACGCGCTGGACGCGGCGGAGGCCGTCGAGGCTGAGTACGAGCCGCTCCCGTCGGTGACCGACGTGGAGGCGGCCCTCGGCGACGGCGCACCACTCCTGTGGCCCCAGCACGGCTCGAACGTGGCGAGCTCGTTCTCGAGTGGGTGGGACGACGACGTGCTCGCGGGAGCGGACGTCGTCGTCGAAGGGCGGTTCGTGAATCAACGCGTCGCACCGGTGCCGATGGAGGGCAACGGGATCGTCGTCGAGCCCCACGACGATGGCTCCTACACCGCCTGGGTCTCGACGCAGGTCCCGTTCGACGTCCGCGACGATCTGGCCGACGCGCTCGGCGTCGACGGACGCTCGGTTCGGACGATCGCCCCAGACGTCGGGGGCGGCTTCGGCGCGAAGCTGCAGGTCTATCCCGAGTTCCTCGTCATCGCGTGGACTGCCGCCCGACTGGGTCGGCCGGTGAGATGGGTCGAGTCCCGATCGGAGGGATTGCTCGCCCTCACGCACGGACGCGCCCAGGTGCAGATCGTCGAGATCGGTGCCCGCCGCGACGGCGCGATCGTCGGCGTGAGGGCCGACCTGCTCGCCGACATGGGCGCCTATCCGATCGGGGCGTTCCTGCCGACGACGACCTGGGAGATGCTGCCGGGCGTCTACACGATTCCTCGCGTGGCCTCACGCGGACGAAGCATCGTCACGAACACCACCCCCGTCGGGCCCTATCGCGGCGCCGGCAGGCCAGAGGCCACCGCCTTGATCGAACGGGCGGTCGACCTCGTCGCGGCCAGGCTCGGGATGGATCCGGCCGAGGTCCGCCGGAAGAACCTGATCCCACCCGAGGTGTTCCCCTACCGCACAGCCACGGGCACGACCTACGACGTTGGGGACTACGGGCGCGCGCTGAGCGAGGCGCAGCGGCTCGCCGGGTACGACGACGTTCGCGCCGAGCAAGCCGTCCGCCGGGACCGGGGCGACCTCCTCGCGCTCGGCATGGGCGTCAGCACCTACGTCGAGATCACCTCGTTCAGCTCGAAGGAGTTCGCGGCGGTCGAGGCGCACCCCGACGGCACGGTGACCGTGGTGACCGGCACGTCGCCTCACGGCCAGGGCCACGAGACCGCGTTCGCCCAGCTTGCCTCGGGGGTGCTCGGCGTGCCGTTCGAGGCCGTCCGTGTCGTGCACTCCGACACCGGGCTCGTGCGCCGCGGTGCCGGCACGTGGGGGTCGCGATCGCTGCAGGCCGGCGGGTCGTCGGTGCTCGAACGCAGCGGCGAGGTGCTCGAGCAGGCTCGGCTGCTCGCAGCGCACCTGCTCGAGGTCGACCGTTCCGACCTCGAGCCGATCGACGGTGGCGGATTCGCGGTGCGCGGGGCGCCCGACCGGGCGGTCACGCTCGCCGAGCTCGCCGTGGCGGCGTCGGACGGTTCGATGCCGCCCGGCATGGAACCCGCCCTGCGGGCCGAGGGCGTCTACCGCGAGCCAGGATCCACGTTCCCGTTCGGCGCGCACGTGGCCGTCGTCGAGGTCGACACCGAGACCGGCGAGGTGCGACTCGTTCGTCACGTGGCGGTCGATGACTGCGGACGGGTGCTCAATCCCACGTTGGTCGAGGGTCAGGTGCACGGTGGGCTCGCGCAGGGTATCGCCCAGGCCCTGTACGAGGAGGTTCGTTACGACGGCGACGGGAACCCGGTCACCTCGACGCTCACGACCTATGCGATGCCCTCGGCGGCCGAGCTCCCTCGGTTCGAGACCATTCGAACCGAGACGCCGACGCCCTTGAACCCGCTGGGAGCGAAGGGCATCGGGGAGTCGGCGACGATCGGCTCCACGCCGGCGGTGCAGAGCGCGGTCGTCGACGCGTTGGCGCCCTGGGGGGTCGTGCACGTGGATCTGCCGCTCACGTCGGAGCGCGTCTGGCGCGCGTTCCGGCAGGCCGTCGAAGGCATGTGAGGTCCCAGGCAGCTAGTCTCGCCGGATGACCGATCAGATGCCGGCGTGGGAACGCCGATACCGAGCACCCACGGCCTCGATGCCCAGATGGGCCCGTGATGCTCCGGACCGCCTCGTGTTCTGGAGCACCGAGAGCGGCGTGTACCAGGTGCACGTGTGGGACCGCGCCGCCGGTGAACGTCGGAGGGTCACCGACCATCCGGTCGGGGTGCTCTCGGGTGCGCTCACCCCCGACGGAGCGCGTGTGCTCTTCTGGCAGGACGAGACCGGCAGCGAAGCGGGTCAGTGGTACGCGGAGCCGTTCGCCGGCGGCGCGGCAGAGCCGTTCCTGCCCGGGATCGCACAGGGCTGGAACCAGGGGCTCGCCCAGGGGGCGGGTCTCGTCGCGGCCGGCATCAGCGACGCGGGCGGGTTCTCGGTGTACGTGAGCGTCGACGGCGAGCCGGCGAAAGAGATCCGTCGGAGCACCGAGTCGATCTCGATCGGCGGCGCTGACCACGGCCGCGACGACCTGGGCGGGCTCTCGGCCGACGGCACGATGCTCGCCCTCGAGCATTCCGAGCACGGCGACAGCATGCACCCCGCCGTGCGGGTGGTCGATCCTCGCACGGGGACCACGATCGCCGAGCAGGTCGACGAGGGCATGGCGTTGAACGTCTCGTGCTGGTCCCCCGTTCCGGGAGACCAGCGGCTCGTCGTGATCCACGAGCGGGAAGGTGAGGAGCGCCCCGCCGTCTGGGACCTCGCGACCGGCTCGTGGACCGAGCTCGACCTCGGCCTCAGCGGCCCCGTCGAGGCGGTCGACTGGTGGCCCGACGCCTCGGCGCTGCTCGTCGTGCACAACGACGAAGGACGCGACCGCTTGCACCGCTACGACCTGGAGACGGGCTCGCTCAGCCCGATCGAACACGGCTCCGGTTCGATCGGCGCCGCCCGGGTGCGTCCCGACGGCGACGTCTGGTTCCGGCTCTCCGCGGGGGACCATGCTCCCGTCACGCTCGACGGGGCCGGTGCCGATGTGGTGGCCGCCGACGGCGATCGCGCGCCGGCCGGTCGGCCGTTCACCTCGTGGCATTTCGACAACGGCGAGGGCGACCGGGTGCACGGGTTCTACGCGACGCCCGAGGGCGAGGGGCCGTTCCCGGTGATGATGTTCGTGCACGGCGGGCCCACGGGCCAGGACGTCGATGCCTGGGACCCGGAGGTGCAGGCCTACGTCGACATGGGCTTCGCGGTCGGCATGGTGAACTACCGCGGGTCCACGGGGTACGGGCGGGCGTGGCGGGACCGGCTGATCGGCGACATCGGCGCTCCCGAGCTCGTGGACGTCAACGCGGGGCTCGCCGATCTGGCCGCGCGAGGAGTCGCCGATCTCGAACGAGCGGTCGTCGGAGGCTGGTCGTGGGGCGGCTACATCACGCTGATGGAGCTCTGCAAACACCCGGAGAAGTGGCTCGCAGGCGTGGCGGGCGTGCCCGTCGGCGATTACGAGCTCAGCTACGAGGACCTGTCGCCGGAGCTGCAGGCCTACGACCGCGCGCTGCTCGGCGGCAGACCCGACGAGGTCCCCGAGCTGATGCGCGACCGCAACCCGATCTATTTCGCCGACCGGGTGAAGGCGCCGGTGATCCTGCTGATCGGGGAGAACGACTCGAGGTGTCCGCTCCGCCAGGCGATGGCCTTCGTCGAGAAGCTTCGGGAACGGAACTATCCACACGAGGTCGTGCTCTTCGGAACCGGTCACGGTTCCTACGACATCGACGAAGAGGTTCGTCAGATGCGCTCGATCCTGACGTTCCTCGAGCGGTACGTACCGGGGGTCTCGGTTCCCTAGGAGTGCCCCCGCGTGTCAGGATGGTGTCGTCGGTCCGACGACCGACCGAGTGGGGGCGCATACCTGTGGGCGATCACGTCCGGCGGCTGTTGGCCGACGTCACGGCCAGGAACGCGAACGAGCCGGAGTTCCTGCAGGCCGTGCGGGAGGCCGCGGCTTCGCTCGAGCTCTGTCTCGACCGCCATCCGGAGTACCGGGAGCACGCGATCCTGGAGCGGTTCGTCGAGCCAGAGCGCGTGATCATGTTCCGTGTGACGTGGGTGGACGATGCCGCACGGTTGCACGTGAACCGCGGCTACCGCGTCGAGATGTCGAGCGCGATCGGGCCGTACAAGGGCGGGTTGCGCTTCCACCCGGGTGTCTACATCGGCTTGCTGAAGTTCCTCGCCTTCGAGCAGGTGTTCAAGAACGCGCTGACGACGCTTCCCCTGGGCGCCGGCAAGGGCGGCGCCGACTTCGATCCCAAGGGGAAGAGCGAGGGGGAGGTGATGCGCTTCTGCCAGGCCTACATGACCGAGCTCGCCCGCCACATCGGGTCCCACACCGACGTGCCGGCCGGTGACATGGGCGTGGGGGAGCGCGAGCTCGGGTTCCTGTTCGGCCAGTACAAGCGCATCACGAACGAGTTCACCGGGGCGGTCACCGGCAAGGGTCTCTCGTGGGGCGGGTCCTACATGCGGCCCGAGGCGACCGGGTACGGCGCGGTCTACTTCGCCCAGGAGATGCTCGCGACGCGGGGGGACTCCCTCGAGGGGAAGACGTGCCTCGTCAGCGGCTCGGGGAACGTGGCCCAGTACACCGTGGAGAAGCTGATCCACCTCGGCGCGAAGCCGGTGACGCTCTCGGACTCGGGTGGATCCGTGTACGACCCCGACGGGTTCGACGAGGAGAAGCTCGCCTGGATCATCGACCTCAAGGAAGTGCGGCGTGGTCGGATCATGGCCTACGCGGAGCGGTTCCCCGGGGCGACGTTCCACCCGACCGACCCGGACGGCGATCACAACCCGCTGTGGGAGATCCCCGCCGACTGTGCGTTCCCGAGCGCGACCCACAACGAGATCAACGGGAAGGATGCCGCGAACCTGATCTCGAACGGCGTGTTCCTGGTGAGCGAGGGGTCGAACATGCCGACCGTGCCCGAGGGGATCGACCAGTTCGTGACCGCCGGGGTGCTCTACGGCCCCGGGAAGGCCGCGAACGCTGGCGGCGTCGCGGTGAGTGGCCTGGAGATGTCACAGAACGCGATGCGGCTGTCGTGGACGCGCGAGGGCGTCGACGAACGGCTGCGGGAGATCATGCGGCGCATCCACGAGCAGTGCCGCGAGACGGCCGAGGAGTTCGGAGAGCCGGGCAACTACGTGCACGGCGCGAACATCGCCGGGTTCCGGAAGGTGGCCGACGCGATGCTCGCCCAAGGCGTGATCTGACGGCGACACCGGATGACCGCTGCTAGCGTGGGTTCGTGCCCGACTGGCTGCTGGTGCTCACGGCGATCCTGATCGGTGCGCTGATCTGGCGCATCGGCATCGCGTCGTTCCGCGTGTTCTCGCCCGACCCCGACGCGGAGCCCGCGCCCGCCGAGCCCGAGGACGTCGAGGCGCTCGAGGTCTTCTTCGTCTGTGGGGAGTGCGGCACGGAGCTCAAGGTCTCACGCCTCGGGGAGATGCAGGTGCCGCGCCATTGTGGCGAGAAGATGCAGGTCCTGCGGCGGCCCGCGGTCGGCTGATCCTCCGTCGTGCACCGACGGTCCACGGGTACCGCACCGTCGAACTCCGGTTGTGCACCGCTTCTCCACGATCCCGTCCACATCGCGGTTGCTCCTGGGAGCGACGCAGCATGGCCGTCCACACCTGTGGAGAACCCTGTGGATGGATCACACGTGTGTGATTCTGGCGCGGAGCCAGCGGGGCGAAGTCAGTACCAGAAGCTCGTGCCGACGAATCCGACGCCGAGGATGCCAAGGCCCACCCAGAGCCAGATCGATGACGCGTCGCCGCCGGTGCCGGGGATGAGCCCGATGTAGTTCAGGACGATCACGGCGACGCCGAGGGCCATGAGCGTGATCAGCAGCGGGCCGTACCATCGCGGACTGGCCTTGTGCCGCTTCTTCGCCTGCTGCGGCGCGGCGCGATAGCGGGGCGCGCGCTTCTTCTGTCGCCCTCTGGAAACCGGCATCTCAGGCCGAGATGCTACCCGCTGGCCGCAGCTCGAGTGCGTGCGTGGTGGCCGCCGAGACCGCCGGCTCGCTGAACGGCAACGGATGTGCCCCGCCCGCGAGCCAGAGGTCGGCCTGGTCGTTCCAATGGGGGCTCGCCGGGTTCCCGCTCACCCCGGCCGGCAACACGCCGACGCTCCGATCCAGGTCGGCGAGGTCGTAGACTGCCCGCCACGACTGGATCACGGCGACGTCGAACCCCTGGAGGCCGTCGAACGCCGCCTGAGCGACCGTCGTCTCGTCGCCGCCGATGCCGGCATCGACCGCGGTGAACAGCGACTCGAGGCCGGGGATGCGCGCGAGGGGGTGCGCCAGACGCAGCCGGTGCAGGGCGCCCCAACTCCAGGCCGAGGCGTCGTCGCCCAGCCGTTCACGAAGCCACGCGATCGCATCGTCCAACCCGTCTCGCACGGTCTCGAGGCTCCGCGCGTTCCCGCTCGCGGCCTCGGCCACGATGACCGGAAGCACCGACGAGTGCCAGATCTCCCGGTCGGCGTGGTACCGATCGAAGAGCCGCCCCAGTTCGGAGCCGCTCGTTCGGCGCGCCACGGCGCCCGACCACGCCTGGAACACCGCCGCGGCCGCCGAGTCCGCTCGGACGTCACCGTCCCATGCCTTCAAGAGCGCCGCCACGTCGCTCGGCTCGAGGAGATCGGTGAGGGACCCCAGCAGGTCGAGAGCCGGAAGCGACACGGTGTCGGTCTGCAGCGCGCCAGACGAATCGACGTCGTGATCGTCGCGCGCCTCCAGCCTCTGGGTGATGCGACGAGCGCGATGCGGTGGGTGGAAGTCCATGCCGATCAGGTGCGGGTACGAGTCGTCGTGTGGGCGGTCGTTGGCCGTGACGAGGAACCCGCGCTCGGGGTCGGCGGACCAGGGCAGGTCATCGAGCGGGATCGCCCCGATCCAGGAGTATCCGCCGTCGCCTGCGGGGACCGGCGTCGTGCCGTCACCGGCGCGGCGCACCGGGTAGACGCCCGTGCACGCGTATCCGATCGTGCCCTCGACGTCGGCGTAGACGAAGTTCATCCCGGGACACGTGACGCCGGCCACGGCGGAGCGGAACTCCTCGAACGAGTTCGCCGCGGCCGCCTTCACCACTAGCGATGGTTGGATCGCGTGCTGCAACCCGGTCCACGCCAGGGCGACGGCGGTGCCCTCGCCACTCGCGCGCCCGACCGCGATGTGCTCGGGTTCGAGCTCGCCCACGGGGAAGCGGTCGAGCAGCGGGCCGTGCGACGACTCGCGCACGACGATCCCGACCGACTCCGTTCCCCGCACGTCGATCGTCTCCTGGTGCACGATCAAGGGTGCCCACTCTCGGCCGCGACGCACCGATCTGCCGTCGGCGCCGAGCTCTTCGACGAAGAGATCCTGCACGTCGCCGCTGACGTTCGTGGCGCCCCACGCGTGGTGTGCCGTGGTGCCGAGGACGATGCCCGGTGACCACGGCAGGGTGACGCCGCGGGCCCGGTATCCGGGAGCCGACAGGTGCATCTCGAGCCACACGCCTGGCTGGATCGCGTCGAGGTGTGGGTCGTTCGCGAGCAGGGCGCCGCCGGTGCGCGTGCGCGCCGGCGCGATCGCCCAGGCGTTCGATCCGCGGCCCCGCGACCCGCGGACCTCGTCGAGGACCGCTCCGTGCAGTGCGCCCACCGCCGGCGCGGGTGGCGGTTGCGATCGATGAGGCATCAGTGCCTCCGCGGTCGAGGCGCCGGCCCGCTCCGCGATCCACGCCCTCAGCAGCTCATGCAGGGCATTGCCCGACAGCCCCCACGAGAGATAGACGAACGCGGCGGACCATGGGCCGACCTCGTCGGGGATCGCGGGCTCGAGGTCGAGCATCGTGTACTCGATCGGCGGCGCTTCCATCGCGTCGATCCAGGCCCTCACCCCTTCCCGGAAGCACCGATGCATGCGCAGCGAGTCGGCGTCCCATCCCTCGGCGATGCGCGCCCCCGCGCGATGGAAGCCGACGGTTCGGGCGAACCGGTCGTCGTCGAGCGCGCGTTCGCCGAAGACCTCGCTCAGGCGTCCGGTGGCCGCTCGCAGAGCGAGGTCGAGCTGGAAGAGGCGTTCACCGGCGGTCACCACGCCCTGGGCGAACCACAGGTCGTCCAGCGAGGAAGCCTCGATGTATGGCACGCCCCACGTGTCGCGACGAACGGTGACGGCCCGCTCGAGGCCAGCGAGATCGATCTCCCCGTCGGTGGGGAAGAGCGAGGCAGCGGCCATCTCTCGGAGCCCGGCGAGTGGATCCGACATGGAGCCAACGTCTCACATCGGCCGGCCGTCGCCTCAGACGCCCTCGATCGCCTCGAGCCTGCCCGAGCGGATCGCCTCGAGGAAGGCTTCGTAGTCGCGCTCGTTCTGGTCGGCGTACCGCTCGGCGAACTCGGTCATCGCGCGATCGAAGCGGTCGCCGCCGCCGAGGTAGCTCGCGATCGCCACGGGGTCGCCCGATCGCGCGTGCGCGCGTGCCAGCGTCCAGCCGCAGATGTCCGCGTAGAACGCCATCCCGGTCGGGATCATGGACTCGACGTCGATCGAGCCCTTCATGTCGCGGAGCTGACGCCAGTAGTAGTAGCGGTCCTGCTCGACGCCCTTCGTCCACCCGAGGAAGATGTCGCTCGCCGCCTGCATCAGACGCTGGCCCGCCACGACCCGCTCGCCCGGCTGACGGTACCGGCTCTTGGGGAGGTGGTCCTCGAGGACCGACCGGCCGGCCTCCTTGACCTGCAGGAACAACGGGTCGTCGCCGTCCCGGCCTCGCAGCAGTGCGATCCATGAGCGGGTACCGACGCTTCCCACGCCCACGACCTTCCTCGCGAGGTCGACGAACTCGAACCGCTCGAGGAGGTAGCGACGGTCGTTGCTCAGAGTGGCTCGGTAGTCGCGCAGCAGGGTGCGCAACGCCTCCGTGACCGACTCGGGCGAGATCGAGTACGTCTCCATGAGGTCGCGCGCGGGCACGACGATCGGTGGGTCGGCCACGATCCGATGTCGGCCGTCGACGATCTCGGTCAGCTTCGACAGGGCCTGCAGGCTGTCCCTCGTGCGAGCCTTCTGCAGCATCTTCCGGCTGCGCTCGACGGCCTTGCTGGGCCGCTTCGAGAAGCTCGCGGCCTTGTCGACCACCTCGTCGGCGTCGAGACGCGAGTACCAGACGTCGAGGGTTCGCATGTCGGCGAAGGTGCGCATCGACGATCGGTATCCGCGCACGGCCGCCGCGGCGACCGATCGAGCGTCTCCGGGACTGAAGCCGTTGTTGCGGGCGGCGATCACGAAGCTCGCCGCCAGCCGGGCGACGTCGTACTCGAACGGCCCCGGCAGCGTCTCGTCGAAGTCGTTGAGGTCGAAGAGCAGGGCTCGCTCGGGTGAGGCGAACACGCCGAAGTTGGACAGGTGCGCGTCGCCGCAGAGCTGCACGTCGAGCCCCGCCCGGGGGATGTGCCGGAGATCGGCGGCCATGATCTTGGCGCCACCCCGGTAGAACGTGAAGGGCGAGACCATCATGCGTCCGTGCCTGACCGGCACGAGGTCGGGCTCGCGGGTGGCGTTCTGTTGCTCGATCAACGCGACGGGATCGGGGCGATCGGCCGCGGGCTCCCAGCCTTCGATGCTCGAGCGCGGCACGCGCGCCCGGGCCTCCTTGCCCCCACTCCTTCGCTCCTCGAGCGTGAGGTGCGGAACCCTTCGTGACGTCATGGAGGTCCCCCTTCCGAGCTCGGTGGCCCGCCGTCCGAACCCTCGGCGTCGCGCGACTCCGGCTCGCCGATGCGCCACCGGGTGGGCCGCCACGCGTTGATCACCTTGGCGACGGCCGTGATCAGGAACAGCTGGCCGATCAGCATCTCCACGACGGCGAACGCCTGCCCCGGGTTGCCGGCCGGGACGAGGTTGCCGTACCCGGTCGTCGTGAGCGTCGTGAAGCTGAAGAACAGCGAGTCCGGCAAGGTGTCGTCGACGCCGCCCGCGAAGAATGGATCGCCGTCGGCCGCGCCCGTCCCCAGGTAGAGGAACGCGAAGAACATGCCGATCAGCAGGTAGGCGTCGATCGCCCCGAGCAGTGTCTCCAGCGTCACCTCGCGCTGCGTGACGATCGCGCGGAGGATCGACAGCGGTGCGATGAAGTAGAGAAGCGCGCTCGTGTAGAAGACGATGGCCGTGCTCAGATCGCCCTCAGTTCCCCACAGGATGTTCGCGACGGCGATCGTCGCAGCGAGGACGAACGCGGCGCTGGCCAGGTACCGCACCGGGCGACGGGCGCGGGACACGTGCAACGCGAGCCACACCGTGGCGATCTGCATCAGGAGCACGAGGGAGCGTGCCCACGTCTCGGTGAGCGCCACGGAAACCGCGTACGTGACCACCAGCAGGACGAGGACGGACCCGTAGGAGTCCGGCGAGACCATCGCCTCGGCCAGTCGCCGCACCGGGCCGCGTCGGGGACGGTGGTGACCGGGGTCCACCTCGCCGGTGCCCATGCTTCACGCTCCGACGGTGGCGTCGTCCGCCGTATCTGCGGCGGTGTCTTCCTTGTGGAAAGCGGCGAGCAACCGGCGTTCCTCGTCCCGCTTGGGGAAGTACATCGCGATCAGCGCGGCGCCGACGAGCACCGCGACGATGCCGGCGGTGTAGGCCCATCGATCGCCCTGCAGGAACGACTCCTTCGCCGCCTGGGTGATCTGATCGGCATGCTTCGGGTACCGCTGGGCGACCGCGATCGCCCCGGCGAACGACTTCTGCAGCTGTGCCGTGGTTTCGGCCGAGATCTTGTTCGCATCGGGCGAAGACGCGATCGCGGAACCGATCGCTGCCGCATACCCCGCGGTCAACAGCGCTCCCAGGATGGATTGCATGATCGCGCCGCCGAGATCTCGCTGCAGATCGGCGGTGCCCGACGCCATGCCGACGCGGGTGACCGGCACCGAGCCCGTGAGCGAGTGGGACGCCGGCGTGCCCGCGAACCCGACGCCGATGCCGACGAATCCGTAGGCGAGGCCGACCTTCCAGTACGGGATGGCCTCCCTCCAGAGCACCAGCATCGTGAGGAATCCGAGCAGGCAGAACAGGTAGCCGAGCAGCAGCGTGAACCGAGCACCCCTCGCCTCGACGAGCTTGGCCGATCGTGGAGCCACGATGACCATCAGCACCGCCGCAGGCAGGATCGCAGCGCCGGCGGAGGTGGTGGAGTAACCCAGGACGTTCTGCAAGAACTGCTGCCCGATGAACGCCGATGCCATCAGCGAGCCGAAGACGATGATGCCGGCCACCGCGGCCACCCAGAAGATGCGGCGCCTCGCGATATGCAGGTCGTAGAGCGGACTTGGCGTGCGGCGCTGACGGATCACGAACGCGACGATCGCGGCGATCGAGATCGCCGCGAGCCCGATCGCGAGGGTTCCCGCATCGGGCACCGCCGCGAAGTTGATCGCCAGTACCAGGGCCGAGACCATCACGATCGACAACACGCCGCCGAGGTTGTCGACGGGATCGGTGGTCTCGTGCACGTGGCTCGGCACGAACACGAGCGCCATCGCGAGGGCGACGGCCGCAAGCGGCAACGTCATCAGGAAGACCGCTCCCCACCAGAACCGTTCGAGCAGGATCCCCGATGCGAGTGGCCCGAGGGCCGAGATCGCGCCCCCGATCGCCGACCACAAGGCGATCGACTGGGTCCGGGCTGGTCCGGACCAAAGCGCCGTGATCAAAGCGAGCGTCGTCGGGAACGCCATGCCGGCGGACAAGCCCCCGAGCACCCGAGCGAGGAACAGCACGGAGTCCGATGGCGCGAACGCTGCGAGCAGGCAGGCGGGCACCGACAGTGCCACGCCGAGTACGAGCATCATCTTCCTGCCGTGTCGGTCGCCGAGCGCGCCGAGGTACAGGACCGAGGCGGCCAGTCCGAGCGAGTAGCCCACGGCGATCAGGTCGAGGGTCGTCTGGGACGAGTCGAACGCTTGCCCGATGGAGGGCAGGGCGACGTTGGCGACCGAGAGGTTCAGGTTCGCGACGGCGGCCACGAGGATCAGCGTGATCAGCACGATGCCCGAACGATCGGGAACGTCGCCGGTGACGCGATCGTTCGATGTCAGGACCTGATCCCTCAAGACGACGCTCCCCCCAGCACCTCTGCGTTTCCGCGACCACGACCGACGGCGGGCCCGGACATCATGCCAGCCCGATGACTCCTTGTTTACATCTGATCGACCGGGTCTGCTTCGTCACCCCAGTCGATGCGCGACGCGTCGGTGCGATCGAGGATCTGTGGACCTCTCGACGTCGTGAAGTAGTCGCCGGCCCAGCTGACGAACGCGTCGACGCGATGGCGGACGCCGCTCATCAGGGCGACGTGCACGCCCAGCCACGCCGAGAAGGCGATCGCGCCGTGCAGCTCGTGGCGATGCTCTCCGATCTCCGCGATGGCCGCACCTCGGCCGATCATCGCCATGATGCCCTTGTCGTGGTAGTGGAAGTCGCTCCGGGGCTTCCCGGCGATGTCCGCCGCGATGTTCCTTGCCGCCCAGCGCCCCTGCTGCAGCGCCACGGATCCCAGCTGCGGAAACAGACCTCCGTCCGGTGCCGCGGCGCCGGCCATGTCGCCGACGGCATACACGCCCGGCCGGTCCCGCACCGTCAGGTCCCCCAGGACGTCGATCCGCCCGGCGTGACCCGTCGCGAGACCCGAACCCGCCGCGATCTCGGCCGCTTGCAGCCCGCCGCCCCAGACCACGCATCGGGAGGTGATCGTCTCTCCACCCGACAGCACCACCGAATCCGGACGGATCCTCTCGACCGATGTCCCGAGACGGAGCTCGACGCCGTCGTGCTCGAGCACCGCAGCCGCGTAGTCGTGGGCCTTCGGAGAGAAGGGGCCGAGGACGTGCTTCCCGTGATCGACCAACACGATCCGCGCCCGTGAGACCTCGAGGTCGCGGAACTCCCCCGGCATGACGTCGCGGACCATCTCGGCGAGGGCTCCCGCGATCTCCGTGCCCGTCGCGCCGGCCCCGACCACCACGAAATTCAGGGCGCCCCGTTCGAGCAGCCTCGGGTCGCGATCGGCGTCCTCGAAGACGGCCAGGATGCGCGAGCGGAGCCGCTCGGCGTCGTCGAGGGAGTAGAGGGGGAACGCATGCTCGGCGCCGGGCACGCCGAAGAAGTTCGGACGGCTTCCGCCCGCGAGCACGAGGGTGTCGCCCGTGAGCACCTGCCCGTCGTCGAGCGTCACCGATCGGTCGAGCGTGTCGACGGCGACGACCTCGGCCATCTTCACGTCGACCTCGGGATGCCGTCGGAATTCGGATCTGATGTCCATCGCCACGTCGGATGGGGCGAGCTGGGCCGTCGCCACCTGGTACAGCAGTGGCATGAACTGGCTGTAGTTGTGCTTGTCGATCAACGTGATGTGCGTGCCACCGCTCTTGGACAGCTCCTTGGCACACCCGATGCCCGCGAACCCGGCGCCGACGACGATCACGCGGTGGGAGCGGCGCTCGCGTTCGGTCATGACGGCTGCAGGCCCCAGAGTCCTTCGACGGCCGCTCCGGGCTCGATCGCGATGACGCCGGCTCCCGATCGCAAGGCGTTCGGTGGGCACGTCATCGGCTCGATCGCCACCGAGCGTCGCCGCCGCGAGGCTGGCTCGACGGTGTCCCCCGTGTAGACCATGACGTGGTGGAAGGATCCGTCCGTCCAGAGCGTGACGCCTCGGTCTTCCTCCGGCGTCACGATCTCCATCCTGGCGATGTCATCGGAGTCCCGCACCAGGTCGGTGTAGCACGTATCGAGCTTCATCGTGGCTACCGTCTTCGCGGTGGTGAAGTCGAAGGCACTGCCGGCGACCGGTTTCGATCCGGTCGGGCGTCCTCGATCGTCGGTGAGCGTCCGCTGCCCGGCGGGGATCCTCAGCACCGCCCTGTCGATCGGCATGCCAATCGTGAGGTAGGGGTGGAATCCGATGCCGAACGGGGCGGGCGCGCTCGATCGGTTCAGAGCGTGGAACGAGACGGCGAGGCCGCCGTCGCCGAGCCGGTACCCGATGCGCAGCTCGAGCGACCATGGATAGCCCGGCTGAGGATGCAGTACGCACGCGAGCTCGATGGCGGAATCGTGCCGCGATGCCGCGCGGAACGGGAGCCATCGAACCAGGCCGTGGATGGCGTTGTTCCGCTCCGGTTCGTCCAGCGCCGCCCGGGCGTCGTGGTCGCCGAACCGGTAGCGGCCGGCGTCGAGGCGGTTCGGCCACGGGGCGAGCACTTGGCCGCGCCCGTCGGACGAGCGTTCGTCCGCCCCGAACCCGTCGATGACGTCGACGCCGTGGACCGAGTAGTGGCGCAACGTCGCGCCGACCTCGGTCACGATTGCGCGGTGATCACCGGATCGGAGCTCGTGCTGTTTGCCCGAGGGTGCAAGC
>DASTBT010000019.1:0-8131 GCA_035711865.1 Actinomycetota bacterium
CGCGATCGGGCTCGGCATGGCGCTCGCCATGCGCCTCGACGGCACCGGGGGCCGTGTCTTCGTCCTGCTGGGCGATTCCGAATCGTCCGAGGGCTCGGTCTGGGAAGCCATGGAGGCGGCGGCGTTCCACGAGGTGGACGACCTCGTCGCGATCCTCGACATGAACCGGCTCGGACAACGCGGACCGACGATGCACGGATGGAACGGTGACCTCTTCGCCCGCCGCGCTCAGGCGTATGGATGGCGCACGATCGAGATCGACGGGCACGACGTGGTGTCGATCGACGCTGCGTATGCCGAGGCGGCCGACGCGGCTGGACCGACGATGATCGTGGCACGCACCGAAAAGGGGCACGGGGTTTCGTTCGTCGCCGACCACGACGGATGGCACGGAAAGGCCATGTCACAGGAGCAGGCCGCCCAAGCGATCGAGGAGCTCGGCGGCATCCGTTCGCTGACGGTGACGCCACCGTCGCCACCCGACATCAAGCCGCTGGAACTCGGCGAGCTGCGCGCCGAGCCGGCCCCCGTGTATACCGACCCGATCCCCACGAGGAAGGCGTTCGGAGAAGCGCTCGCATGGCTCGCGGGGCATCGGCCTGACCTCGTGGTGCTCGACGGCGAGGTCGGGAACTCCACGCACACCGACGATTTCCAGGCGGTCGCGCCGGAACGGTTCTTCGAGATGTACATCGCGGAGCAGGCGGTCGTCGGCGCGCAGACGGGACTACAGGTTCTGGGGAAGACGGCGTTCGCGGCGACGTTCGGAGCGTTCCTCACCCGGGCGTTCGACCAGATGCGCATGGGCGCGATCAGCCGAGCCGACCTTCGGATGTGCGGCTCGCACGCCGGCGTCTCGATCGGCGAGGACGGGCCCTCGCAGATGGCCGTCGAGGACCTCGCCATGTTCCGTGCGCTGCACTCGTCGACGGTGCTCTATCCGGCCGACGGCACCTCGACCGTCAAGCTCGTGGCGGCGATGTGCGATCTTCCGGGAATCTCGTACCTGCGCACGACCCGCGAGGCCACGCCCGTGATCTACGGCGCGGACGAGGAGTTCCCGGTCGGCGGATCGAAGACCCTGCGAAGCACCGACGCCGACGCCGCCGCCCTGGTGTGCGCCGGGGTCACCGTGCGCGAGAGCCTCGCAGCGGCCGATGCGTTGGCGACCGACGGAACGGCGGTGCGCGTGATCGATGCGTACTCCGTGAAACCGATCGATTCGGCGACGATCCGGCGTGCCCTCGAGGAGACCGGGCTCGTGCTGGTGATCGAGGACCACCGGATCGAGGGCGGGCTCGGCGACGCCGTGCTCGACGCGTTGTCCGAGACGGGGCCGATCAACGGTCGGGTCGTGAAGCTCGCGATCCGAGACATGCCGGGGTCCGGCTCACCCGAGGAGTTGCGAGCATGGGCGGGCATCGACGCCGCGGCCATCGCCGATCGGGTACGTCAGGAGGTCTGAGAGCTCCAGCCTGCTACCCTGAGCCGGCGATGGCTGACTACCGAGAGATCCTGCACGAACGCCTCTACGTGAAGGTGCCCGGCACCGACAAGCTGCGCAAGACCGCGGCCAATCGGCAGAAGCACCTGCTCGCCAACGGCTGGCGTGAGCTCGACCGCCAGCAGCGCACCGACCACGTCATGGTGATGTTCGAGCGCACGGGACACGCACCGATGAAGGCCCGCCTGCCGAAGGCGGCGCCCGAGGTTCGCATCGAGCGCCGCCCTCGCCGCGACGATAATCGTCGCGGTGGCGGCCGCCGATAGACCTCGCGAGAGGGTTCGAACGCCCGAGGCCGGATATCATCCGGACCTGAGGCTGTCCCACCGGACATCCTTCGGCTATCCTGGGGTTGGCTCCGACGAACCCTCGGTCTCCCGGTCACCCTCGGTTCCCGATCGGGATGACCGACGATCACGTGAAGGAGGTGCTCCCGTGAGCGCCGCAGACAACTCGAGTTCCGTCCGTCCGGCCCATCGCGCGCCTCTGGCCCATGCAGCCGAGGATCAGCCGTTCCACTATCCGCTGCGGCGCGAGTACGTCGAACCCGATTGGACGCGACTGCCCGGCTACCGAGACGTCACGACGGAGCAGTGGGGGTCGGCGCAATGGCAGCGCGCGCATTCCGTGAAGAACCTCAAGGAGTTCAAAGCGGCTTTCGGCGATCTCCTCCCCGAGGACCTGCTCGAGGACATCCGTCGCGACCAGGAAGAACGCGCGACGATGTCGATGTTGATCCCGCCCCAGATGATCAACACGATGGACGTCGAGGACCTCCGCAACGATCGGGTGCGCCGGTACATGGCTCCCGCGTTCAGCGATCGCGAGACGGAGTGGGCCTCGCACCCGATGGCCTCCCGCGATTCGCTGCACGAGGCCGACATGTGGGCCGTGGAGGGTCTGACGCACCGGTACCCGACGAAGGTGCTCGCCGAGCTGATCCCGACGTGCCCGCAGTACTGCGGCCACTGCACGCGCATGGACCTCGTCGGCAACGACACGCTCCAGGTGCTGAAGTACAAGTTCGAGGTCAAGCAGAACGAGCGCTGGGACCAGATGCTCGACTACCTGCGCCGCACGCCTCAGGTGCGCGACGTCGTCGTCTCCGGCGGCGACATGGCCAACGTGCCGATCAAGCGCCTCGAGGCCTTCGTGATGTCACTGCTCGACATCGAGAACATCCGAGACATCCGATTGGCGACCAAGGGCCTCATGGGCATCCCCCAGCACTTCCTGCAGGACGACGTGAAGCAGGGATTCGCCCGCATGGGCGCGCGCGCGAACGAGCGCGGCGTCGACATCGCGCTGCACACCCACATCAACTGCGCGCAGCAGGTGACACCACTCGTCGGCGACGCGGCTCGCATAGTGCTCGATTCGGGCTTCCGCGACGTGCGGAACCAGGGGGTGCTGCTGCGGGGCGTGAACACCTCACCGGGCGATCTGCTGGAGCTCTGCTTCATGCTCCTCGATCACGCCAAGGTCATGCCCTACTACTTCTACATGTGCGACATGATCCCCAACGCCGAGCACTGGCGCACCTCGGTGGCCGAGGCGCAGGATCTGCAGTACCAACTGCTCGGCTACATGCCGGGGTTCGCGACGCCCCGCATGATCTGCGACGTGCCGTTCGTTGGGAAGCGATGGGTGCACATGGTCGAGAGCTACGACCGGGAGCGCGGCATCTCGACGTGGACGAAGAACTACCGCACCGGCATCGAGTTCGACGACCCTGAGGCGCTCTCCCGCGAGTACGTGTACTTCGATCCGATCTACACGCTCCCCGAGGAGGGTCAGCAGTGGTGGCGCGAGCAGGTCGCGAACGGCCTTCCCGATGCACGCTGGGTCGAGCCCCCGGCCCCGATCGAGCCCGCGGCCGACGCCCTCGGCTCGGCGAACGAGGGCGAACCGGCCACGATCTGACCGCCGCCATCGGGCCCTTCCGCTAGCGTTCTGGTCATGACGCGGCTCGTGCATGTCGTGGGAGCACAGATCTCGCCCGTCGGCGGCGACCCCGAGGCCACGTTCGAGAAGTTCGCGGCGGAGGTGCGCACGATCCGTCGGTCGTTCCCGAAGGCGCAGCTCTACCTCTTCCCCGAGCTGTTCCTCGCGGGCGAGATGCCGTTCCGGACGCACGTCGCGATCGACGGGAACCGTCATCGCGTGCCCGGGCCGTTCACCGAGCGCATCGGGGCGGTGGCACGCCGCGCGCATCGCTGGATCCAAGCGGGCTCGATCTACGAGGCCGCCGGGCGGAAGACGTTCAACACGGCGCTGCTGTTCGCACCCGACGGTTCGCTGGCGGCCACCTACCGCAAGCTCTTCCCGTGGAAGCCGTTCGAGGACACCGACCCCGGCTCAGCGCCGCCGCCAGTCGTCGGCATGCCCCGCATGGGGAAGGCCGGGATGCTGATCTGCTACGACGGCTGGTTCCCGGAGGTGCCCCGCTCGCTCGCGCTGCGTGGCGCGGAGGTGCTGCTGCACCCGACGCTCACGAGCACGCCCGACCGCGAGGAAGAGCTCGTGCTCGCTCGCGCGAACGCGATCTCGAACCAGTGCTACGTGCTGAACGTGAACGGCGCGCTCGACGTCGGGGGCGGACGATCGATCGGCGTCGACCCGGAGGGGCGCGTGCTGTTCGAGGCCGGCGCGGGCGAGGAGCTCATCAGCGAGGTCCTCGAGCTCGACCGGGTACGCACCGTGCGCGAGCGCGGCACGCGAGGCATGAACCGGTTGCTCTGGCAACTCGAGGAGCATGGCCCGAGGGCCGCGGATCCCGACTATCGAGAGCTGCGGCGGCGCAGGAACAGGTAGCCGAGCACGAGGGCCGACGCCACCGCCGTCGCGGCGGTGATCGCCGGCCACGGCGCCCACGGCTTCCGGCCGGAGCGGGCCGAAGCGGCTCCGATGACCGACGCCGTGTCGGGGTCCGCACCGCGCACGAGCTCCTGACGAGGCCGGCCGTCGCCGAGCAGGTCGCAGGCGCCCTCGTCGCGGACGATCACACCCCATCGCAACCGGTCGAGCCCGGGCGACGTGCCGGTCTCGTCTTCGTCGGCGACGACGGTGCGCCCGGGAACCTGCAGCACCAGGGTGTCGTCCTCGATCGTCGGTGGCAGGAACCGGCTCTGGCCCGCCTCGGGCAACAGCAGCGTCGTGGTCACCGGATCGCGCACGGCGTCGTAGCGGAGGATCCGGTTGACGTCGCGGTACAACCCGGCGTCGACAGTCGGAACCTCCGGATCGAGCAGCACGACCTCGACACGGAACGGATGACCTTGGCCGTCGGGCACCGTCAGCGGTTCCGCGAACCGGAGCGTGAACCGTATCGATGTGCCGAGCTCGACGATCTCGCCATCTGCGCCCACCAGATCGGGAACGCTGGCGACGACGGATGCGGTGCCCCCGGGAAGGGAAGGACACCGCACCGAGTCCCCGGCCGGATCGACGGCCCCGAGCAGCGACGGCCCCAGCAGCGCCACGAGCACCGGAACGATGCGTTGCCCCATCATGAGCTCGGGCAGTCTCGTGGCTCGAGGATCAGCGGCTCGAGCCGAGGCTCCTGGGTGAAGTCGAACGCGCCGGACAGGGGGTCGGCACGCGCGTCGCGGTCGGTCATCGGCTTCAGCTCGTGCAGCTCCTCGATGAACTTCAACACCGAGGAGAACTCGTAGACGTTGTCGTCGATCGCGCCGCCGTCGGGGTTGTCGCCACGGCGGGTCCACGGCGAGATGATCAACGCCGGCGTGCGCGGTCCCAGGCCCATGATGTCGTAGTGGGACGGGGACACATGGTCGTAGAAGCCTCCGAAGTCGTCCCACACGATCACGACGGCGGTGTTCGACCATGCCTCGCTCCGCTGGATCGCGTTCAGGTACTCGACGGTCCAGTTCTCGCCTTCACAGACGTTGGTGCCCGATCCGGGGTGTTCGTTCGGCTGCCCCTCGGGCGGGATCAGCCACGACACCGCCGGCAAGGTGTCCTGCTTGAGGTCCTGCAGGATCGTCTCGGGATCCTGGACCTTGTTCCACATGTCGCCGAACCGCACGTGCCGGACGGCCTGCAGCGCGTTCATCCACTTGTCGGGAAGCGCGTAGTACTTCCAGCTGATCTTCTCCCGTTCGAGCTGGTCCTGGATCACCTTGATGTTGATGCAGGTACGGGTGCTCTCCCAGTACTGGGCGATCTTCAGCAGCTGCCCGTTCGGCGGCCCACCCTCGGTGATGTTCTCCTCGAGCCGCATGATGCGTTTGATGTCGGCCTCGGAGAGGTCCTCGATCGGGAACCGCTGCGTGTACTCGGTCGGATCGTCGCAGTAGTTCCCCTCCACGTTCGTCGTGGTCTTGTTGTCGACGATGCCGTAGCTCTGCGCCGCCACCGTGTAGAGATGCTCCGGGAACGTCGGGCCGTACATCGAAGTGAAGAAGTGGTCGGCGATGACGAAACGGTCCGCGTACGCCCAGTACGCGGGCAGGGTGCCGCGGTCGTACTGCGAGTAGCCGGCGAGATCCTCACCGAGCGCGATGCAGTTGAACCCGTTCATCTTGCCACCGTTGATCGCGAGCAGCCCGGGGTAGAACGCGTGGCCCAGATCGTGCGGCTGCACCAGGGGAGAGTCCGTGAGCTTGACCCTGCCGGCGTCGGCGAACGTCGAGCAGTCCATCGTCTCGCCGTGGGTCGCCCCCTCGACCCCCGGGTACCTCCCGAAGTAGTGGTCGAAGCTCCTGTTCTCCTTCACGAGGAAGATCACATGTTCGATCGGGTTCTCGCCCGGCACGACGACCCCGGCGTCGTCATCGGGCCGCCCGGCGTTGCCGCCGTTGGCGTTCCCGTTGCCACCGCCGTCGGCGGGATCCGGGCTCCGACCGCCGGCCCGGCGGGCTCCGTCGTCACCCCCGGGCCACAAGAACCAGACGAGCGCGACGATCAACACCATGATCAGCGCCGCGAAGGTTCGCCGGCGGGCGATCTGCTGGCGCGAGGGACGACGCGGACCGGAGGGGCGGATGAGGGGACCCGACGGCTGCGACACGATGGGGCAGTCTAGCGTCGGGGAAGCACCGGAACGGGGTCGCGGGCCATCAGTCGGTGGAGCGATGCGGCGAGCGATCGCTGGACGGCCACGTAGCGTGGATCTCCGGCGCGGTTGCGGAGCTCCCCCGGATCCGCGGAGCCGAGCCGACCGGTGAGGTCGTAGAGCTCGATCGTGCCGTCCGCCGATTCCACGTAGCTGAAAGCCTCGGTCCGCACGCCTCGCCACGGCGGCACCTCGCCGTCACCGGCCCACTCGATCAGCACCGCCTCGCGTTCGAACGCATCGACGACGCCGTCGTCGAGCATCGGCAGCAGGCTGAGCCCGTCCATCGGTTCCGCTCCGGCGCCCTGGCCGGTCACATCCAGGATCGTCGGAGCCAGATCCACGTTCGAGACCGGCGTGGGAACCACACCGGCTCCGGTCCAGGGCGATCTGACGATGAGCGGGATCCGGACACACGCCTCGTACGGGCATCGTTTACCGACCCACCGATGCTCGCCGAACGAGTAGCCGTTGTCGGACAGGAACACGACGAGCGTGTGCTCGAGCTCCCCCCTGGCCTCGACCTCGTGCACGAGCGATCGCATCGCTCGGTCGACCTCGGCGAGGGTCTCCAGCATGCGGCGTCGAAGGTCCTCGAGCGCGACCGCGGTCGGGCCGTCGAGCGGCGGCGAGCCCCGGATCCAGGACGGCTTGCCGCGGACGTCGTTCAACGTGCGAAGATCCGGCAACGAGATCGGGGTCCGGGCGATCCTTCCGGCATCCTGCGGCGCGGGAGTCCAGGGTGCGTGCGGCGCGCTGGGTGCGAAGACGAGGAACCACGGTCGTTCCGTCGAGGCGCCGCGGAGGAATGCCGAGGCCTCCGCCGCCAGCATCGACGTCGCATAGGATCCGTCGCCGGAGCCTGCCGTCAATGGCACACCCTGATCGACGAACGGGTAGTTCAGGTAGGTCGTCGACACATCGAGGTTCCGCTTGGCCACGAAGCGATCCCAACCGGCCGGCACGTACGGGCCGCGGTCCCACGGGTACCCGTTCAGGTACTTCCCGATGAACGCGGTCTGATAGCCGGCGTCGTCGAGCCACGTCGCGAGCGTGGACGATTCGTCGAGGTCTCCCCCGTCACCGTTGCCCTCGACGCCCGTGTGCCTCGAGGAAAGCCCGGTCAGTATCGACGCCCTCGACGGACAACACAGGGGCACGTCGACCACCGCGTTCGTGAAGCGGACCCATCGATCGCCGGGATCTGCCAGGCGCGACTCGAGCCAGGGCATCGCGGGAGGACCTGTCACGGTGGGGAGCGAATCCCAGGGCTGGTCGTCTGTGATCACCAGCAGCACGTTGGGAAGCCGCACGGATCGCGAGGCCGACGTTGCGTCGGCGGCCGCCGCGGCGGCGGCGGCGATACAGACGAGCAGGGCGCAGACCGCCGCGACCGAGGCACGTCGACGAGGATCGTCGCGCCGGCTCACGCTCATGTCAGCGGTCCAGCCATCCCCCGTCACGGCCGTAGGAGTCCGCGACCACACCGGCGGCGATCTAGAGCGCGACCGACTCGGGGTCGCGCCCGCCGAGATCGAGCCCGAGCGGCG
>DASTBT010000020.1:0-15439 GCA_035711865.1 Actinomycetota bacterium
GATGGTTCGTCGGCTCGTCGAGGATCAGGCAGTTCGCTCCCGACAGCATCATGAGGCAGAGCTGCAGCCGGGTTCGCTCCCCGCCCGAGAGCGAGCCGACCGGCTGGCGCATCTGGTCGTATCGGAACAGGAACCTTCCCAGCAGCGCGACCGCGTCTTCCTCGTACATGGGCTTGAGGTCGCGGACGAACTGGATCGGCGTACGATCCGGCGGCTCGGTCTCGTGCCCCTGAGGCAGGTATGCGAGCTGCACCGACGGGCCGGCCCATCGCGTGCCCGCGTCGGGCTGCCTGAGACCGGCCATCACCGTGCCAAGCACCGACTTCCCAGCACCGTTCGCGCCGATCACGCCGATGCGTTCACCGCGGAACACCTGCAGGTCGCAGCCGAGCAGGACCGGGTCGCGATCGAACGCGACGGTGACATCTTCGAGCGTCAGCACCTTCACTCCGCCCCGCTCGGCCGCGCGCATCTCGAGCGCGATCTTCCGACGCTCGAAGACCGGCTTGTCGACCTTGTCCATGCGGTCGATCTGCCGCTGCTTGTTGCGGGCCTGCGTGATGTGGCGCTTGTTCACGACGATGCGCGCCCAGTGCTCGAACCGCTTCACCGCCTCCTCGAGCCTCGCGATCTCCTTCTGCTGCGTCACGTACAGCTGCTGTTGCCGCTTGAGGGCGATCTGCTTCGCGACGGCGTACGCCGAGTAGTTCCCCGGCCACATGGCGATGCGCCCGTGCTCGAGCTGGGCGATATGCGAAACGGTCTCGTCGAGCAGGTAGCGATCGTGCGACACGGTCACGACGGCTCCTGGGAACCCCGATACCACGGCCTCCAGGCGGGCTCGGCGATCCGCATCGAGATGGGTCTCGGGCTCGTCGAGCAGCAGGAGGTCCGGTTGACGGAACAGACACGCGGCGAGACCGACGAGCTTCCGCTGCCCTCCCGACAGGGACGAGGTCGGACGACCGAGGTCGTCGCTCTCGAGCCCGAGCGACGCGAGCATCGCCCGCGCCTCCCCGGAGAGCCCCGCGCCTCCGGCCACGACCCATCGCTCGAGCAGCTCCTGCTGGCGGGAGAGCACCCGCTCCATCCGGGCGAGATCGGCCACGACGTCCGGCCGGCCGAGCTCATCCTCCACGGCACGCATCGCGGCATCGAGCGCGGAGACGTCCGGGCGCGCCGCCAAGACCGTCTGCTCGGCGGTGCGCTCGTCGCCGTCGACGTGCTGCGGGAGATCGGCGATCACGAGGTCCTTGCGGCGAGCGACCTCGCCGGCGGTCGGCGCTTCGACTCCCTGCAGGATGCGAAGGATCGTCGATTTCCCCGCCCCGTTCGGCCCGACGATGCCGATCCGGGCCGTGTCGGACACCTCGAGGTCGACCCCTTGCAGCACGGGCCAGGAGCCGTAGGACTTCTCGACGTTCACGAGGGTGACGAGGATCACGGTCCAACGATACGGAACGCCGGCCTCGCCTCAGCGGCCGTCGGCTTCCGCGATCAGGTCGCGGAGCGAGACCGAGGCCGGCTCGCTGTCGAGCCAGCGGTGCATCGCCACGCGGCGAGCGGGCCATTCCTCGGCCAACATCGAGTACCAGGCCGTGTCGCGGTTGCGCCCCTTCACGATCATGTGGGAGCGGAAGATCCCCTCGAACGTGAAGCCGAGCCGTTCGGCCGCGGCCCGGGACCGTGCGTTGAGCGCATCGCACTTCCATTCGGCCCGTCGGTATCCCCATGCGTCGAACACGCGGCAGAGCAGCAGGTAGACCGCCTCGGTGTTCGCGCGCCCTCGTTGCGCCGGCCGCACGTACCAGATGTGGCCGAGCTCGAGGCGGCGCATCGCCGTGTCGACGTTCAGCAGGCTCACGATGCCGACCGCTTCCCCCGATCCGGTCGTGACGACCGCGAAGAACAGCGGGTCGCGCGAGACGGCGTTCGCCGCGAGCCACCTGCGCATCTCGTCGAGCCCGTCGAACGGGCCGTAGGGCATGTAGGTCCAGATCGAGTCGTCCTCGGCGTCGGCGTGCGACCGTTCGAACAGGCCGACCGCATGCACCGCCGGATCGAGAGGCTCGAGACGCACGAACCGGCCGTGGATCGTGTCGCGCACCGGCGGATCGGCGGGCCCGCCCGCGACGGCGTCGCCGACGGGTTCGCGCGTCCGGCTCATCGCACCGAAACGCGCAGCGACCGGAAGCGGCCGGCGGCCGCCGCGAACGGCTCCAGCGGGTCGAGCAGGCTCTCGACCGCCCAGATCAGCCCCTCGAACCCACCGAGGTCGGGGGCGTCCTCGCGGAGCCGGGTCGCCCTGGCGCGCGCCTCGTCCACGCCGCGAGCACACGCTTCCCACTCCGCCTCCACCTGGGGGCTCCGCCACGCCGGCATCGCCTGGCGGGCCCGGTCGAGCCGCTCCTCGAACTCCGCCAGCGCGTCGGGCAGCGGGCGACCGGGCAGCCTCGTCGTCGGCATCACCTCGGTGAGGGCTTCCTTGGCGGGCTCGATCTCGGCGAGGACGGCCTCGAAGGCCTCGTGGGGGTCCACGAGGTCGGGGGGAAGCCGCTTCCGTCGGAGGACGCTCACGCTCGTCTCATCGACCTTGACTGAACGGCGGTTCAGACTCTAGGCTCGCGGGCGCATGGGGCCGTCGGCCATGAACGTGAAAAGGTTGACTCATGATTGAACCGAGATTCAAGCACGACCCGGCCGAGATGTGGTGGCTCGAGCAGGCTCGCTGCATCGAGGAGGACCCGGAGCTGTTCTTCCCCATCGGCAGCGCGGCCCCGGCGGCCGAGCAGACGGCCAGGGCGATCGAGGTCTGCCGCCGGTGCCCGGTTCGGGAAGCGTGCCTGGTCTGGGCCCTCGACACCTTCCAGGACGCGGGCGTGTGGGGCGGCCTCGGCGAGGAGGAACGTCGCGAGATCCGGCGTGCGCGACGGCACGCGGCGGCCGCCACCGTGGTCTCGGACGATCTCGCGATCGTCGGCTGAGCCCAGTCGCTCACGCCTGGCTCGCCGGACACAACGGCTCCACGGGGCACTCCGTACACAGTGGCCTCTTCGCCCGGCAGATCGCCCGTCCGTGATCGATCAGCTGGTAGCTGAACGAGAACCACTTCTTCTTCGGGACCAGGCGCATCAGGTCCTGCTCGATCTTGTCGGGGTCCGACTGCTCGCTGAACCCGAGCCGGTTCGCGAGCCGACGCACGTGGGTGTCGACGGCGATACCTTCCACCTTCCCGAAGGAGTTGCCGAGCACGATGTTCGCGGTCTTTCGCGCGACGCCTCGCAGGGTGATCAGGTCCTCCATCGTGTCGGGGACCTCCCCGCCGTACGAGTCGACGATCCGTTGGCACGCGGCTCGGATCGACGCCGCCTTCTGGTTGAAGAATCCGGTCGGGCGGATGTCCTGCTTCAGCTCGTCCTCGGGGACCGCAAGGTAGTCCGCCGCGGTGCGGTACTTCCGGAAGAGCATCGCCGTGACCTCGTTCACCTTCTCATCGGTGCACTGGGCCGAGAGGATCGTCGCGATCAGGCACTCCAGCGGGTTGCTGAAGTTGAGGGCCACGCGCGCGTCGGGATAGGCGCGCTCGAGGCGCCGGACGATCGCCGGAGCGCGTGCCTCGATCGGCGACGTGCGGGTGAGCTGGGACATGCGGGAACCCTACGGGAGCTCGTGCTCCTCGCCCACGAGCCTCAGACGCCGATCGTCAGCGGGAGCTCGAACCGGGCGCCGTCCCTGTGGTGAACGAACGAACCGTCGACGTGGACGTGCACCGAGCCGCGACCGCTCACCCGCCAGCCTCGGCCGTCGCCCAGCATCGCGGTCTCCTCGTCGATGCCGACGAACACGTCGCCGGGGGCGACGGACGAGACGATCGATCGGGACGCCCCCGGCACCCATGTGTCGACGATGTCCCAGTGCGGGCCGAACAAGGTTCGGCGCACGAGGCCCAACCCCGGCTTGAAGATCGAGTTCAGGTCGTCGCTGTCGCTGTCGTAGGTGGTCTCCGTGAGGCAGGCGACCCCGGCGCTGCATCCCGCATATCCCATGCCTCGAGCGAGCCCGTCGACGATCGCCGCCCACACGACCGTGTCCCGCAACACATCGGCCAGATGGGACGGGTTCCCGCCGGAGAGGTAGACGGTCGACGCGCCGTCGAGGCGCTCCGCCAGGTCGGCGCGCCCGGCATCCTCGCGTGAGCGGACCGGCAGCACCTCGGCCGGCACTCCGAGCGCCGCGAAGTGCTCGAGCCCCCTGGTTCCCCATCCGTCGAAGACGTCGTCACCCTCGAGCGACGACGCGGTGGGCAGGATCACCACCCTTCCGTCGCCGCTGGACGTCTCGAGCAGGAATCGGTCCGCGACCTCGGACCAGGGCTCGAACTCTCCCGAGCCGAGCAACGCCCACGACGTCATCGCAGCTCCCCGGGACGAAGCTCCCCGTCGAGCCTGCGCCCCGTCTCGGCGGCGATCTCCAGGAGCGCTTCGACGTCGCCGGCCTCCGTGCGGTAGTTGACGATGCACGACCGAAGGCAGAAGCGGCCCTCGAGCACGGCGTTGGAGCAGAACGCTCGGCCGCCGAGCTGGATCTCGGTCATGATCCGCTGGTTCAGCTCATCGAGGTACTCCTCCCGGCCCCGCCCGTCGGACAGACCCTCGGGCACGTATCGGAAGCACGTGATCGACAGCTCGACCGGCGTCATGAGCTCGAAGTCGTCGCGCTCGTCCACCAGCGCGCCCAGGTACCGAGCGAGCGCCGCGTCGTGCGAGATGCGTCTGGCATAGGCGTCGCGCCCGTGCGCGAGCAACGAGACCCAGATCCGGAGCGCCCAGAAGCTCCGGCTGAAGTTCGGCGAGTGGCGACCGAGATCGATTCCCCAGTCCGTGTGCTCCTCGTCCTTGATGATGTACGAGACGTACTCGGGGTCGAACGACCGGCGCATCTCGTCCATGTCGCGGACGAGCACGCAACCGCCGGGCAGTGGGGTGTACAGCCACTTGTGCGGATCGAACGCGATCGAATCGGCCCGGTCGATGCCCGTGAACAGCGGCCGGAGGTCGTCGGCGAGCACGGCCGGGCCGCCGTAGGCAGCGTCCACGTGCAGCCACAGCCCCTCGTCGCGACACACTTCGGCGATCGCCGCCAGGTCGTCGACGGCACCGGTCGAGACGGTGCCCGCGTTCGCGACGACCGCGACGGGGCGGACCCCGGCGTTCCGGTCGAGTCGCACGGCCTCGCGGAGGTCGTCCACGCGCATCCGGAACGATCCGTCGACCGGCACGTGTCGAACGGTGCCGGCGCCCACGCCCAGCGTGTCCAACCCCCGATCCGAGACCACATGCGTCTCGGTCGACAGGTAGAAGCCGAGCGGCGGTCCCGCCGAGACCCCTTCGGATCGCACGTCCCATCCCGCGCGGACATCCCGCGCGATCTTCAACGCGATCATGTTGGCCATGGCGCCGCCGGAGGTGAGGGCGCCCCCCGAGCCCTGCGGCATGCCGAACATCTCGCACGCGAACCACCGCGTGAGGTCCATCTCGATCTCGGTCGCCGAGGGACCCAGGCGCCACCCGCCCGGGTTCATGTTGATCCCCGACGCCAGCAGGTCGGCCGCAGCGCCGGGCACGGTGCCGGCGCCCGACACGTAGGCGTAGAACCGGGGGTGCCCGGGGAATGCCGAGTGCTCGAACGTCATGCGCCGCAGGTAGCCGATCAGCTCGTCCTGCGCCATGGGCTCGCGAGGCACGTCGATCGTGACGCCGCGTCGCACGTCGCCGACGCCCTCGTCGACGATCACGGGCAGCGACGGCAGCTTCGCGAGCAGTTCCTCGTAGATGTCGGCGATCGCGTCGACGAACGCCCGCGCCCGAGCGGGCTCCCAGTCGAGATCGCGGACCTGCCCGGGCCGCTCGGCCATCACCCGCGCTTCTCCGCCTCGAGTCGGAAGTACTCGACGGCCATCCATTCCCGCATGCGATCGCCGAAGACCGCGAGCAGGCCTTCGATCTGACTCTCGTGCGCTTGGATCGAACGGAACTTCAGATCGAGTACGTCCTCGGGCAGGGTGAAGCCGATCGCGACCTCCTCGGCAGGGACCACCGGCGGGGTGCCGGGGAGGAAGATGTCGAACGGCTCGAGCATCGGCAGCCACGTCTCGGCCCAGGTCTGGGTCGTGGTGGCGTGGAAGAGCCGGGCACCCGGCTTCGCGGCCTGCTCGAACGCCGCTCCCACCCAGGCGGACACGCTCTTGTGTCCCTCGTGACCGGTCATGCCGTCGGGGCCGAACGTGAGCACGGTGTCGGGTTGCACCTCTCGCACGATCTCGAGCACCTGCGACGCGCCCGATCCGTCGAGCGGCGTCTGCATGTCGACATCGACCAGCCCCTCGAGGAACCGATGCTCCTCGACGCCCAGGATGTCCAGGCTCCGGCGCATCTCGGCGGAGCGCACGTCCGCCATCGTCGCAGGCGGCCAGCGTTCCTCGTCCATCGAGCCACCCTCCCCCCGCGTGGCGGTGACGTCGACCACCCGACGCCCCGCGCCGGCTGCCACGGCCATCAGGCCCGAGGAGAGGTAGATGTCGTCATCGGGGTGCGCCCAGACCCCGAGGATCGTGCCCAGGTCCTGCATCGTCGCGTCAGGATACGGTGGGCGGTTCCTCGAGGAGCGCGCGGATCCGCTGCTCGAGCGCGGGGGGGACGGCGTCGCCCGTGCATTTCGAACGGACCATGATCTTCACGTGGCGCCGGAACTCGGCGCGCTCCATGCACGGATTGCAGTCGGAGAGGTGCACGGAGATCTTCTCCTGAACGGAGACGTCGGCCTCGCCGTCGAGGAACGATCCGATCTCTCGAAGCGTCTCTTCGCAGTTCGGCCCGCAGTCAGGCGTCGTCATCGTCGATCAGTCCTCGTTCCTTCGCCGTGTCCCACAACGCCTTCTGCAGAGCTTTCCTTCCCCGATGCAGCCGCGACATCACGGTGCCGATCGGCGTCTCCATGATCTCGGCGATCTCCTTGTAGCTGAACCCTTCCACGTCGGCCAACAGCACCGGGAGACGGAAGTTCTCCGGGAGCGACTCGAGCGCTCCCTTCACGGCCTCGTCGGGGATGCGATCGAGCACCTCGGTCTCGGCGGAGAGCTCGACGTTGCGCCCCCCGAGGCGGTCGTACAGGTACCACTCGTCGATGTCGTCGGGGCCCTCGACGGTCTGCGGTTCGCGCTGCTTCTTGCGGTAGGTGTTGATGTAGCTGTTCGTGAGGATCCGGTAGAGCCAGGCCTTCAGATTCGTGCCTTCTTCGAAGCCTTCGAACCCGCGGTAAGCACGCAGATAGGTGTCCTGCACCACATCCTCGGCGTCTGCGGGGTTCCGCGTCATGCGCATGGCGGCCGCATACAGGCTGGGCAGCAAGGGCAACACGTCGCGCTCGAAGCGCTCCCGCAGGGCTGGATCCTCGGCGGCGGCGGTCTGGGCCATCGGCGGCAGTATCGCGCATCCAGTCGGCAGTCGACGGTGCCGAAGAGGTGTGTGGAGGAACCGTGGTGCTCGGCACCCGTTGGTCGAGGAGCCTGGCATATCTGGGCGACGATGGGAGGATAGAGGCACGATGCCGGACGACGACGACCGAAACCCCTTCTCGCGCCGCGGCGGCGACGGCGGCCCCCCCTCGCCGAGGCCGCGCTTCGCACCGTGGCTGATCGTGCCGATCCTGCTGGTCGCGCTGCTGGTCTTCAACAACCTGCTCTCCAACACGCAGCGGGATTCGATCACCTACAACGAGTTCATCTCGGCGGTCGAGGAGGATCGCCTCGATCCCGAGACCACCGTGAAGATCTCGGACTCGTCGATCACCGGGGCCATCTCCACCGGGGAGGGCGTGCAGCAGTTCTCGACCACGCTCGCGCCGAACTTCCAGACCCAGGACCTGGCGACGTTCCTGCAGGAGAACGACGTCAACTTCGAGTTCGAGCAGCCCAGCGTGTTCCTCTCGCTGCTGATCAACATCCTGCCGTTCGCGCTGATCATGATCGGCATCTACTGGTTCGTGTTCCGTCGCATGGGCGCGGGAGCGTCCGGCGCGCTGAACATGGGCAAGAACAAGGTCAAGATCTACGACCGCAAGGAGATGAAGACGACGTTCGCCGACGTCGCCGGCGTCGACGAGGCCAAGGACGAGCTCCGCGAGATCGTCGAGTTTCTCTCGAACCCGAAGAAGTATCAGCGGCTGGGGGGCCGCATCCCCAAGGGTGTGCTGCTGCTCGGCCCACCTGGCTGCGGCAAGACGCTGCTCGCCCGGGCTGTGGCAGGCGAGGCGAACGTGCCCTTCTTCTTCATGAGCGGCTCGGAGTTCGTCGAGATGTTCGTCGGCCTCGGTGCCGCACGCGTCCGCGAGCTGTTCCAGCAGGCGAAGGAGAAGGCGCCGGCGTTGGTCTTCCTCGACGAGATCGACACGATCGGCAAGGGCCGCGGCGGCGTGAGCGGCGCCGGCCTGGGCGCACACGACGAGCGCGAGCAGACGCTGAACCAGCTGCTGGTCGAGATGGACGGCTTCGACGCGTCGAAGGGCGTGATCATCATGGCCGCCACGAACCGGCCCGACGTGCTCGACCCCGCGCTCGTGCGGCCCGGCCGGTTCGACAGGCAGGTGGTCGTCGACCGGCCCGACCTGAAGGGCCGCGAGGAGATCCTGCGCGTGCACGCACGCGGCGTGGCGCTCTCCCCCACCGTCGAGATGCGCACGATCGCGGCCCGCACGCCCGGGTTCACCGGAGCCGACCTCGAGAACGTCGTGAACGAGGCCGCGCTGCTCGCCGCGCGCCGCGAGAAGAACGCGGTCACGATGGACGAGCTCGAGGAGGCGATCGACCGGGCGTCGATGGGCCTCGAGCGCAAGTCGCGCGTGATGAGCGAGAAGGAGAAGGCCCGCGTGGCCTCGCACGAGATGGGCCACGCCCTCGTCGCGCACTACTCCGAGAACATCGACCCTGTGCACCGCATCACGATCATCCCTCGCGGCACGGCCGCGCTCGGTCTCACGATGACCCGGCCGCTCGAAGACCGATTCCTCGCGACGGAGCCGGAGCTGCACGACACCCTCGCCTACGCGATGGGCGGGCGCGTGGCCGAGGAGCTCGTCTACGGCGAGATCTCGACCGGCGCGCAGAACGACCTCGAGAAGGCCACCCAGATCGCTCGCGCGATGGTCTCCCAGTACGGCATGAGCGACAAGGTCGGCCCGCTCTCGCTCGGCCAGGACGACCCCAACGCGTTCTTCACGGGACCCAAGATCTCCGGCGCCACCGCCGAGAAGATCGACGAGGAGGTCAACCGCCTGCTGAACGACGCGCACGATCAGGCGGAACGCATCCTGACCGCGCATCGTGACATGCTCGACCGGCTCTCGGCGTTGCTGCTGGTGACGGAGACGATCGACGGCGAGGACCTCGAGGCGTACACGGGCGGCACGAAGCCCATCCCCGGCGCCGACCAGCTCAGGCAGCAGGAGGAGGCGAAGGAGAGGGGAACCGCCGCCGCCGCGGCCGTCGCGAAGGAGCCCGAGCCGGAACCCTCGCGCACCCCACAGATCGCGATGCCGCCGGCGCCGCCGATGCCGACCGTCGACTGACCGCGAGCTCTCAGGTCCCGGCCGGCGGCCGCGGGTCCAGCACGAGGTCCCATCGGTCGCGCCACCGATCGAGGAACCGGTAGAAGTTCCGCTTCGACCGCTTCGCACGCTCGGCCGGCGCGGTCTCGAACCACATGCGATGTTCGTGCCTATTCGCCGGCACGGGAACGACCTCGGTGCGCAGCCCCCGGTCCTTCACCCGGAACGACAGCTCGATGTCGGCGGTCCGGTACCAACGGAACCGCTCGTCCACCCCCTCGATGTCGACCAGCACGTCACGCCGCAGGGCCATGCAGTAGCCCTCGATCGCGTCGCAGGGGCCCGGATCGGTCGCCTCGTAGAACTCACGCAGGTCGTGCGTGAGGAGACCGAAAGGGCCGACGATCCCGACGTCGGGATCGCCGAGGGCTCGTTCCAGGGGACCGATCACGTCGCCGGCGACCTCGATCGAGCCGTCCATCAGCAGCACGATCCGCCCCGTCGCGCGACGGATCCCCGCGTTCAGCGCCGCTCCCCAGCCCGTGCCGACCTCGAGGACGAGGACCTCCACATCGTCACGTTCGCCCGCCGCGAACGTCTCGGGTGCGGTACCGGTGACGTCCGTCACGACGTAGCGGACCCGCCGGGCCTCGCTCCGATGCTTCCTGAACGACCCGATCGCGCGGACCACGTCGCCGGGCCAGCCCTCGACGACCCAGTGGACGCTCACGTCGTCGGTCGGCGGCTCGTGGAGCACCGACGGAACGTCGGCTGGCCGGATCGCGCCGGTCGGTTGGGGCGTCGCCGCGGCTTCCAGTCGCCATGCCCCGTCGCGCTCGTCGACCACGCTCCAGCCGGAACCCTCGAGCTCCTGACGCAGGGCGTCGGCCGTCTCGAAGTCCTTGCGCCGCCGCGCGGCCGCCCGTCTCTCCGCGAGGGCGACGATCGGTGGCGGTGGTTCCCCGCTCACCGGCCCCGACCGCCTCGGCGATCGCCCATCGGGGAGGTCAGGCGACGGCGGCCTTCGTGGCGTTCCGAAGACGGGTCGCCATCTGCTGCAGCGTCTTGACCGCGATCGAGGGATGCTGCTGCATCAGGCCCCGGAACACCCACTCCGTGAGACCCAGCATCTGGATGTCGGAGGTCGCGGTCACCGTGGCGGTTCGAGGACCGCCGTCGAGCAACGCGATCTCGCCGAAGAAATCCCCTGGCCCCAGGGTGGCCTTCGTCACGCCGCCGATCGTGACGTCGGCGTGACCGTCCACGATCACGAACAGGCCGATGCCCGGCTCTCCCTCACGAGCGATCACCGTTCCGGCACCGTGGTCGATGTCCTTCACCACGCGGGCGATCGTCTGCAGATCCCGGCGGGAGCAACCCGAGAACAGAGGGACGCGCGAGAGCTGTTCAACCACGTTGTGCCTGGCCACGCCTTCCCCCTTGACTCGGATGTTCGTCGCCACATCCTAGCCTTGTTCGCCCACCGGTCGCCGGACCCTCAGGCTCCGTGGCGACTCACCGGATCGACGCGACACGCGTCCTCGCCCAGCCACCCTCCGATGCGGAACCGGTTGCGGGCGACCAGGCGGTAGAGACGATCCGTCGTCCGGGGGAACGCATGGGCGATCGCCGCGATGGGCCTGCCACCTGGAAGTGCCCGGAAGAGGGGCTCGGCGAGCGTCCCCGCGGAATGGACGGTTCCGTCGGGCGTGACGACGTGGGCAGATGCCAGCCTCGCGGCGACGTCCAACTCGTGAAGCAGGACGCCTCCATCGACGCTCTGGATGGCAGCCGTGCGCACGCGTCCACCTCGATCCCAATGCAGCACCTTGTCCACGGACCATCGACAGAAGCCGCAGTCTTCGTCATACAACAAGGTGATCTCGTCCATGCTTCGGAGTCTACGAGTCGCTCATCGAGGAAGCGCGAGGCCGACGAGGAGGGAGCCCCACCATGAAGCTGACGACCACCACGATGGTATCGGTCGACGGAGTGATGCAGGGCGTCGGCGGACCCGACGAGGACCGGAGCGGAGGATTCCAGCGCGGTGGATGGTCCGCGCCGTTCGTCGACGAGGAGGGCATGACGGTCATGAACGAGATCTACCAGCGCGCCGACGCGTTCTTGTTCGGCCGCCGGACCTACGAGATCTTCGCCGATTCCTGGGGAGCCTGGGACGATCCGGGCGACAGCCCGATCTGGACGGCGTTGAACACGAAGCCCAAGTACGTGGCATCGACGACACTCACCGACCCGCGGTGGTCGAACACGACCGTTCTCTCCGCCGATCTCACGGCCGCGGTCGGCGAGCTGCGAGCCGAGCCGGGCGGCGAGCTGCAGGTGCCAGGCAGCGGCGCCCTGGTCCGATCCTTGCTCGAGGTCGACCTCGTCGACGAGATGACCCTGTTCACCTTCCCCGTGGTTGTCGGCCAGGGCACACGCCTGTTCCCCGACACCGGCCCCGACGCAGCGCTCGAATTGCTCGGATCGCGCAGCATGCCCAGCGGGGTGACGATCCAGGTCTACCGGCCCACCGGGCGTCCGCGGTACGGAACGGCCGGTTGACTGCCCCGAACAGAGAGGGTGCCGGTCTCCCGACACCGTCGCTGACCTGCGATGATCCTCGTCGCGGGAACAGGATCTGAACCTGTGACTCTGGGTTATGAGCCCTTGGCCCGTACCAACCCGCCCGTGTCGCTCCGCGCGTGTAACGCTCTGACCTGCGGCGTTGCGTCGACCTAGAGGCGCTCGTCTCGCCTCGTTGCGCGGTTTGCAGTCGACGTGGGCGAAAGTCACAGTAGCGGCGTCCGCTCAGCGCGGTCAACGGCGCACTCGATAGCGTAGGTGGGCACCCGGTTGCCCTGAATCGCCTCGGCAGGATCCTCCAACAGGTGTTGCACGTGGACCGACCCGAAGTAGCGTTTGCCGGACCCGAACACCACGGGTACGACGTCCATGCGCACCTCGTCGATCAGACCCGCGGCAAGCACCTGGCCACCGACGTCGCCAGCGGCGACCTCGACCACGCGGTCACCCGCCAGCTCCTGCGCCTTGGCCATGGCAGCCTCAATGCCGTCGACGAAGTAGAACGGCGCTTCGGGATACCAGCCCTCGGGCCTGCCCCGGTGGGTCACGACGACGACGTGGTCGACCCCAGCCGGAAGTGTCCCGTCCCAGCCGTTCGTCATGTCGAAGACGTGGCGACCGACGATCGTCGCCCCGATCTGGTCCCAGTACGGCCGGATGTAGCCGTAGGACGTCTGCGACACCCTCACGACGCCGCTCTCGTCCAACGGCACGTCTCCGCTGAGCAGCCAGTCGAACAGCGGTCCGGGCTGGTCGTTCTCGTCCGCTATGAAGCCGTCTACCGATACCGAGCCGTACATGACGACCTTGCCCACGGGGCCCTCCTCTACTTTGCGGGTGGGGCGATTCTGGGGCAACCCCGCGAATGACGGAGGCTCCCGGATCAACCGGGAGCCTCTCTGACCTGCGGATCTCTCGTCGCGGGGACAGGATTTGAACCTGTGACCTCTGGGTTATGAGCCCAGCGAGCTACCGGACTGCTCCACCCCGCAGGACGATGCTAGCAAAGGTCCCCGCAACGCCCAATGCCCACCTCACGCGAGCGTGATCGCGACCCTCTCGAGCGCGTCCATCGACTCCTGCATGCCGGCTTCCATGCCCGACTCGACGATCATGTCGCGCACCTCGACGCTCGGGCAGTCGGTGACCTGGGTCATGGTCGTGCGGCCGTCGACCTCGGTGAACGTGGTCGTGATCACCGGCGCCATCGACTCATCGACGGACTCCGATCCGGGGCCCGTGTCGTAGACCTCGGTCGTCACGAGGCGCTCGTTCGGAACGATCTCCCGGAACTCGCCATGGAAGCCGACCTCGAACCCGCCGTTGGCCACCATCACGTATCTCCACGTGCCGTCGACCCGCAGGTCGACCTCGGCCTTCGTGACCTCGCCTCGCTCCCCGCTCCACCAGCGCTGGATCAGCTCGGGGGTCGTGTACGCCTTCCAGACCAGGTGTCTCGGCGCATCGAACTCCCGCGTGATCACGATCTGCGTCTGCGTCGGAAGCGTGACCACCGCCGTGCCGCTACTCGTCATCGCTCTCTTCCTCCTCCTGCTCCTTGAGCTCTTCCAACACCTCGTCCATCCGCTGGAAGCGCCGCTCCCAGGTGCGTTCGAACCGCTTCACCCAGTCGTGGATGGGCTCGAGCGATCGCCCTTCGAGCCGGTAGATGCGCTGCCGGCCGGCGCCACGCACGTCGACCAGCCCGACCTCACGCAGCACCCGCAGGTGTTTGGACACCAGCGGCTGCGGGAGCCCGAGGCGAGCGACGAGATCGTTCACGGGGCGCTCGCCGTCGGCGAGGACCTCGAGGATCGCTCGTCGTCGCGGCTCCGCAACCGCGTTGAACGCGTCCGTCGTGGTCGCCGCTCGTGCCATGGGCGAAAACCATATATGTCTGTATCGGCATATGTCAAGACACCGTCGCCACGCCATCCGTCGCTGGCGCCGGGTAGGGTTCGACCCATGGTGGACTTCAAGCTCGAACTCGTGAACGTGCCCGTCTCCGACGTCGACCGAGCGAAGGCGTTCTACACCGACAAGGCGGGCTTCCATCTCGACCACGACCACACGGTCAGCGACGAGCTGCGGTTCGTGCAGATCACGCCTCCCGGCTCGGCGTGCTCGATCGCGTTCGGCACCGGCCTCTCCGACAAGGAGCCCGGCTCGGTCGGCGGGCTGCAACTCGTGGTCGAGGACATCGAGGCGGCGCACGCCGAGCTGGCGGGCCGCGGCGTCGACGTCACCGACGTGCAGGACTTCGCCTGGGGCTCGTTCGTCTTCTTCAACGATCCCGACGGCAACGGGTGGGCCGTGCAGCAGATCCAGCCTCGCGGTTGACGTCGGCCTCGCTCAGCGAGGGCCCCAGCACACCACGCTTCCGGTCGCGGCCGGCAGCGCCAGCAGCGTGCCCTCGGGGCACTGGGAAGCCTCTGGAGCGGCGATGGTCACGACCCCGTCCGCGCGTTGGTCCTCGCACGAGAGCGGGGCATGCACGTGCTGGTCGTGCACGTCGCCACAGGTTCCGGCGACGAACTTGGGTTCCGTCGTGGCCGCCTCGACGAACTCGGGCGTGCCGGTGTGCCGCGACGGGCCGCCGCCGATCGGGACCCAGCACAGGTACAGGGAGCCGACGCCGGTCGAGGTCGCGAGCACCGACCTGCGGTCGTAGAGCGGGCAGGTCGCGGTCGGGTCGCCGAGGGCCCTCCCGGCGCCGACCTCGACGTTGGCACGGCGATCCGAACACGCGACGGGTTCGACGCCCGCTCCGTCGTCGGCCCCGCAGTCGCCGTACCTCGGAACGTTCCGGGTCACGACGGGCACCGACGGCGCGGCCTCTATCGGCCCGCGCGATCGCGGTTCGGAGGCCCGGGGGCTGCCCATCGTCATCGCGGCGCCGGCCGCCAAGGCGACGGCGAGGAGCACGCAGGACGAGCCCGATCGTGAACCTCGTGTTCCACATGCCGGAGACATCGGAACGAGCGAGGTCCGGATTGACCGCGCGACGGAGGCGCCACGTTCTTCCCGGTCGTAGCATCGTCGGATGCGGGCGATCCGATCCCTGGTGGGCGGCGAGCCCCTCGACGGCGCACCGGGCGGCGCGTTCACGATCTCGAACCCGGCGCGCCTCGACGACCGGGTCGCGACCGCCTCGCTCGGCGACGGGGAGACCTTCCTGGACGCGTGCCGCCGCGCGAAGGCCGCGCAGCCGCGGTGGGCCGAGGTCCCGTCGCCGGTCCGGGGACGCGCGATC
>DASTBT010000021.1:0-28167 GCA_035711865.1 Actinomycetota bacterium
GTTCGAGACGCGCGCGATCCATGCCGGGCAGGACCCCGACGCGCCGTACGGCTCGGTGAACGTGCCGATCTACCAGACGTCGACCTACGCGCAGCCCGAGGTGGGTGCGCCGAAGGTCTGGGACTACGCTCGCGGCGGCAACCCGACGAGGGAAGCGTTCCAGCAGGCCCTCGCCTCGCTCGAGGGTGGTGAGCGCGGCTTCGCGTTCGCGAGCGGGCTCGGCGCCGAAGCCACCCTCCTGCTCACGTTGCGCCCCGGTGACCACATCGTGCTCGCCGATGATGTCTACGGCGGCACGTACCGGCTGCTGTCGAAGGTGCTGAGCGACTGGGGCCTGCGGTTCTCGACCGCCGACCTGCGCGACCCCGCGGAGCTTTCGGCGGCATTCAACCCCGCCACGAAGCTGGTATGGATCGAGACCCCCTCGAACCCCCTACTGAAGATCGTCGACATCGGAGCCGCCTGCGCGATCGCCCATGAACACGGAGCGCGCGCGGTGGTGGACAACACGTTCGCGACGCCGGCGCTGCAGCGGCCCCTCGCGCTGGGCGCCGACGCGGTCGTCCACAGCGTGACGAAGTACATCGGCGGACACTCCGACCTGATCGGGGGCGCGCTCGTCACGAGCGATGAGGAGTGGATCGAGCGGCTCGGCTTCCTCGTGAACGCGGTCGGGGCCGTGCCGGGCCCGATGGACAGCTACCTCGCGCTCCGCGGGTTGAAGACCCTGGCCGTGCGCATGCGTGCCCACTGCGCGGGGGCGCGAGCGGTCGCGGGATACCTTCGGACCCATCCGGCGGTCACCGGCGTGCTGTACCCGGGCTTCGACGATCATCCCGGCCACGACATCGCGGCCCGGCAGATGCGGGAGTTCGGCGGCATGGTCTCGTTCCGCACCCCCTCCGCCGAGAAAGCTCTCGACGTCGCTCGCCGCACGCGGCTCTTCTTCCTGGCGGAATCGCTCGGCGGCGTCGAGTCACTGATCGAGGTGCCGGGCCCGATGACACACGCGAGCGTCGCCGGCTCGCCTCTCGAGGTTCCGGCCGACCTGGTGCGACTCTCCGTCGGCATCGAGCACCCGGACGACCTGATCGAAGACCTCGACCGCGCCCTCGCATGACCTGCGTTTCGATCCTTCCGTCTCGCGATACGGTCGACGCATGCGACGCGCCCTTCTCCTGGTCGTATCGACCCTGTTGGCCTCGGCCACGATCGGCGCCGCCGAGACGACGGCCGAGAAGCCGCAGCCGTTCCTCGAGGACCTCGCGTTCCCGACGAACATGGCGTTCGCACCCGATGGAACCTTGTTCTTCACCGAGAAGGAGACCGGGAACGTCCGGGTGGTGACACCCGACGGCACGCTGCTCCGGCGGCCGTTCGTGACGCTCGACGTGATCCCCGACGCGGAGCGGGGCCTGCTGGGGGTCGCGGTCCACCCCGACTTCGAACGGGAGCCCTGGGTGTACCTCTACCTCTCGGATCGGACGGACGGTCGGAACCGGCTCGTGCGGGTGCGGGCCGCCGGCACCGTCGCCGCCGGTGCGCCCGAAGCCCTGCTCGACGGCCTCAGCGCGGCCGCCGGTTACCACAACGGCGGCGATCTCGCGTTCGCCGCCGATGGCACCTTGTTCATCGCGGTGGGCGAGGCGCACGACCCCGACCACGCCCAGGACGCAGGCGACATCGGAGGGAAGGTGCTTCGCCTCACCGCGGACGGCGAGGTTCCGGCCGACAACCCGTTCGGGTCGCAGAACCCCGCCTGGTCGATCGGGCACCGGAACCCGTTCGGACTCTGCGTCGATCCTGCGACCGGAGCGCTCTGGGAGACGGAGAACGGACCGGACCGCGACGACGAGGTGAACCTGATCGAGGCCGGCGCCAACTACGGGTGGCCGATCGTCACGGGCGCTGCGGCAGACGAGCGCTTCAGCGACCCCGTCGTCGTCTTCCCGGAGCCGATCGCCATCACAGGGTGCTCCGTCGTCGGTGACCACGTCTGGTTCGGCTCGTTCGACGGACAGTTGTGGCGAATGCGCGCCGACGGCTCCGGTTCGGCCCAGGCTCGGCAGGTCGCCATGTTGACCGCGGGCGTGACCGATGTGGCGCTCGCCCCGGGCGGCGACCTCTACGTCGCGACCGCCGATTCGATCTGGACGGTCGCGGGGCCGGCCAAGACCTCGCCGTCGGCATCCGCCACCCCTGCGACGACTCCGCCCCCGGCGACGGCGTCGCCTCGCCCGGTCTCATCGGCCGACGAGGGTACCTCGGCGCGCACGTGGATCGCCGCCGGTGCGTTCGTGGTGCTCGCTTGCGCGCTGTGGGCCCGGTTCGCCGCGGGCCGGCGACTCCGGCGCCGTCCCGGGCACGGGGAGTGAGCGCCAGGCGGTTCGAGGCTGCGCGGCTACCCCTTCGGTCGCTTCATGTAGGCCACGGTCGAGATCGCCCCCGTGGGTGTGGGCTGCGCCACCACCGAGATGAGCTCCCACCCGTCGTCGCCGAACGTGTTGAGGATCTCGCCCGGGTTGTGCTCGAGCAGCGGAGCGACGAAGTACTCCCACGCGGTCATTCGCTCTCCTCCCGTTGCAGTCGGATGTCGGTGGCCCTGATGCACACGCCCATGATCACGTCGAGCCCACCCTCGGTCGCGATCCGGTAGGCCTCGTCGCTCACGATGCCTTCCTGCAGCCACAGCACCTTCGCGCCGATCGCCACCGCGTCGCGCGCGACCTCAGCAGTCTCCTCGGCCCTGCGGAAGACGTCGACCACGTCGATCCGGATGTCGTCGGGGATGTCGTGCAGCGAGGGATACGCCTGCTCGCCCAATATCTCGGTCTCCCGCGGGTTTACCGGCACGATGCGGTAGCCGCGGCGCTGTAGGTACGTGGCCACATCGAGCGATGGCCGGCCGGGTTTCGACGACAGCCCGACGACGGCGACGGTGCGCGCCTCGCCGAGCAGCATGCGGAGCTCCCTGTCCTCCGGGACCACGGCGTTCACGGCATCGGCCACGACGTCTCCTTCCTGATCGTCTCGAGCAGCGTGTGGAGCATCCACCCCGTCGCACCCCAGACGGTATGCCCGTCGAGCTCGTAGGCGAACCCACGCCAGACGCTACCGCCGGGCCGGTCGTAGGACACCTGCCGCTCCGCGAGCGCGAGTCGCTCGAGGCCCAACACGAGCACCTCGTCGATCTCTGCCTCGTTGACGGTGAACCCCGGCGCGTGATCGACCGTGCCGACGAAGGGCACCACCAGGATGCCGGTGACGAACGTATGCACGGCAGGCAGGGCGCCGAGCACCCGCGGTGCGGAAGGGTCGAGGCCGATCTCTTCGTGTGCCTCCCGCAGGGCCGTCTCCGCCAGCGTCTCCCCGGGCTCCTGCAGCCCACCGGGGAACGAGATCTCCCCGGCATGGCGCGACAGCGCGGCCGAGCGGACGGTGAGGATCATCGATGGCTCGGGATCGAGCACGATCGGAGCCAGGACGGCGGCGAGCCGATCCCCGGCTCCGAGGATGGGCGAAGGATCGGGGTCGAGGGCTGCCGCGAGCGACGCCGTTGCGTCTGCGTGTAGCATCGCGCGCCATGGTAGAGGAGGCCGTGCTCGACGCCGTCGCCGCCGCCGTCGATCCCGACGAGGTGCTGGCCTTCGCGCAAGCCCTGATCGCCGCGAAGAGCGAGAATCCCGGAGGCACCGAGGACGAGGCGGCGGGCGTCGCCGGCGAGATCCTCACGGGATTCGGTGCCGAACCGACGATCGTGCGATCGGACGAGGGTCGTCCGAGCGTGGTGGCCGCCGTCGGATCCACCGACGGAGGGCCGAGCCTCGCATGGAACGGACATCTCGACGTCGTGCCCGCTGGATCGCTCGACACGTGGAGACACGATCCCTGGGCCGGCGTGGTCGACGACGAAGGGTCCCTCGTCGGACGCGGGGCCTCGGACATGAAGGGACCGGTCGCGGCCGCCCTCGCCGCCGGAAGCGCGCTCCGCAGGGTGGGCGTGCCGATCACCGGCTCGCTCGTGTTCCACCTCGCCGCCGATGAAGAGCACGCGGGGGTGCACGGCAGCCGCGTGTTGTGGGAACGAGGGCTGCTCACCCAGCAGGCCGCGATCGTCGGCGAGCCCAGCGACCTGCAGGTCGGCCTCGCCGAACGCGGAGGGGCATGGTTCACCGCCACGTCGTACGGGAAGGCCGCACACGGGTCCCAGCCTCACCGAGGCGTGAACGCGATCACGTCGATGGCGCGGTTCCTCCTGCGCCTCCCCGACGTGCTGCCCGAGCGCGAACATCCGCTCGTCGGACGCCCCACGGTCAACGCGGCGACGATCTCCGGGGGCAGCGCACCCAACGTCGTGCCGGACCGGTGCGAGGTCGCGATCGATCGCCGGATCGTGCCCGGGGAGACCGACCCGGACGAGGTGCGGGCACCGTTCGTCGCGCTGGTCGAGGCGCTGCGTGCCGAACACCCTGAGGTCGAGATCGACGTCTCGCTCCGCGAATGGACCGAGGCGGCCGAGGCGTCTCCCGACACCGAGATCGCCCGTGTCGCCGCCGACGCGTTGGAGGCGGTGACGGGCTCGCGTCCGCCCTTCGTTGGGTTCACGGGCATCACCGACGCCCGCTTCTACATCAACCAGGCAGATATCCCGACGGTGATCTGCGGGCCGGGCTCGCTCACCGTCGCCCACACCGCGAACGAATCGGTGAAGGTCGACGACCTCGTGGCCGGAGCCAGGGCGTACGCGAGGATGTTCGCCGCGTTCCTCGCCTGAGAGCACGCGCTTCGCGTTCGGCCTTCCACGACGTATCCTGGAAGGCGATGGATACCGCGACGACCCCACCGATCGTCGTCACCGAGGCCGCCGCCACGAAGGCACGCGCGCTGGCCGAGCGAGACGGACGCCCCGGCGCCGCCCTGCGCGTACGCGTGACCGCCGGCGGTTGCTCCGGCTTCAGCTACGAGCTGACGCTCGAGGACGCGCCGGCCGACGACGATCACGTGGTGGACGGTCCGGGCGGCTTCCGGGTGCTCGTCGACCCCGCGAGCGTGCCGATCGTGGCCGGCTCCACGCTCGAGTTCAACGACTCGATGCTGGGCGGCGGCCTGAAGATGGTGAACCCGCAGGTCAAGCACGAGTGCGCGTGCGGGGAATCCTTCAGCATCTAGAAGATCGTTTCCCCTCGTCGACGGGTGGACCCGCACCCGGACCCCCCGACGACGTCAGCTATGCTGCAGTCGATGCCCGCTGCTGCTGACAAGACCCAATGGAAGCATCTCTACGACGAGGTCGTCACCACCGGCTTGTGCACCGGCTGCACCGCCTGCATCGTCGCGTGCCCGTTCCACGTGCTGGGCTATGAGAACGACCTGCCCGTGCAGCTGCAGGACGAGGGGCCCGATCGCTGCTCCCACGGCGACAAGGGGTGCTCGCTCTGCACGCTCGCATGTCCGCGGTTCCGGGATTGGGAATCGGAGATCGACACGACCCTGTTCGGCATGGCCCGCACGCCTGACGAGGTGATCGGCAAGCACCGCGAGATCGTGCTCGCCCGGGCGGCCGATCCCGAGATGTTGATGAACGGCCAGGACGGCGGCGTGGTGTCCGCACTGCTGATCTGGGGACTGCGGACCGGCCAGATCGACGGGGCCTGCACCTCGAAGCTCTCGGACGAGAGCCCCTGGGACGCGGAGCCCACCGTGGTGACCGACGCGCGAGGGGTGCTCGACACCGCCGGCTCGCGGTACACCTACTCGGCGAACCCGCTCGCGCTCCTGCAGGCGGCCGAGATGGGTCTGTCGAACGTGGCGCTCGTCGGCATGAGCTGCCAGGCGAGCGTCACCGGTTCCATGGAAGCTCGCAGGGTGAACAAGTGGCGGAGGAAGATCGCGTGGACGCTCGGGCTGCTCTGCTCGAAGACGTTCACCTACGACGGCCTCATGGTGCAGATCGCTCAGGAGGAGCTCGGGCTCGACCTCGATCATCTGGCCCGGGTGAACGTGAAGGGCAAGCTGCTGTTCTACACGGACGAGGGCGACGAGATCACCTACTCGTTGAAGGACGCGCACCGGTTCACCAGGCCGGGCTGCCTGCGGTGCCCCGACTTCGCCGCGGAGCACGCCGACATCTCCTTCGGTGGTCTGGGGCAGTCCGACGGTTGGACGCTCACGATCGTGCGAACCGATCGAGGCGCCGAGATCTGGGAGCGAGCGCTCGCCGAGGGCATCGTGCAGGCCCGGCCCGCGTCCGAGGATCCCAAGGCCGTCGAGCTCATGTTCAAGCTGGCGGCGAAGTCCCGTCAGCGGTGGCCCGAAGCCGGCGAGATCGCCTCCGCCGGAACCTCACCCGGCTTGATCCCCGATCCGGCCTAGTCCGGGCGGCCCCCTACACCCCGGGACGCGACCGCCCGATAGACGTCGTGTGGACGCCGCCCGGCGCCCCCGGCCACACGGGCCGGCCTTCGGGACGAGGAGACGAGATGGACGTGGTACGCGCGGCCCCCGATGCCGCCTCGCGGCAGGGCGCGGTGCTCGAGGCCGTGGCGTTCGCCGCCGAGCGGCTGCTCCTCGCGGCCGACTGGCGAACGGCAGCGGACGAGGTGCTCGCTCGCATGGGGCTCGCTGCGGGCGTCTCGCGCTCCTACGTGATCGAGACCCGGGCCGACACCGGAGGCGGTGGTCCGGGCACGATCCGGCACGAGTGGCGCACCCCGAGCACGGGAGCCGGGCCACCGGATCCGGCCCCTCAGGCGGTGTCTCGGGACGCGATGCCCGCCCGATGGGCCGCGCTGCACGCCCGCGGCGAGTCGATCGTGGGCAAGGTCGCCGACCTGCCCCCTGCCGAGAGGCCGTGGCTGGCGGCGAGGGGGGTGCAGGCGGTCGCCGAACATCCCATCTTCGTCGGCGACGAATGGTGGGGCGCGATCGGCTTCCACGACTGCGAGCGGGAACGCGTCTGGGGGTCGGAGCTCGATGCGCTTCGGGCTGCGGCGACCGTGATCGGCGCCGCGGTCACCCGGCAGCGGATCGAGGACGAGCGGCGAAGGGCGGAACAACGCTGGCGGCAGGTGATCGAACACATCCCCGCGGTCACCTACACCGATGTGGTGGCCGGCCCCGGCGACGTGCGCATGGAGTTCGTGAGCCCGCAGATCCGCACGATCCTCGGCTACGACCCGGAGCGGTTCCTCGACGACCCGGGCTTCTGGTTCAGCCTGATCCACCCCGACGACTTCGCCCGGCTCGAGTCGTCGGGCGTTCTCGATGCCACGGACGTCGGGACGTTCGACGAGGTGTACCGCATGCGAGCGGCCGACGGCGCCGATCGATGGATCCACGACACGTCGACCCCGGTGTTCCGCGACGACGGAAGCCTCGACCACTTCCTTGGGTTCATGATCGACATCACGGAACGCATGCGGGCCCAGGAGCTCGTCCGCGAGGCCGAGGAGCGATATCGGCTGCTGGTGGAGCGAACCCCGGCGGTCACGTACACCGCGACGATCGCCGACGTGTACGACCCCGGGTCGGTGACCGCATACCTGAGCCCGCAGATCGAGCGGCTGCTGGGCTACCCGCTCGGATCCTGGCAGCGGCCCGGCTTCTGGCGCGAGGTTCTGCATCCCGATGACCTCGGCGCGGTCATGGCCGAGCGGGAGCGGACCAACGCTTCGGGCGAGCCGTATCGGCAGGAGTACCGCATGATCGCCGCCGACGCCAGGGTGGTCTGGATCCACGACGAGTCCGTGGTGGTGCAGGATGCGCACGGCGGATCCGCGTACCGGCAGGGCGTGATGCTCGACATCACCGAACGGAAGGAGTCGCAGGCGCATCTGGAACGAGCGCTCGACGTCGAGCGCGAGGCCGCCCAGCGACTGCGATCGCTGGACGAGATGAAGAACACGTTCCTGCAGGCCGTCTCCCACGACCTCCGCACGCCCCTCGCGGCGATCCTCGGTCTCGCCATCACCCTCGAGCGAGGCGATGTCGCGCTCGATGAGACCGACGCCCGCGATCTCGCCGGGCGCATCGCCGCCAACGCTCGGCGCCTCGAACGGCTCGTGACGAACCTGCTCGACATGGACCGGCTGGCTCGCGGCATCGTCTCCCCGCAGCTCGACGAGACCGACGTCGGCGCCCTCGTGGGCCGGGTGGCGGCCGAGTCGGAGCTCGTCCCCCACGACCGCCTCGTGATGCAGCTGGCCACGGTCGTCCAGCCGATCGACGCGGCGAAGGTCGAGCGCATCGTCGAGAACCTGCTCGCCAACGCTGTACGGCATGCGTCGGCAACCGCCACCGTCTGGGTGCGCGTGGAACCCGATCCGTCCGGTGTCGTGATCGCGGTCGAGGACGATGGTTCGGGGGTGCCCGAAGAGCTCCGCGAGACGATCTTCGAGCCGTTCCGGCAGGGTCCGGATGCCCCGCGACACTCCCCCGGCGTCGGCGTCGGACTGACGCTCGTCCGCCGGTTCGCCGAGCTCCAGGGGGGCCGGGCCTGGGTGCAGGAGCGGCGAGGAGGGGGCGCCTCCTTCCGGGTCTTCGTGCCCTCCGAACCGGTGGGGGACATGCCGCCTGCCGGCGACTCCCTCGGCCAGGGGGCGCTCGGACTGCTCCCCGCCGAGCCCCCGACAGGTGAGACGCTCTCTGCCTCAAGCCCCCGCGCTGAACGCGAGATCCGCGACGTCGATCACGCCGGCGTCGACCCGGTCGAAGGAGATCACGACCTCCCTCACCTCGGAGAGATCGACCCCTGCGAACACGTCGAGCGGGAACCGGACCTGCTGTAGGATCACGTGGCCCGTGAATCGACGGATACCCTTCGGGAACCGCAGAGCCTCGTTCCCGACGGCCGAAGCGGCCACGGCGGCCTCGGCACCGTCGCCGTCGACCAGCGTGACCGTCAGATTTTGGTGCCGGATGCCGGTGTTGGCCCGGTATCCCGGGTTCACAGCCGCCCTGAACTGGAGGGCATCGAACGCGCGTACGTCGGTCGCCGTGCCGAGGGCGAAGCGGACCTCGCCGTCCGAGCCGGTCCAGCCGAACACCCCCCGCGACAGGCCGGGGAGATGGACGTCGCTGAACGACAGGTCGCCCGGCACGCAGGGCACCTCGACCGTGTTCACGCACCAGGCGAGCAGGGAGAGGCCGGACGCGGTGATGTCGTCGCCGGCCTCGGTTCGCCCGATCGAACGCGACGCCGTGAACCGGTCGATGTCGAGCCTCCGGCCCGGAAGATCCGGTGCCATGAAGGCCATCAGCGCGCGGGAGGGATCGATGCGCCTGGGCGTCGCGGCTCCCGTCCACACGGGGTCCAGGCCGATCTCTTCGCCCAGGTATCGGCGGAAGTACGACACGATGTACGCGGCCCCGACCCGGCGCTGTTGGGACGGCGTGAGCTTGCCGGCGCATCTGCCGAAGGTGTCGTCGAATGCGCCGGGGAACCCGAGAGCGGGCGTCCAGACCGAGTTGAAGAAGTTGTGGTTGGCCCCGAAGAGCGTGAGGACGTGCTTCGGCCTGGGGTCGCCCGGCACCCGGTACCGGGCATCGTCGAAGAAGTGCACGCCCTGCAGATCGAAGACGTCACCGTCGCAGTACGGCAGGACGACCGAGAGCGGTACGCGGTTGACGGTCACGCGCGTGAAGTCGACGGGCGCCAGGGGAAGGACCGCGTCGATCCCGTAGGGATCGACGCGTTGCCGGTCGACGATCACGTGCCACACGACGCCTTCGCCACCACGGGAATGGCCCATCGTGCCGATACGGCTCATGTCGACCTTCCCGACGAAGCGGTCGCCGAACGGCTCTCCACCGACCGTCGACCAGGTCTGCCAGAGATCCAGATGATGCTCGAGCAGCTCCCCGCGTTGGCGCATCCCGGTGTCGGCGAGCCGGTTGCCGTGAACGTTCACCCCGTTCGCGCTGACCGACACGACGATGTAGCCGTAGCTCGCCAGGCGGGAGGCCGCGTAGTCGTACCCCTCGTGGTTGGGCAGCGGCTTCCAGCCGCGGCGACACGGCCATCGGTACCCTGCGCGATCCCCCCGGAAGCACGATGAATGGTTGCCGTGCATGAACAGCACGATCGGGTAGGGACCGTCGGGAAGACCGGCCGGGAGATGGACGTTGGCCCTGACCTCCACCTTCGCTCCCAGGCCGGTGGGCTGGTACGCCCGGTCTCCGAAGTCGTAGCGGCGCCGCACGACATCGTAGGGCCCGGGCGACGGGAGCTGCCGGATCCGTCGGATCGAGGGGGGGCGCAACGCCGATGCAGGGCTCTCCTCGGCGAGGCGGCCACCGTAGGTCATTCCCAGCCGGCCGGAGGCGACCGATCGGTCGGTCGTGAGGGCGACGACCGAACGCAGGTCGGGTGAGGGCACCGCCACGGCGACCGCGGCGCCGTCGACCGTCATGACGTAGGGAAGGGCTCGCGGCGCGTATCGTCCCTCGATCGTGACCCGATACACGCGGCTCGGCACGTCCGCGCTCCGCACGGCGGCCGGCACGCGCACCGACTCCACGGTGGCGCCGATCTCCGAGCGGATCGTGGTGCCCGAGAGGCGCTGGACCACCTCGGCGACGTCGGCCGGCAGCATGGGCTCGACGGCCGGCATCGCGGGGCTCTGCGGCTCCTGGGCGGTGGCACCGACGGGAACGAGCGACGCAGACAGCGCGAGAGAGGTCGCGACCAGGGCTGCCCGCGATGGCCCCGGCCGGCGTCTCCGTCGGATCAACTCACCTCGCCTTCGGTTCCGGTCGGGGCAATCCTGTCATGCGAACGAGCGAGCGTCCCGCTGGGATGAAAGGCTCCGGCACGCGTGCCGAGGGCCCGGGCGAAGCCGGACCCTCGCGGACGACCTCGGTGGCCGGACCCTAGACCGCCTGCCACCCGGCGACCACGGGGTGGTCGACGGCGGCCGGGCCCACCTGTGCGGCGCCTCCGGGTGAGCCCATGCCGCTCACGTCGTCGTTGAAGAACTCCGCATTGATCGGCGTGAACTGCTTCCAGTCGCCCGGCACGTCGTCCTCGTAGAAGATCGCGGTCACGGGGCACGCAGGCTCACACGCCCCGCAGTCGACGCACTCATCGGGCTGGATGTAGAGCATGCGTGGCCCTTCGTAGATGCAGTCCACGGGACACTCGTCGACGCAGGCTCGGTCCTTCACGTCGATGCAGGGCTCTGCGATCGTGTAGGTCATGCCATAAACCCCTTTTCCACGGTGTCAGCCTTGCAAACCCCAGTGTACGCGTCGGCCGGCCGACTGCAACCGACGGATGGGAACCGATGTTGTCGTGGCGGCGAGGGGGTGCCATCGTCGCGGCCGTGGAAGCCGTGAGGTTCACGACCGACGACGGTGTGCGGCTCGAGGGCGAGCTGCGCCTGCCCGACGGGCCTCCCAGGGCCACGGCCGTCCTGTGCCATCCGCATCCCAAACACGGCGGCAGCAAGGACCATCCGATCCTCTGGGCCCTTCGCAACGAGCTCGCCGGCGCCCGAGGCCATGCCGTGCTGGGGTTCAACTTCCGGGGCGTGATGGGCTCGGGCGGCTCGTACGGCGGAGGCCGCGACGAGGTCCGCGACGTCAGGGCCGCGATCGCGTGGGTCCGACGACGGGCGCCCGACCGGCCCACCGTGGTGTGCGGCTGGTCGTTCGGCGCGAGCGTGGCGCTGCGCGAAGCGCTCGACGACGACCTCGTGGCCGCGCTCGCACTGATCGGCATGCCTCTGCATCCCGGGGACCTGACGATGCCGCCGATCCCAGGTGACGTTGACCTGCGGCGGTTTCGACGGCCCGTGCTGGTGCTCTCCGGGGAGCACGACGTGTACAGCCCACCCGACGACGTACGGGTGTTCGCCGGCGCCTTCCCGTCCGCGACCGTCCGCATCGTCGAGGGAACCGACCACTACCTCTGGCGCAGGGAGCGGGACGCCGCGGCCGTCGTCGGCGGGTTCGTCGACGGTTCGCTCGCTCAGCTCTGAGGATCGCGGCCGGGGTCCGATCGGGTCGGTCCCGCACCGGAGTGGCCGTCGCCGCCGGCCATGGGCGAGGTCGTCGGGGCGTGCTCGCTCCACCGCTCATCGGTGGTCCGCCACGATCGCCAGACGCGCCGGATCACGAAGGCGCCGAACGCGACGAGCGCGGCGGCGAAGACGAGCGAGACCCAGCCGGACGACACGACTCAGATCGTAACGTCGCCGCCGGGGTCGGGTCCGGTGGACCACGTCGGCACACCCTCAGGGTCGCGAACGCCCAGCCTGAGCATGCCGAGCAGCTCTTCGTGGATCGCACCGTTGCTCACGACCCCGATCCGGCCATCGAGACGTTCGGTCCCGTCGAGAGCCGTGTAGCGCCCTCCGGCCTCGCGGGCGAGCACCGGCATCGGGGCGATGTCCCACACCGCCAGGCCGTAGTCGACGAAGGCGTCGACGCGTCCGGTGACCGCGAGGCCGACGCCGTAGGCGTTCCCCCAGTCCCGCACGTGCACACCGGCGCGCCGAGCCTCGAGCCAGGCCTCGAGCGGCCAGTCCTCCTGATCGCTGGTCGCGACGAACGATCCCCCGGCGTCGGTCGTCTCGCTCACACGGGTGGGACGATCGTTCCACCAACAGCCCAGCCCCCGGCCGGCCCAGACGGTCTCGCCGACGGCCGGTGAGCAGATCACGCCGATCGCCGGGCCATGGTCGTCGAGCATGGCCACCATCGTCGAGTACGTGACGACTCCGCGAGCGAACGACTCTGTGCCGTCGACGGGATCGAGCACCCACGTTCTTCCGGAGGTGCCGGCGCGATCGGGCAGCTCCTCGCCGACGATGGCGTCGTCGGGGTGCTCTGCTTCGATGCGCTCGCGCAGGAACCGCTCGACCGCCAGGTCGGTCTCGGTCACGGTGGAGCCATCGCCCTTCCGCAGGGGCACCACCCGGTCGGTGCGGAACCCCTCGAGGGTCAGAGCCCCCGCCTCGCGGGCGAGGTCCACCGCACCGCGCATCAACGACGCATCGGCCGCCGGCGCCGTCACGAGGCGGGGTCCGCGACGACGTGGGCCCGATCGGGGTCCCACTGCACGTAGGCGCGATCGCCGGGGCGCCAGTCGGCTGCCTCGGCCGGCACGAGCGCCACGATCGGAGCCTTGCCGGGCCCCTGCAGGTCGAGCCGGATGCCCGTGCCCTGGAAGATCACTTCGCCGACCACCACCGGCAGGGTGATCCCTTCGGGGCGCTCGCGGACCACCCGGAGCGTCTCGGGCCGGACCATGAGCGAGACTGGATCGCCCTCGACCGCCTCGCGGCCGGGCAGCGAGCCGATCGACCCGGCCTCGGCGACGATCTCCCCGATGCGGACCTGCGGCCGTTTTCCGGCACGGACCAACGCGGCGGGGAGCAGGTTGGCCGTGCCGATGAAGTCGGCCACGAACCGGGTGGTCGGATGAAAGTAGATCTCCCGCGGCGTGCCGAGCTGTTCGACTCGCCCGTGCGACATCACGGCGATCCTGTCCGACATCGTCATCGCTTCTTCCTGATCGTGGGTGACGTAGACGAACGAGATGCCCACCTCGCGCTGGATCCGCTTCAGCTCGATCTGCATCTCCTTTCGGAGCTTGAGGTCGAGCGCTCCCAACGGCTCGTCGAGGAGCAGGACCAACGGATCGTTCACGAGCGCGCGCGCGAGGCCCACACGCTGCTGCTGGCCGCCTGAGAGCTGTGCGGGCATGCGATCGGCGAGCGCGTCCATCTGCACGGTGTGCAAGGCCTCACGGACGCGACGATCGATCTCCGGCTTCGGCAGCTTGGCGCGACGAGGGCCGAACGCGACGTTGCGATACACGCTCATGTGCGGGAACAGGGCGTAGTTCTGGAACACGAGGTTCGTCGGCCGCTTGAAGGGAGGGATCTGCGTCGCCTCGACGCCGTCGAGCAGCAGCCTGCCCTCCGAGGGCTCCTCGAAGCCGGCGAGCATGCGCAAGGTGGTCGTCTTCCCGCATCCGCTCGGGCCGAGCAACGAGAAGAACTCGCCGCGCTCGACCGCCAAGCTGACGTCGTCGACCGCGATAACGTCGTCGAAGCGCTTCGTGACCCGGTCGAGCTCGAGCGCCGGCGTCGCCGGCCCCCGCGCGCTCACCTCGGCGCGATCGCGTTCACCCACCGTGCTCATGCCTGCAGCCTCCCCACCTTCGAGATCTTGATGCTCACCCAGACCATGAGAGCAGAGATGGCCAGCACGACGAAGCTGAGGGCGGACCCGACGCCCCAGTCACCCCGGGCGTTGAATTCCTCCTCGATCAAAGAGGCGATCATGTATCCCTCGCGACCGCCGACCACCGCCGGGGAGGCGAAGTCGGAGAGCATCGGCACGAAGACGATGAGGATCGCCGCGATGAACCCCGTGGCGGCGAGCGGCAGCAGCACCTCGCGCAGGATCGTGGGCCAGCCGGCGCCCAGGTCGCGGGCCGCCTCGATCAGCGTGCGGTTCACGGTCTTCAGGGCCGCGTAGATCGGGATCACGACGAACGCCAGCGACCCCGTCGCCAGCACCACGACGACCGCGGTCTTCGTGAACAGGATCGTCAGGGGCTCGTCGATCAGGCCGATCGCCTGAAGGAACCTGTTGAGGACGCCTTCCTTGTTCATCACGATCTGCCAGGCGTAGAGCCGGATCAGCGGGTTCAGCTCGTCGGTCAGCACGAGGGCGAGCAGCATCGGGATCTCCCACTTCCCCGCGCGGAACGCCAGGAAGCTCGCGATCGGGAAGGCGACGAGGAACAGGATCAACATCGCGGTGACCGTGATGACGATCGTGTCCAGGAAGATGCTGCGGTAGATCGGTTCCCCGAGGACCTCGGCGTAGTTGTCGAACGTGAAGCTGCCGTCGCCGACGATGTCGGCCCTCGTGAAGCTGACCCACGTGAGATAGATCAACGGCCCGGCGAAGAAGACGAGCAAGGTCAGCACGGGGCTCGCGAGCACGGCCGCCGCCGTCCGACGTCCGAACGCGACCCCCGACGACGACACGCGAGCGCTCACTGCTGCGGCCCTCCGGCCACGAGGCTCCGCACGTCCTGCCCGGAGCGGACGGCGGAACGGCGCAGCAGGTAGTAGGCGATGTAGACGACCACGACGGTGACGAACGTCACGAGGGTCGAGATGGCGTTGACCGTCGGCAGGTTCGTGCCTCGGCGCAGCTTCGAGAAGACCCACACGGTGAACATCCGCTCGCTGCCCACGGTGAAGAACGTGACGGTGAAGCTGTTGAACGACCATCCGAACACGAAGATGGCGGCCGCCGCGAGCGCGGGCACGAGGTAGGGCAGCAAGACGTACCAAACCAGCTCGCGGCGGGTCGCACCGAGATCGAGCGCGGCTTCCTCCAGCGATCGATCGAACCGATAGAGCGCTGCCGTCACGATCGCCATAACGAGCGGGAACCCCACGACGATGTGCATCACCGCGACCGTGTAGAGCGACAAGGGCACGTCGATCTTGCTGAACGTGACCAGCGCCCCGACACCCACCAGCAGCGACGGCACGACGAGGGGTAGCGTGAGCGACCCGGCCACCAGCCCACGTCCCGGGAAGACGAACCGTGCGATCCCGAACGCCCCCAGCGTGCCCAGCGCCACGCAGATCGGCGTGGTCAGCCCCGCCACGATGAGTGAGTTGCGCAACGACTCGCGCATCGCGGCGTCGCGGAGGGCCTCCTCGTAGAAGCGCGTCGTGAACCCCTGGAACCCGAACGCGAGGATCTGCGAGTCGTTGAAGCTCAGGAACGCGAGCAGCAGGAACGGCCCGAACAGGATGAGCGCCCCGAACGCCAGCATGGCCGCGCTCGCGATCCGGGTGACGAGCTCGCGCCGGTGGATCGTCCAGAAGACCTGACGGACGACGGGGCGCGCCGATCCTGCACGCGCTCCCCCCGTCGCCGCTTGCTCCACGCTCACCTCGTGGGGGAACCCCCCGTCAGGAGGCCAGGTACTGACGCCACGCGTCCTCCCACTCGTCGATGTTCTCCGGGATCAGCTCCGGGATCGAGTTCGTCACGACCGATTCCGCCTCGTCGAGCCGGAGGTTGTCGATCGTCTTCTGGTCTGCCGCGTCGAGGATCGCGGGGTTCGAGCCCCAGTATTCGAGCTCCACGGCCACGTTCGCCTGCGTCTCAGGATCGAGCATGTGGTTGATGAAGGCGTAGGCCGCATCGAGGTTCTCCGCGTTCTCGGAGATGCTCAATCCGCAGACCCACGACACCGAGCCCTCCTCGGGGGTGATGAACTTGAAGTTGCCACCCTCCTTGTTGAGCACACGCACGAGCTCCGGCCCTGCCTGCACCGCCAGCACCTCGCCCTGCTGCATCAGGTTGATCAGCTGGGCGTCCTCGTCGAAGACGGTGCGGACGCGGTCGGTGTTGATCAGGTAGTCGCGGACCTGCTCGATCTGGGAGGAATCGAGCTCGAAGACGCTGGGGAACCCGAGAGCGGCGGCCACCATCGGCATCGAGTCGGTCGAGTCGTTCTCGAGAGCGATCTGACCTTCCCAGTCGCCCTCGAACAGCGTGCGGTACCCGGTGATGACGCCCTCGGGGATCTCGTCGGCGTTGTAGACGATGCCGTCGATGCCACCCTGCGTCGGCGCCATCCAGAACTCGCCGTCGACCTCGACACCCTGTCCCTCCTTCATGAAGGGGTAGATGTCGTCCCAGACGGGGATGCGGCTCGTGTCGATCGGCTGCAGGAACCCGCCTCGGATCAGTTGATCCATCTCACCGGCGCACGTCTCGACCACGTCGGCCTGGAAGCCGCCCCGCAGCTTCGTCACCGTGTCGGACGCGTCGCCGAACGGCACGCCCTCGATGTTCAGGTCGGGGTTCGCCTCCTGGAACGGGTCCTGGATGAACGGGAACAACGTGTCCTCGTAGGCGAAGATCACGACGTCACCCGAGACAGGACCGGCCGCAGTGGCCGACGCATCGCCGCCGGCACCTTGGCCGGGGTCGGTCCCGCCATCGTCGTCGCCGCACGCTGCGGCGATCACGACGAGTGCGACGAGCGCGACCGTCTTCCGCAGTGGATTCTTCGGCACGGGTCTCCTCCCTGGGATCGTTCGGCACGAGCGGCGCTTCACTCGGCCACGTTTGACCGCGAACGCTAGCACTACGACAGCAGATTGTCGACAGACTACAGTCGGCGACTACGAGGCAGAGGATCCCGGCTGCGAACTCCTACAGCGGCACGTGAGAGAGCACCATGATCCGGGGCTCGGTCATCTCCTCCATCGCGAAGCGCAGGCCCTCGCGGCCGAAGCCCGATTCCTTGGAGCCTCCATAGGGCATCTGGTCGGCCCGGAACGCGCTCACGTCGTTCACGATCACGCCTCCGACCTCCAGCGTTCTGTGCGCCTCGAACGCCCGGTTGATGTCGTTCGTGAACACGCCGGCCTGCAGCCCGTACTTCGAGTCGTTCACCTCGGCGAGCGCCTCCGAGAACGTCTCGTACGGCGTGATCGTGCAGACCGGGCCGAAGACCTCCTCGCACCGGACCTTCATCTCCGGCCTGGTCCTGGAGATGAGCGTGGGCCGGAAGAACGGTCCGTCGGCCGTCCCTCCCGTGAGCACCTCGGCGCCCTGCGCCTCGGCCTCGGCCACCCACTCGGCGATGCGGTCCACCTCGCTCCTGGTGATGACCGGCCCGACGTCGACCGTCTCGTCCATCGGGTCGCCGACCTTCAGCTGCTCGACCTGCTTCGTGAGCAGTTCGGAGAATTCGTCGTAGACCTCGCTCGCGACCAGCACACGTTGCACGCTGATGCAGCTCTGCCCGGCCTGGTAGTAGCCGCCGAACGCGATACGTTGGGCCGCCAGATCGAGATCGGCGTCGGCGTGCACGATCACGCCGGCGTTGCCGCCCAGCTCGAGCGTGACCTTCTTCTTCGGGTCGAGCCCCTTCAGGTACCACCCGATCCCGGCCGAGCCGGTGAAGGAGATCTTGCGGAAGCGTTCGTCGCGAGCCATGCCGTCGGCGACCTTCGAGCTCACGGGCAGCACCTGGTACATGCCCTTCGGAAGATCGGTCTCATCGAAGAACTCGGCGAGACGAAGCGCTCCGACCGGTGTGGCGCTGGCCGGCTTCACGACGATCGGCGCGCCCACCGCGATGGCCGGCGCGACCTTGTGAGCCACCAGGTTCAGCGGGAAGTTGAACGGGGTGATGCCCAGCACCGGGCCGATCGGGAACCTCCGCAGGATGCCGAACCGGGACCCGAACGCGGCCTCGGTGTCGAGGCGCATCGCCTCATCCTGTCCGTGGCGCAGGGTCTCCGACGCCCATCGGAACGTCGAGACGGCCCGCGCTGCCTCGACCCGCGCCCACTTCAGCGGTTTACCGCCTTCCCGCGCGATCAGCTCGGCGTTCTCCTCCTGCGTCTCGTTCAGTCGGGCCGAGATGTGGTCGAGCGCGGTCGCCCGAGCGGCGACCGACAGCCTCGAAGACATTTCGAATGTCGAGGAGGCGGTGGCCACCGCCTCCTCGACGTCGGCCTCGGTCGGCACGCCCAGCTCGGCCACGACGCCGTCGTCGAAGGGGCTTCGGACCTCGACGCTGCCCTCGCCGGTCCGCCATTCCCCGTTCACCAGGAACGGTCTGATCTCGGTCATCTCGCGTGTCTCCTGCTACCTCGTAGAGCCGGTCAGTCGAGCGAGACCATCACGTGCTTGATGTTCGTGTAGTCCTCGATCGAGTAGATCGACATGTCCTTCCCGTGGCCGGACTGCTTGTAACCCCCGTGGGGCATCTCCGGCGTCAGCGGGATGTGGGTGTTCACCCACACGGTGCCGAACTGCAGCTTCCGGGACATGCGCATGGCCCTGCCGACGTCACGGGTCCAGACAGACGCCGCGAGTCCGTAGTCGACGCCGTTGGCCCATGCGAGCGCCTGCGCCTCGTCGTCGAACCGCTGCACGGTCACGACGGGACCGAACACCTCCCGCTGGATGATCTCGTCGGACTGCTGGGCATCGCTGATCACGGTCGGACGGTAGAAGAACTTCCCCTCGCCCATCTCCATGGACCCGCCGCCGGTGAGGATCTTCGCCCCGGACTCGGCGGCGCGGTCGACCATGCCGGAGATGCGCTCGAACTGCTCCTCGGAGACGACCGAGCCCATCTCGGTGCCCTCGTCCCAGATGTCGCCGACCTTCAACGACTCCACCTGAGGGACGAGCTCGCCGAGCAGACCGTCGTAGACGGCACCGCTCGCCATGACCCTGGTCGCCGCGGTGCAGTCCTGGCCCGAGTTGAAGTACCCGGCAGCCTTGATCCATTCGACCGCAGACGAGACGTCGGCGTCGTCGAAGACGATCACCGGCGCCTTCCCTCCCAGCTCGAGGTGGGTGCGCTTCATGGTGTCGGCGGCGTTCTTCATGATCAGCTTGCCGGTGGTCGTCTCGCCGGTCAGCGACACGATGCCGACGTCGGAGTGCTGCACGATACGTTCGCCCACGGGCACCCCATCGCCCGTGACCACGTTGAACACCCCCGGAGGGAACACGTCGGCCTCGGCCACGTACTGCGCGAACTTCAACAGCGTGACGGGTGTCAGCTCGGAAGGCTTGATGACGATGCAGTTCCCGGCAGCCAGCGCCGGGCCCATCTTCCATGCCGCCATGTACAGCGGATAGTTCCAGGGGGCGATCAAGCCGGCGATGCCGATGGGCTCGCGACGGATCATCGAGGTGAAGCCCTTCATGTACTCGCCGGTGGCTCTGCCCTCGAGGAACCTCGCCCCGCCCGCGAAGAACCGGAACTGGTCGGCGATGACCGGGATCTCCTCGGACATCGTGACCGCGAACGGCTTCCCCACGTTGACCGACTCGAGGCGACCGAACTCTTCACCGTGCTCCTCGACGATGTCAGCCATCTTCAACAGGGCCGCCTGGCGTTCCCCAGGGGTCGAGTCCGACCACGTCCCGTCGAAGGCACCCCGTGCCGCCGCGACCGCACGATCGACATCGTCGGCCGAGCCTTCCTGCACCTCGGCGAGCACCTCGCCCGTGGCAGGGCTCGTGATCGATCGCGTCTGACCCGACGTCGAGTTGACCCATTCCCCGCCGATGAACATCTGGTAGCTGTCGGCCATAGTTCCCCCTCCTCCATGGAAGCGAACGTTCGGCTGAATCAACGCTCAGACGGCCAGTATGCCTCGGAGCGCCCGGTCGGGACCACCCGACGGAACGGCTGCCCGTCCCACTCGCATTGGACACGGCGGACAACCCGGTGCCGGGGGTCAGTCGAGCTCTGCCGCCTGCAGCTCGCGGGCACGGAGCGCCAGCCAGAACTCCATACGGTCGAAGCTGCTCGACAGATCACGGCCCGTGAGCTCCTCGACCTTCCGCATGCGGTATCGAAGCGTGTGCCGGTGCACGAACAGCTCGGCCGCCGCCGTCTCCCATCGCGCGTTCTGTCCGAGGAAGGCCTGGAGCGAGGCGAGCAGCTCGCCGCCGTGTCCGCGATCGTACGCGTCGAGCGGAGCGAGCATCGAATCGGAGAAAGCTCGCAGGGCGTCGGGGTCGGCCATCGACAGCAACAGGCGATACGTGCCGAGATCGGCGAACCCGGCCTGTTGCCATCCCTCGAGCCGGCAGACCTGCAGCGCGTAGCGTGCCTCGCGGAGCGACCTGCCGATCTCGCTGGCTCCCACAGCCGAGCCCGCGCCGACGCGCACCTTCGACCCCAACCGTTCCACGATCGACGACGTGACCCCGCCGACGTCGGGCGACGGGTCCGCCTGGAGCAGTACGTGGACCCCGTCATCGCGCGCGGAAACCAGGAACCCCTCGGACCCCCGCGACAGGTCGTCCGTCACCGCGTCCGCGAGCGCTTCGGCGTCGAGATCCCCGTCCACTCCCTCGATCGAGAGGACCATGACACGGGCGTTCCGGTCGAACCCGAAGCGATCGAGCCCCCGCTTCTCTTCGGCCGCCGTGATCTCGCCACCGGCGAGGTCGTCGAAGAGATCTCCCTGCAGACGGCGCCGAGCCTCTGCCACGGCACGCGACTTCGCGAGCTCGATCGCGAACAGGCTCAGCGCGTGCCCCGCGACGATGCGATCGAGCTGTGTCGGTTGGTCCGGTTTGCCGACGGCGAGGAAGGCCTCGACCCTGCCCTGCGCGCCGACGGGCTGGACCCAGATGTGGTGGCCGCGGTCCACGAGGGTGACGCTGAACGACGTGCCGTCGGGGCGATGGCTGCGCAGCTCGTCCCAGATCCGTCCCGCGCGCTGCATCGCCGCTCTGCCGGTGCTCGCGATCGGCCGTCCGTGCAGGTCGAGCGCCAGCACCCAGCCCTTCGTCACATCGGCGAGCGACCGCGCGATGCCCTCGGCACCCGAACCCTCCATCACGGCGCGCGTGAGCACGTGCTCGGCGTCGACCGCCCGCTGCAGGGTGTCGTATTGCTCGGCCAGGATGCGGGTGAAGATCGCTTCCGTGATCGCGATGAACGGCACCGGGTACGGCACCTCGAACAACGGGAACCCGGCCTTGCTCGCCGCGGTGATCAACGATCGCGGGGTCCGCGTGTGGGTGAAGCCCAGCCCGAAACCGAGACCGGTGAGCCCGGCATCGACGAGACGTCTGAGGTAGGTGCGCTGCTTCGCCGGCGTCGTGCCGATGCCGAGCCCCGTGGTGAGGATCAGCTCGCCGCCCTTCAGCCAGGGTGTCGGGTCCTCGAGCTCCGAGACGTGGACCCATCGGATCGGACGGTCCGCCTCCTCATCACCTGCGAGGAGACGCAGGGGCATCCCAGGGATCGCAACGATGTCCCGCACGGTGACGGACATGCCCGCGATTGTACGGAACGTACATCCGAGCCCGGGTTCGTGCCCGGGGGGCACGAGGCGCATGGCCGGACCGTACAAAGGGATGGGGAGTTCCTGGTGGTCGCAGGGGCTGACACGTCCATGCCCGACCCTCGACACTCTGTCGCATGGACATCCCTCAAGAGCGCAAGGTCGTCACCGAGATCCCCGGCCCGAAGTCCCGGGAGTGGTTCGCGCGCCGCGGCGAGGCCGTGCCCCGCGGTGTGGGGAACATGCACCCGCTCGTCACCGCCCGGGGTTCCGGGGCGATCATCGAAGACGTCGACGGCAACCGCCTGATCGATCTGGCCACCGGCATCTCCACGTTGAACCTCGGCCACACGCCGCCCGCCGTGGTCGAAGCCATCGCGCGGCAGGCCGAGCTCTCCACCCACACGTGCTTCCACGTGACCGTGAACGAGCCGTACGTCGAGCTCGCCGAGCGGCTGAACCGGCTCGCCCCCGGCGACGACGCGAAGAAGACGATGTTCGCGAACTCCGGCGCGGAGGCCGTCGAGAACGCCGTGAAGATCGCCCGTTATCACACGGGCCGCACCGCGATCGTCGCGTTCGATCATGCGTTCCACGGACGCACGCTGCTGGCCATGTCGCTCACCGCGAAGGTGATGCCGTACAAACACGGCCTGGGGCCGTTCGCCCCTGAGATCTACCGGCTCCCGTTCGCCTACCCGTACAGATGGCACGGAACCCCCGACCGGGTCACCGAGGAGGCGCTCGCCTACGCGACCGACCAGATGCACAAGCACATCGGCGAGGACAACATCGCCGCGGTGATCATGGAGCCCATCCAGGGGGAAGGCGGCTTCATCGTGCCGTCGCCGGGGTTCGTGAAGGGCATCGCCGAGTTCTGCTCGTCGAACGGTATCGTGTTCATCGCCGACGAGATCCAGTCGGGGCTGGGCCGTGCCGGGCGCTGGTTCGCGATCGAGGACGAGGACGTGGTTCCGGACATCGTCACGACGGCGAAATCGCTCGGCGGGGGGCTGCCGATCAGCGCGATCACCGGCCGTGCCGGGATCATGGACGCCGTGCATCCGGGCGGGCTCGGGGGCACGTTCGGCGGGAACCCCGTGGCGGCCGCGGCCTCCCTCGCGTTCCTCGACACGATCGAGCGTGACGACCTGCTCGCCCGCTCTCGCGAGCTCGGCGTGAAGATCATGGGCCGGTTCGAGACGTTGGCCGCGAACCACGACGCCGTCGGCGACGTGCGGGGCCGGGGGGCGATGTGCGCGATCGAGCTCGTCTCCGACCGGGGGAGCAAGGAACCTCTCGACGCCGAGACGATGAACGCCATCGGCCGCCGCTGCCTGGAGGAAGGGGTGCTGGTGCTCACGGCCGGTACGTACGGCAACGTCGTGCGCCTGCTGCCGCCGATCACGATCGACGAGGCTCTGCTCGATGAGGGCCTCGACGTTCTGGACGACGCGATCGGGACGGTCACCGACTGATACGGGACCTCGATCGAGCGAGGGCTGCCCACCGCTGCCCTTGCGGACGCTCCCGATAGACTGCGGGCGATGTCTCGGAGGGGAACCACCGTGGCCAGCGCGATCGAATCGCCGATCGTGGTCGCCTCGAACCGCGGGCCCGTGAGCTTCGATCGCGACGACCGGGGGCGTCTGAGCCCCCGCCGCGGCACGGGTGGCCTCGTCACCGCGCTCTCGGGGGTCTTCTACCGAGACGACACCACTTGGGTCTCGGCCGCGATGACCGACGGCGACCGCAGCGTCGCGCTGAAGGGTCGCACGGTCACCTCGGAGTCCCATCAACGCATGCGATACGTCGTGATCCCGCCCGATCGGTACGAGGGCTACTACAACGAGGTGTCCAATCGCATCCTGTGGATGGCGCACCACAACCTGTGGGACATCCCCCGCTCCCCGATCTTCGACGACGACACGCAGGCCGCCTGGTACGACTTCGTCGAGGCCAACCGGGCGTTCGCTCAGGCGCTCGCCCAGGAAGCCGACAACGACCCCGTCTTCCTGATCCAGGACTATCACCTCTGCCTGGTGCCCGGCATGTTGCGTGAGCTCGTCCCCGGATCGAAGATCGTGCACTTCTCCCATACGCCGTTCGCGGGAGCCACCTACCTGCGGGTGCTGCCCGGGGCCATGCGTGCGGCGCTGCTTCGCGGCATGGCCGGTGCTGACGTGCTCGGGTTCCAGGCCAAGGGTTGGGCCGAGAACTACCTGCTCTCGGCCCGAAGCCTGCCGGAGCTCCGGGTGCTCCGCGGCGGACGCCTCGATATCGAAGGCCGGACCGCGGCCGTTCGGTCCTTCCCGGTCGCGGTCAGCGCCGAACCGCTGCGCGAGACGGCCAACCGCCCTGAAGCCGACGCGGTCCGCGACGAGCTCCGGGCCTGGGCGGGCGACTCGAAGATCGTGCTGCGCGTGGACCGGCTCGAGCCGTCGAAGAACATCCTGCGCGGTTTCCTCGCCTACGAGTTGTTCCTGCGTCGGAATCCGTCCTGGGCGGGATCGGTGCGGTTCCTCTGCTTGCTCAGCCCCTCGCGCGAGGACGTGCCCGAGTATCAGAACTACGGCGAGGAGTGCCTGGCGGAAGCGGAGCGGATCAACAAGGAGTTCGGGCGGAGGCAGTGGCAGCCGATCGAGGTTCGCGTGCAGGAGGATTACGCGTTCGCCGTCGCCGCCTACGACCTCTACGACGTGTTGTTCGTGAATCCGACGTACGACGGCATGAACCTCGTCGCGATGGAGGGGCCGCTCGTGAACCGGCGTGACGGCGTTCTCGTGCTCTCTCGCAACGCCGGTGCGTTCAGTCGACTCGGGCGTCAGGCCCTGGCGGTGAACCCGTTCGACCTGGCGGAGACGGCCGAGGCACTCCGCGAGGGGCTCGAGATGGCCGACGAGGAACGCGCACGGCGAGCCCGCGGGCTCACACGCACGGTGCAGGCCCACACACCGGCCAACTGGCTCGCCGACCAGCTCGAGGCGGTCGACCAGGTGCGTCCTCCGAGTCGACGTCGCTCGTGAGCGGTGCCGGCTCGCAGCATGCGGCCGAAAGCGATCGTCGCCGACGTGCGGTCAGAGTCCGCGAAGCAACGTGACCAGCCCTGCCGGGCCGTCGACGACGACATCCGCCGCATCGCTCAGCGCATCGGGTGTCTCACGCCCGTGCACGGCGACCTTGACCGTGCGCACCCCGCGTTCGGCGAGCCGGTCCAACGCCTCGAACGCACGGAGATCCGCGACGTCGTCGCCGGCGTAGAGCACGGCGTCGAGTCGTTCACCCGCGACGATGCGCTCGACCGCCCCCTCCTTCAACGGTCGGTCGGCCGGCACGAGCTCGATGACCATCTTCCCCGGCAGCAGGGTCAGCCCCGACCTGCGGGCGATCGGCGCGAGTCCGGTCTCGAGCTCGTCCCGAGCCTCGCTCGCGTCGTCCGCCGCCCGATAGTGCACGGCGACCGAGCCTCCCTTCGGTTCCACTCGGGCGCCCGCCACTCGAGCTGCCACCTCGCGTACCGCGTCGAGCACGTCGTCGGAGAGCGGGGCCGCGACGTCGGCCAGCCCGTAGAGGCCAGCGAGGCGGACGCCTTCGACCCCCACGAGCTCGCGGAGCTGTTGGTTCGTGCGGCCGGACACCACGGCGACCACCGTGTACCGGCCGACCAGTCGCTCGATCGCGTCTCGCGCACCGTCGCGGATGCGGGCCAGCTCGGGTCTGGCCACGATCGGGCTGAGCGTGCCGTCGAAATCGAGCAGCACTCCGGTACGACCATCTTCGATGCGGAACGACCTGAGACGATCCATCCCGGAAATCCTAGTGTTCATGCGCCGCGGGGCTACACTCGCGTCCCGTGAGCGACGCCGACGTCGTGCCGTTGTCTGCTGCAGCGCACCCGCCCGAGGGTGGGTCGGTCGCGCCGCTGCAGAGCCACCAGAGCCCCTTCCCTCCGATCGCCGAGTACGGGTTCCTGAGCGATCGCGAGGCGACCGCGCTCGTCGGTCCCAGCGGCAGCGTCGAGTGGCTCTGTGCGCCACGACCCGACAGCGCCAGCGTCTTCGGAGCGATCCTCGATCGGTCGGCGGGAGCCTTCCGTCTCGGCCCGGCCGAGCTGCTCGTGCCCGCCGGACGCCGCTACATGCCCGGCACGAACGTGCTCGAGACCACGTGGCAGACGCGGACCGGGTGGCTGATCGTGCGCGACGCGCTCGTGATGGGTCCCTGGCGCGACGACGAACGCCCCGAGGGGTATCGGCGGCCGCCGGGCGACTACCGCGCCGAACACATGTTGTTGCGGGTCGTTCGGTGCGCCCAGGGGCAGGTCGACCTCGTGCTGAACTGCGAGCCGGCGTTCGACTACGGCCGTACCGACGCCCGGTGGGAGTACACCGGGCCTGGGTGGACCGAGGCGATGGCTCGGGGCGGCGACGCAGACCCCCACCTTCGACTCACGACCGACATGCGGCTCGGCCTGGAGGGTCGAGCCGCCGTCGCGTTCACGCGGCTGAACGACGGCGAGTCCGCCTTCGCCGCGCTGAGCTGGAGCGGCGACGAGCGCGGGGTGCCCGCCGATGCGAACGAAGCCTGGCAGCAGGTCTACGAGACCGCTGATTTCTGGCGGGCCTGGCTCAACATGGGCGAGTTCCCCGACCACCCCTGGCGCTCGCACCTGCAGCGCGCCGCGCTCACCCTGAAGGGCCTCACCTACGCCCCCACCGGCGCGTTGATCGCCGCCCCCACGACCTCGCTGCCCGAGTCGCCCGGCGGCGAGCGGAATTGGGACTACCGGTACAGCTGGGTCCGCGACGCGACGTTCGCCCTATGGGGCCTGTACACGCTGGGCTTCGACTTCGAGGCCAACAGCTTCTTCTACTTCATCGAAGACCAGTTCAAGGACGGCAACCCGTTGCAGGTGATGTACGGCGTCGGTGGGGAGAAGGACCTGACCGAGCACACGCTCGACCACCTCACCGGGTACGAGCAGGCGCGTCCGGTGCGCGTGGGCAACTCCGCACACGACCAGCACCAGCACGATGTGTGGGGCGCCCTGCTCGACAGCGTGTACCTGCACCTGCGCTCGGGAGAGTTCCTCACCGGTCGTTCGTGGAGCGGTCTCGAGCGACAGGTCGACGAGGCCGTGGAGCATTGGCGCGGGCCGGACCACGGCATCTGGGAGATGCGTGGCGCGCCTCAGCACTTCGTGTCGTCGAAGATCATGTGCTGGGTCGCGTGCGACCGAGGCGCCCGTCTCGCCGAGGTGCTCGACAAGCCGGAGCTCGCTGCTCGGTGGGCCGCGGAGGCCGAGCTGATCAAGGCCGACGTGCTCGAGCACGGCGTCGACGAGCGCGGCGTGCTCACGCAGATCTACGGCTCCACCGCGCTCGACGCGTCGCTGCTGCTCGCTCCCTTGATGCGGTTCCTGCCCGCCGACGACCCTCGTATCCGGGCCACGGTCCTCGCGATCGCCGACGAGCTGACCCTCGACGGCCTGGTGCTCCGGTATCGGGTCGACGAGATCGACGACGGGCTCGACGGCGAGGAGGCGACGTTCGCGATCTGTTCGTTCTGGCTGGTTTCAGCGCTGGTCGAGATCGGCGAGCTCGAGCGCGCCCGCGACCTCTGCGAGCGCATGCTGTCGTTCGCGAGCCCGCTCGGGCTCTACGCCGAGGAGATCGACCCACGCACGGGTCGTCATTGGGGCAACTTCCCCCAGGCGTTCACCCACTTGGCACAGATCAACGCCCTGATGCACGTGGTGCGAGCCGACACGGTCGCGCCCGCAGGCGCCCCGCCCCCGCTGCGCTGATCAGCGGCCCTCACCGCGGCACACGACGGCCCGGCGCCCGCTCGTCGCCGGATGCCGACTCCGGCTCCGACACCTGCCCGGGACCGGCGACCACGTCGGACTCGATCCCTCCCTCGACGTCGATACGGGGCAATACGCGGTCGAGGAGCGCCGGCAGCCGGAAGACCGCTCGGCCGAAGAGGGCGAGCAAAGCCGGGGCGAGGAGCACGACCATCAGACCCGCGAGCAGCACGGCGACCGACAGCCCCACGCCGAACTGCTTGATCGTGGGATCGCCGTTGAGGACGAAGCTCGCGAAGACCGTGACCATGATCAACGCCGCCGCCGTCACGACGTGGCCGGCCGCGCCGAGCCCCGAGGTCACGGCCGCCCGCTCGTCCTCGCCCTCGGAATGATGCTGGGCGATGCGGCTCACCGTGAACACCTCGTAGTCCATCGAGAGTCCGAACAGCACCGCGAACATCATCAGCGGGACGTAGCTCGCGATCGGCACCGTTCCCCGGGGTACGTCGAGTCCGATCAGGGAGAGCCCCC
>DASTBT010000022.1:0-4900 GCA_035711865.1 Actinomycetota bacterium
GGCGAGCTCGAGGCGCCCGAGCCCGCCTCCGCGTGACGGATCACGGGGTCCGCCGTCCGAACGCGAGCCGGGCGCCGACGTCGAACGAGAGCAGCAACGTCACCCAGCGAACGGCATAGGAGTCGCCGGTCGTGACCGCCAGCGCGATGCCCGCCGCGACGACCAGCACGGCCAAGACCGTTCGGATCGTTCGGTCCTGATACCACGTGCTCATGCTCGCCTCCTCTCGTGCGAGTCTCGGAGTCTCGCACGCGACACGGAAACGCTCGCTCAGCGGCGCGTCCTCAGTCGGCGCCGGGACCGGTGTCGCCCGGCACGTCGCAACCGGCCCGCTGCATCTCGGACGCGGCCTCCAGGTACTGGAACAGCTGCGACGGCGGGGGACCGGGACCGACGCCGATCACGTTCTCGCTTCCCGGACCCGGGGTGTCGTGACCCGACTCGAGGTGTTCGAGGCGGGCGTCGTTCAGGCGCTCGCAGGACTCGTCGCGCAGCATCGAGATCACGCCGACCGCGACGAAGAAGGCGCCGACCACGGCGAGGACGACGAGCAGGCTGAGCAGCAGCTCCTTCATCCGTTTCGACCGGGTCACGGGGGGCTCCACGCCTCGGGGATCGACGGACGAAGTATGGCGTCCCGGTGAGCCTCAGTCGGGAGAAGTTCGGCCGGAGGGCCCCGGGGTCCACCCACGGGCCTCGCGGCCTCCAGGTGACATGATGCCGATCGTGACCGGCACGCCCGCCGCCGAGCAGCGCCTGCGCGATCTCGCGGTGTTGCGCCGTGTGCGCGACCGGATCGACCGGGAGTACGCGCAGCCGCTCGACGTCGAGGCGCTCGCCCGTGGCGCCCATATGTCGGCCGGGCATCTCAGCCGCCGGTTCCGGCTCGCCTTCGGCGAGTCGCCGTACAGCTACTTGATGACGAGGCGGATCGAACGCGCGATGGCGCTGCTGCGCCGTGGCCACCTCAGCGTCACCGAGGTCTGCTTCGAGGTCGGCTGCTCGTCGCTCGGCACCTTCAGCACACGCTTTACCGAGCTGGTCGGGATGCCGCCGAGCGCGTACCGACGTCAGGAGTGGGACGCGATGGCGGGGATGCCGCCGTGCGTGGCGAAACAGGTGACGAGACCGGTCAGGAATCGAGAAGCGCCGGCCACCGAGCCGCAACTAGCATGACCGCCATGGACATCTCGATCCACTCCAGCCTCCTCCCACACGACGATCCCGAGGCAACGCTGGCCTTCTACCGGGACACCCTCGGCTTCGAGGTCCGCCTCGACGTCGAGTACGACGGGATGCACTGGATCACGGTGGGTCCCGCCGACCAGCCCGACACGGCGATCGTCCTGTATCCGCCGGCCGCCAGCCCGGGCATCACCGAGGACGAGCGCCGGACGATCGCCGAGATGATGGCCAAAGGGACCTTCGCCAGCATCAACCTGGCCACCAGAGACGTCGACGGCGTGTTCGAACGGCTGCAGGCAGGGGACGCCGAGGTCGTCCAGGAGCCGACCGACCAGCCGTACGGGATCCGCGACTGCGCGTTCCGAGATCCAGCCGGCAACCTGATCCGCATCCAGCAGATCGACTGAGCCGCGAAGGAGAGGGCGACCGACAGACCGGCAACCGAGCAGGGAGGTGCTTCACGATGGCCGAGAAGAAGGCGACGAAGACGACCACGAAGACGACCGCCAAGCGCACGGCGAGCTCCGGCCCGTTCACGGCAGACGAACGAGCCGCGATGAAGGCTCTCGTGCGGGAGCGCAAGGCGGAGGAGCGCGCCAGCAAGAACCGGGCTGAGGGTGAGCGCGCCGTGCTCGAGGCGATCGACGCCCTGAGCGAACCGGATCGCGGCATGGCCAAGCGCCTCCACGCGATCGTCGCGGCGACCGCGCCCGACCTGTGGCCCAAGACCTGGTACGGGATGCCGGCCTACGCCAGGGACGGCAAGGTCGTCTGCTTCTTCAAGGCCGCGGAGAAGTTCGAGTCCAGGTACGCCACATTCGGCTTCGAGGACTCGGCGAAGCTCGACGCTGGAGCGATGTGGCCGACTTCCTACGCGCTGACGAAGCTGACGCCCGCCGACGAGAAGAAGATCGCGGCGCTCGTGAAGAAGGCGGCGCGCTGAGGGGCTGGGCCTACGCTCTGATGGGGTAGAGGCTCCCCATGGCCACGAAGAAGGACACGCGGCCCGCGCCGCACGACGCCGACCGCCACGACCTGATCCGTGTGCAGGGCGCCCGCGTGAACAACCTCAAGGACGTCACTGTCGAGATCCCGAAGCGTCGGTTGACGGTGTTCACCGGCGTCTCTGGTTCGGGGAAGAGCTCGCTAGTGTTCGACACGATCGCGGCCGAGTCCCAGCGGTTGATCAACGAGACCTACAGCGCCTTCGTGCAAGGCTTCATGCCGACGCTTTCGCGGCCCGAGGTCGACCTGCTCGAGGGCCTGACGACCGCGATCATCGTCGACCAGGAGCGGATGGGCGCCAATCCTCGCTCCACCGTCGGTACCGCTACCGATACCAACGCGATGCTCCGCATCCTCTTCAGCAGGCTCGGGAAGCCGCGCATCGGACCGCCCAACGCCTATTCGTTCAACGTTCCCTCGGTGCGGGCTGCCGGCGCGATCACCGTCGAGCGCGGCGCGAAGACGAGGACCGAGAAGGCAACCTTCATCCGGCTTGGCGGCATGTGTCCGCGTTGTGAGGGGACGGGCAACGTGACCGACATCGACCTCGGCCAGCTCTACGACGACACCAAGTCGCTCGCCGAGGGCGCGATCACGATCCCCGGCTACACCGCGGACGGCTGGAACGTCAGGATCTTCAGCGAGTCGGGCTTCGTGGACCCCGACAAGCCGATCCGGAAGTACACGAAGAAGGAGCTCCGCACCTTCCTCCACGGCGAACCGACCAAGGTGAAGGTCAACAACATCAACCTCACGTACGAGGGGCTGATCCCCAAGATCCAGAAGTCGTTCCTGTCGAAGGACATCGACGCGTTGCAGCCGCACATCCGCGCCTTCGTGGAGCGGGCGGTGACGTTCACGACCTGTCCCGAGTGCGACGGCACCAGACTCAGCGAGGATGCCCGTTCGTCGAAGATCGGGGGGAAGACCATCGCCGACGCCTGCGCGATGCAGGTCAGCGATCTCGCCGACTGGGTCCGGGGCCTCGACGACCCGTCGGTGGCCCCGCTCCTCGGCGGGCTCCAGCACCTCCTCGACTCGTTCGCGGAGATCGGACTGGGCTACCTCTCGCTCGACCGGCCGTCGGGCACCCTGTCCGGGGGAGAGGCGCAGCGCACCAAGATGATCCGTCACCTCGGCTCGTCGCTCACCGACGTCACCTACGTCTTCGACGAACCCACGATCGGCATGCACCCCCACGACGTCCAGCGGATGAACGACCTCCTGCTGCAGCTGCGCGACAAGGGCAACACGGTGCTCGTGGTGGAGCACGATCCGGAGTCGATCGCGATCGCCGACCACGTCGTCGACCTCGGCCCCGGTGCCGGGTCGGCGGGCGGCTCCGTCTGCTACGAGGGTGACGTCAAGGGACTGCGGGGGAGCGACACCACCACGGGCCGCCATCTCGACGATCGGGCGGCCCTGAAGGCATCCTTGCGTTCGGCCTCAGGCGCGCTGGAGATCCGCGGCGCGAGCGAGCACAACCTGCAGAAGGTCGACGTCGACGTCCCGCTCGGGGTGCTCTGCGTGGTCACGGGCGTCGCCGGATCGGGCAAGAGCTCGCTGATCCACGGGTCGGTCGCCGGCCGTGACGGCGTCGTGGTCATCGACCAGGGCGCGATCCGTGGCTCACGTCGGAGCAACCCGGCGACGTATACCGGACTGCTGGATCCGGTCCGCAAGGCGTTCGCCAAGGCCAACGCCGTGAAGCCCGCGCTCTTCAGCTCCAACTCCGAGGGCGCCTGCCCCACGTGCAACGGCGCCGGCGTCATCTACACGGAGCTCGGGTTCATGGACACGGTCGAATCCACCTGCGAGGCGTGCGAGGGGAAGCGGTTCCAGGCGTCGGTGCTCGAGTACACGCTGGGCGGCCGGAACATCGCCGAGGTGCTCGCGATGTCGGTGACCGAGGCCACGGAGTACATCGGCGTCGGCGAGGCGAAGACACCGGCCGCACATACGATCCTCGAGCGGCTCGCCGACGTCGGACTCGGGTATCTGAGGATCGGCCAGCCGCTCACCACGCTCTCCGGCGGCGAGCGGCAGCGGCTCAAGCTCGCAACCAACATGGCGGAGCAGGGCGGCGTCTACGTCCTCGACGAGCCGACCACCGGCCTGCACCTCGCCGACGTCGAGCAGCTGCTCGGCCTCCTCGACCGCCTCGTCGACTCGGGCACGTCGGTGATCGTGATCGAGCACCACCAGGCGGTCATGGCGCATGCGGACTGGATCGTCGACCTCGGGCCCGGCGCCGGCCACGACGGCGGCCGGGTCGTCTTCGAAGGCACGCCGGCCGACCTCGTCGCCGCGCGTTCCACGCTTACCGGAGAGCACCTCGCGGCCTACGTCGGCGCCTGACAGGGTCGCGCGTCAGGATCCGGACGACCAGGTGGCGTGCGGTGGCCGGACGGCCTCGCACCGCGGGTAGCCCTGCTCGTCGGTGAGGCCACCTCACCCGTCACCACTAAAGACGCGGCGGGTAGGGCAGGGTTCCGCTGCCCCGCCTCGGAGCCTACCCCGGGGGTTTCTCCTCAATCGCGACCTGTGCCGGGATGCCCTGCCGCTTGACCACCACGGCGAAACGGTCGTTCTCATAACGATCCGTTCGATGTCACCGATCAGGTGGTCCGGCACGATGGCGAACTGAAGCGGATCGTTCCTCACCAGTTGATACTCGGACATCGTGATGTCAATCGTTCGGTCGCACGTA
>DASTBT010000023.1:0-21340 GCA_035711865.1 Actinomycetota bacterium
AGCATCGTGGCCCAGGACGCCGAGCTGCCCGCGCTGGTCGACCTGCTGAACGAGCACGTCGGCGAGGGGAACTGGGTGATGGCGCTGACCGCCGATCACGGGCACACGCCCGACCCGAGCGTGAGCGGAGCCACCGTGATCTCACCGGGTGCCGTCGCCGACGCGGTGCAGGCGGAGTTCGACACCGACGGTGACGACAGGCGCATCGCGGAGTTCACTCAGCCGACGAACATGTTCGTCGACATCGACGAGATGGAGCAGAACGGCGCGACGCTCGAGGAGATCTCCGGGTTCCTGTTGTCGGTCACGAAAGGCGAGGTGGGCGGCGAGCAGTATCCGGTGCCGCCCGAGGTGGCCGGTGAGCCGGCCTTCCTGGCCGTCTACCCGGCCGACATGATCGAGGACCTTCCGTGCCTGCGGGGCATGCTCCCGGACCACGGCAGCAGAGCTCTCGCCCCGGATCAGGGATAGCGGATCTTCGGGTCCTCGGGGTCGAGAGACTCCGGCCATCCCGGGAACGTCTCGGGCCAGTCCCAGAAGTCGTTCGTGGCTCGCACGTGCCGTCGGGGCTTCGGAGCGCGCGGCTTCCGATCGAAGTCGAACACGTGCGCGAAGTTGTGCGAGGTTCGTATGCGCGAGGTGAGGTAGGGAAGGTCCCAGTTGTCCGCGATGAACCGGAGCGGCGAGGAGAACTCCCCGAGCGCGTCGTCGATGTATCCGCGCCTCGCGAACGGGGAGATCACCAGCATCGGCACCCGGAACCCGAGCTCGACGTCGTCGATCGTCGGCGGGGCCACATGGTCGTAGAGACCGCCCCACTCGTCCCACGAGATGAAGATCGCGATCGACTCCCACATCGACGAGCGCATGATGGCGTTGACGATGTCGGTGACCCAGTTGTGCGCATGCCGTGTGCTGAACGGAGGATGGTCCGAGAGCTGGAACCGAGGCGTGATCCACGTGACCGACGGCAGCGCGTCGGCCTCGATGTCCCGCAGCAGGTCGTCGACGGGCCAGATGTGCGCCTGCCACTGCTCCTCGTCATGGAAGATGTCCTCGATCGCCGAGTACGCTTGCCAGATGTATCCCGCCTGGTAGGGGTCGGCGGAGTAGAACGCCCAGTCGACGTCGCGCTTCGAGAGTTGGTGGCCGACGGTCTTCATGTCGAAGCACGTGCTGTGCCGGGTGACGTTCCCCTGCTCGTCCTCGACGTCGACGTACACGTCGTCGCCGTACGCGTCGCATCCCCAGCTCTTGAACACACGGCCGTCGTTCAGGTGCTCGACCTCGATGTTCTCCGGGTTGTTGATCGCTCCTCCCGCCTGCCCGGCGATCATGTAGAGGTGGTTCGGGTACGACGGCCCGGCCACCGAAGCGAAGAAGTTGTCGCAGAGCACGTACTCCTCGGCCCAGTGGAAGTAGTTCGGCACGTCGGGGCGGTCGAACTGTGAGTAGGCGAAGTGCGGTCCGTACTCTCCGATCGCGAACCCGTCCATCTTCCCGTCGTTGTGCGAGGCGTGCCACGACGCGGTGTCGTGGGGAAGGTCGCCCGGCAGCCATTCCGGGCAGCGCTGCAGCGGCACCTCCTGGCCCCAACGAACCCCCGTGCGGGTGCCGTTCGCTCCGGGGAAGCGGCCGAAGAGGTTGTCGAAGCTCCGGTTCTCGAGCATCAGGTAGACGACCCGGTCGACAGGCCAACGGGTCTCGAGCTGTGGCGGCGTCGTCGCGGAGAACGTCGGGCGCGGCTCGGGGCTCGTCGACAGGCGCTCACCGATGCAGGAGGTCACGAAGACCCCGGCGGCGGCGGCGGCCGAGGCGCTCATGAACTGTCGTCGGGTGAGTCGGCGGGGGTACACGGGCGGAGCGAGCCTACCGCAGCCCGTCTCTCCGACGGCCTCCGGACGACCCGTGCGCTGGGGGACCCACGACCGCCGGGCGGGGAACTTCGGAGGTCGAGGATGGTGTCGAGGAGGTGAGGACCGTGCACACCCGTCGGACGATCGGCTTCATCGTGCTGACGTGCGTCATGGGGGGGATCGCCGCCACCGTCGGTCTCACCGTCTGGCTCGGGCCATGGCCTGCGCTCGGCGTCGTCGCCGTGGTGGGGCTCGCCTACGTGCTCGCGTTCGGGCCGTGGCAGCGTCGCTGGGGCGCCACGCACGAGGAGTCCCGCCGTGCCATGCCGGGTGACGATCTGCTGCGACCGGACGCGCCGTCGACCACGCGCGCGATCACGATCGACGCCGCCCCGGAGCAGGTGTTCCCATGGCTGCGCCAGATCGGGTACGGGCGGGGTGGCTGGTACAGCTACGACTGGATCGACAACGACGGCGAACCGAGCGTCGAGCGCCTCGTGCCGGATCTGTGGCTCGAGATCGGCGACCGAATCGAGATGATGCCGGGGTTCGGGCCGATCGTCCGTGCGATCGAACCCGGCGCGTCGATCGTCAGCGCCGGCGAGTCCGATTCCTGGTGCCTGCTGGTCGAGCCGACCGGCGACGGCCGCACCAGGCTGATCTCCCGCTGGAGGCAGGACTGGCCCCGCTCGTTGGCCACCAGGGTCTGGATCGCCGTCGCCGATCCGGGCGCGTTCATCATGGAACGGAAGATGCTGCTGCGCATCCGCGACCTCGCCGAGCGGGGGCGGGCCGCGACGGTCTGACCTGGGGTCGTCCGGGCTCAGCCCCAGCGTTCGCCGAGGAACGCGGCGAGCAGCGCCACGGCGCCCTGCTTGTCGAGCGGTTCGTTGCCGTTCCCGCATTTCGGGCTGTGCACGCAGCTGGGGCAGCCGTGCGCGCACGGGCATCCGCGGATCGCCTCCAGCGTGGCGCGCAGCCACCGTTGGCTGGTCATGGCCCCGCGCTCGGCGATCCCCGCACCTCCCGGGTACCCGTCGTAGATGAAGATCGTCGTGAGCCCGGTGTCCGGGTGCATCGGGGTCGAGACACCGCCGATGTCCCAGCGGTCGCACGTGGCCACGAGCGGCAACAGCCCGATGGCGGCGTGTTCGGTCGCATGGATCGCGCCGGGGACGTCGCGGGACCCCACGCCCGCTCGATCGAACACGGTGCCCGGGATCGTCCACCACACCGCCCGGGTCTCGAGCTGCATCGGCGGTAGCGGGAGCTCGATCTCTTCGAGCGTCTCGTTGGTCGAGACCGACTTCCGCGCGTAGCCCACGACCTGATCGGTCACGAGCACGTCGCCGAAGCACTGTTCCACCTCGCCGATGGCCGATCGACCGAGCACGCTGCCGACGGCGATGTCGGTCACGTCTCGGGCCTGCGTGTAGTAGTCGGGGTCGGCCCTGCGCACGACCGCCACCCGCTGCACGAGATCGAGTTCCTGCACGAGGTACTGCTCCCCCAGGTGCAGGTACACGGCGCCCGGATGCAGCGTGCCGTAGGCGCGGTGTTCGTCGGCCGTGCCGATCAGCTCGCCGGTGTCCTCGACCACGATCGTGTAGACATGTCCACCTCCGGCACGGACGTCGACGGCGCGGTGCGGCGCGTCCTTCCCTCGATCGTGCCAGGCGTCGCGTCGGCGCACGAGCTCCCCGCGATCGGCCATGGCCTCGACCGACGTGCGCACGTCGTCGGTGTCCCCGAAGAACGAGAGCTCGTCGTCGCCGAGGGGGAGCTCTCGCGCGGCGCAACGGAGGTGGGGCTCCCGCACGTAGGGGTTCGCCGGGTCGATCACGGCGGCCTCGGGCGGCTTGTCGAACAGATCGTCGGGATGGTGCACGAGGTACTGGTCGAGCGGGTCGTCCTGGGCGACGAGCACGGCGAGCGAATCGGTGTCGCGCCGGCCCGCGCGCCCGGCCTGCTGCCACATCGCCGCCCTGGTACCCGGGTATCCCGTCAGCACCGCGGCGTCGAGCGCGCCGATGTCGATGCCGAGCTCGAGGGCGGTGGTCGAGGCGACCGCAAGCAGCTCCCCGTCGGTGAGCGCCCGCTCGATCCTCCGCCGATCCTCCGCGAGGTACCCGGCCCGGTAACTCGTGATGCGCTCGCGCAACTCGGGCTCCCCCACCTCGCGCCGCGTCCACTCCGCGAGCAGCTCGGCGGCGCGCCTCGAGCGCGTAAACCCGATCGTTCGAGCGCCGGCGCCGACGAGCCGCCCGACGAGCCACGCCGATTCCGCGAGGGCGCTTCGGCGAGCCCCGGTCTCCTCGTCGACCATCGGCGGGTTCCAGAGCGCGAACAGCTTCTCCCCGGTCGGCGACGCATCGCCGGTCACCTCCACGACGTGGCGCAGGCCGGTGAGGCGGGTCGCGAGCTCGCCGGGATTCCCGACGGTGGCGCTCGCGAGGCACCAGCGGGGCGTGCCGCCGTAGTGCGCGACGAGTCGTCTGAGCCGCCGCAGCACCATCGCCACGTGCGAGCCGAACACACCCCGGCACACGTGCGCTTCGTCGACCACCACCAACGAGAGCCGGAGGAAGAAGTCGGCCCAGCGAGCATGGTCGGCGAGCAGCGACAAGTGCAGCATGTCGGGGTTGGTCATCACGAGGTTCGCGTTCTTCCGGATCAGCGGGCGCTCGGCCCTCGGCGTGTCGCCGTCGTAGACGGCCGCCTTGATCTGCGGGAGCTTGAATGCCCGGACCGCGCGGAGCTGATCCCGTGCGAGCGCCTTCGTCGGGAACAGGTAGAGGGCTGTGGCCTTCGGCGTGGTGAGCGCCGCCTCCGCGAACGCGGTGTTGTACACGAGGGTCTTCCCGCTGGCGGTGCCGGTGGCGAGCACCACGTCGCGGCCGCCGCGGATCGCCGCGAGGCCGTCCGCCTGATGCGGATAGAGGCCCCGCACCCCCTCGAGGCCGAGCCGCGTGACGAGCAGCTCAGACAGATCGTGGGGGAAGGGCTCGATCACCGGTCGGCGGGCCGGCAGCTCGCGAACGTGCACGAGCGGGTCGGCGATGTCGGGGTCGGTCTCGAGGTTTCGCAGGAATGCGCGGGGGTCCACCGCGCAAGGCTACCCACGCTTCGCGACGTGCCGGCGGTCAGACCTGCCGGCGAGCCGCGGCGGCGCTCGCGTCCGCCTCCCGCTCGCGGGCGAGCTCGTCGTAGGGCGCCCGGAAGGCATCGTAGGCGAGCTGGCGCAGGTTGAACCGGTCGCTCATCAGCACCCAGGCCCCCAACAACAGGTACACGATGCCGACGACGATCCGTTCGACCCCGTGGTACTGCTCGGGCACCACGGCGCCCAGGATGAACTGGCCCCAGAACAGCGCGAAGACGAATAGCGCCTCCCGCAGCGACATCGACAGGCTCGAGATCACCGCCACGGCGAAGAACGACTGCGCGGCGGTCAGGAACAGCTCCTCTCGTTGGAGCGTGTCGAGCGGCAGGCCGTGGAACCCACCCGCGGAGATCGCGAACACGATCGGCAGGGTGCCGACGAGCAGCGTCCATTGGTTCACCTTCGACGAAACGAGCGTGCCCAGCCCGGCGCTCGTGTTCAGCCGCCACGCGTACAAGCCGGCGATCAGCAGCTCGGGTGCCTCCGACGCGAGGGGCGCGACCCACTGCACGAGCAGGAACTCGCTGACGCCGAGGCTCTCGCCGGACAGCACGAGGGCTTCGGCGAAGCGCTCGGCGAAGAGCAGGATCACGGCGGCGGCGAACACGGTGATGCCGATGACCGTGGCGCGCCTGGGCCGGCGGCTGAACGTGCCGAGGTACCGAGCGGGGCCGACGAGGTGCGGCTCCTCGGCGGGCGCGCGGGAGACCCGGATCGTGTACGCCACGAAGATGCCGACCAGGATCGCGGCGTCGATCAGCGTCACCGAGTGCTTCAGCGGCAGGGTGAGCGAGTACACGGTCGCGAGGGCGAGGTAGCCGATCTCGATCGAGTGATCCCGGTCGAGGCGCACGCCTTCCCACCGGCCGTTGGACGCCTTCACCAGCTGGTTCCGTCCCTTCAGACGGAAGTACGCGACGAAGATCACCATGGTCCACCCGACCCCGATCAGCAGGCGGTTCGCGCCGGTCATGTTCGCGAGGGCGAGATGGCACGGCGACTCGGTGCCTCCGTCGATCGGGAGGCATGCTGCGCCGGTCTGGGCGAACGACTCGCCGCCCTTCTTCGCGAACACGAAGTCGACCGCGTACTCGGGCAGGACGGCGATCAGCGCGAGGATCGCGATCGCGAGCCCGGCAGAGATGTCGAGCTGGGCCACCTCGGCCGCCCACGAGAGCATGAAGGCGGCCCCGACGATCGCGAGCCCGAACAGGAACGCCTCCAGGGGGTGGGACATCTCGGGATGGGTGAACCGCACGACGAACCCCGGCACGGTGAGGGCGGCGGCGACCGCCATCTCGATCTTGGCGCGCGCCGGGTGGACGTCGCTGAGATCGTCGTGCAGGGTCGTCATGCCGAGCCGCAGCCTACCCCTCGAAGGGGGCGCTCATTCGCCGGCGGTTGGGCTGGGTGGCACGTTCTTCGCGAGGAGCGTGCCGTCCTTCTCCGCATCGGCGGCGATGGTCCGGGCGCGCGCCATGTCGAGGGTGACCACCGACATGCTGCCGACCATGCCGACACCACCGGGCAACACGACGTTCTGCACCCTCGGCGGGGGCACCTTCGACGCCGTGTAGGCCAGCGTCATCATCTCCGAGAGCGGGATCTGCGTCTCGATGTTGCGCATCCCGGCGCCGAGCCACGTGAACAGGCGGCCCTGGTCGGCGCGGAACTGCTGCTTGAACTGTGCCAGCGCTGCGAGGATCAGCCGGCCGCCGTTCTCCTGCCTGCCGAAATCGCCCTGCTGCAAGCTATGGCGGTCGCGGGAGAACGCGAGCGCCTCGGGCCCCGTCAGCTTCTGCACGCCCGGCTGGAAGTCCGAGCGCGAGTACGGGTCCTGCATCGGGAACGGCACGTCGACCGTGAGCCCTCCGACGGCCTTGATCATGTCGGTGAAGCCCCAGAACGTGGTGAGCGCCCAGTAGTCGATCGTGATCCCGAAGTTCTGCTCCATCGTGTTCACGAGCATCTCGGGGCCGCCCGAGACCATCGCGGCGTTGATCTTGCCGCTGCCCCGGCCAGCGATCGGCATGTAGGAGTCGCGCGGTACGCCGACGACGACCGCGCGATGCTTCGCCGGGTTCATGAAGATCAGATGCAGGGAGTCGCCGAGCGAGTGCAGCACGTCCTCGCCCGGGCGCGCTCCCGAACCGATCGCGAGGATCACGATCGGTTTCGAGCCTGTGAGCGAAGGAGTGAATCCGGCGTGCGCCTTCCCCATCACGACGCCGCTCGACCGCGCTCGCGCCGTGACCGCGCCGTCGATCGCGCCGAGCGAGGAACCGAGCACCCACGCCACGAGCGCGATCACGAGGAACGACGCGCGGCGCCTCACGATGCCTCCGCCTCCGACGGCTCGTCGGCTCCGCTCGGGGAGGTCGAGGTCGTGGCTCCGGGTTCGGCCTCGATGGCCTCGTCGTTGCGTTGCACCGAGAACGACACCACGCGCCACTCACCGTCGTCCTTCTCGAAGATGAACTGGCCCCTGCTGACGAGCGACACCTTGCCGCCGTCGCCGATCCCGCGAGCCACGAAACGAGCGGTGCTCTGCACGGCGTACGGCGCACCCTCGGGTGCCATCAGCACCCGAACCTTGACGGTGCCACTCTTCGGCGTGATCGAATCGAACGCGTCACCTGCCGACGGACCCGCCGTCAGCACGTCGAGCTGGCCCTCTGCGGCGTCGCGAGCGTCGCCGGCGAAGAACGTCAGCACGTCGTCGTAGTCGCCATCCATCCAGTTGCCCGGTTCGAGGAAGGCCGCGGTGTAGAGGCCGTCGAGCTGCTCGGTAGTCGCCTCCGCGGGCCCTCGGGCGGCCTCGGTAGCCGCCTGGTGTTGCGGCTCCGCAGCGGTCTCCACCGCCGTCGGCCGAGAGCGCTCGAATGCGAACTCCGGCGTCTCGGGCGTTTCCTCGCCGGTCAGGTCGGGGAGCTCGATCGCGTCCCCGCCGGCGAGCGAGAAGATCGCCACCGCGACGACGGCGACCAGCACCAGGGCGCCCACGATGATCACGGGCTTCTTCCGGGAAGGGGTGGATGCGTGTCGACCGTCTGCCAAGGCGCGTCGAGGCTACCCGGGGGAAGGCAACCCGCCAACGATCTCGGCATGGTGGTTCCGTGACGGGATAGGATGTCGCGGTCTCGAGGTGTGCCGGGAAGACTGGTCGGCAGGAGGAGTCGGCATGTCCGAACCGGTCGAGCCCGGTCCCCCCGGCGACGCGTCTGCTCCGGTGCGGGGCGAGGTTCGGCCACCGTGGTCGCGATCGGACCGGCCGGTGCCGCGGAGGGTTCTCCGCCCGCTCCAGGAGTTCCTGCAGACGTCGACCGCGAGCGCCTCGCTGCTGTTCCTCGCCGTGGTCGTCGCGTTGGCATGGGTGAACTCGCCGTGGAAGGCCTCGTACGAGACCCTCTTCTCGACCGAGATCGGGTTCCGGCTCAGCTCGGTGGTCGACCTGGAGGGCGATCTTCACTTCTGGATCAACGACGGCTTGATGGCGTTGTTCTTCCTCGTCGTCGGGCTCGAGATCAAGCGTGAGGTCGTCTCGGGCGAGCTCCGCCGACTGCGGGTCGCCACCCTGCCGATCCTCGCCGCGATCGGGGGGATGGTCGCACCGGCGCTGATCTACCTCGCGATCGCGGGCGGTGGCGAGACCGGTCGTGGCTGGGGCATCCCGATGGCCACCGACATCGCGTTCGCTCTCGGGGTGCTCGCGCTCGCAGCCTCCTACGCGTCGCCTCGCCTGAAGCCGCTGCTGCTGACGCTCGCGATCGTCGACGACATCGGGGCGATCATCGTGATCGCGATCTTCTACACCGGAGGCGTGGAGGTCGCCGCTCTGATCGCCGCGTTCGCGATCGTCGGCGTCATCACGGTCGCCAACGCCGTGCACATCCGGTTCATCTTGGTCTACGTGGTCCTCGGTTCGGCGCTGTGGTATGCGACCTATGAGGCCGGCATCCATCCGACGATCGCAGGAGTGGTCCTCGGGCTCCTCACGCCCGCGGCGCCGTTCCAGCGCCCCGCCGCGGTGAGCGAAGAGGCTCGGCGGACGGCCGACGAGACGAGCAACGATCCCGAGCCAGTCGACGGCGACGCGCGGTGGTGGATGCGGCTGGCGTGGCTGGCGCGTGAGGCGGTCTCGCCTCTGGCGCGGACCGAGCATGCGCTCCTGCCGTGGACGAGCTTCGTGATCCTGCCCCTGTTCGCGCTCGCGAACGCCGGTGTGGAACTCTCGTTCGACGGGCTCGCATCCTCGGTCACCGCGCCCGTCTCGATCGGCGTGTTCCTCGGGTTGGTGCTCGGCAAGCCGCTTGGCGTGCTCGCCGGATCCCTCCTCGCCGTTCGATCGGGTCTCGGTCGTCTCACCGACGACGTCAGCTGGGGCGACCTCAGCGGCATGGGCTTCACGGCGGGGATCGGCTTCACGGTGGCGTTGTTCATCGCGGAGCTTGCGTTCTCCGACCCTCGGCTGCTCGACGAGGCGAAGACGGCGATCCTCGCCGCCTCGCTCGTCGCCGGCGTGGCCGGCTACGTGATCCTTCGCGTCGCGCCCTCGGGCGCGACGAACGACGACATCGATCAGTAGGCCTGGAACCGTCCGGTCTCGCGCCAGTTCCGGTACAGGTCGAAGCCGACCCGTGTCGAGCGCAATAACGGCTCGGGGAGATCTTCGAGGTCGGCCCAGGCGATCTCGCCCATCTCCTCGCCGTCGCCCACGGGTTCGCCGCGCCACCGGCGCAGCTCGAACCAGAGGCCGAAGTAGTGCGTGACGTCGCCGTTGGGGTAGGTCTCGACGTGGTTGTCGACCCGGGAGATGCATGCGAACGCCTCGAGATCCGCCGGGTCCGCGTCGAGGCCGACCTCTTCACGCAACTCGGTGAGCGCCGTATCCGTGAAGCTCGACCCTCGTTCGGCTCCGCCGCCGGGGATCGCCCACGTGCCGTTGTCGAGCCGTTTCGCCAGCAGCACGCGCTCGTCGTCGCGCACGACCACGACGCTCGCTCCGGGCCACAACACGAGGTCGGTGCCGACCTTCTGCCGCACGGACCACAGGGTGGAGCCCTCGAATCCCATGGCGCGCATGCTCCCACACGAGCCACGGAGCGCGAGCGCATCGTCGCAGGTCAGCGGGGGGGAGCGTTCCCTATACTTCACCGGTCGCCCGGCCCGTTCGGGCGCCGAGAGAGGACTCCACCCGACTTCAGGAGGTTCCATGTTCCGTGTCCTTGCCCAGGAAGGCGGCCCGCTCGAGGTCTCCTTCGGGTCGTTCGAGAACACGTGGTTGTGGATCGTGCTCGCGGTCTCGCTCGTCGCGCTCGCCTTCGCCTGGTACCTGCGTGCGCGGGTGCTCTCCGAACCCGAGGGCACCGACAAGATGCGCGAGATCGCGACCGCCGTGCAGGAGGGTGCGAAGGCATACCTCAACCGGCAGTTCAGCACGCTCGGCGTGTTCCTGGGCATCCTGACCGTGGCACTGTTCTTCGTGCTCCCGGTTTCCGATGCGGTCACCACCTCGTTGCTGGGCCTGTCCCCCGAGTTGTCGATCCGCGTCGGCCGGTCCGTGGCCTTCCTGCTGGGCGCAGGCGCCTCGATGCTCACGGGCTACGCTGGCATGTGGCTCGCCGTGCGGGCGAACGTTCGCACGGCCAACGCCGCCAAGGAGTCGGGCCTGCGCAGGGCGCTCACGATCGCGTTCCGCGCCGGCGGCGTCGCGGGCATGTTCACGGTCGGCCTCGGCCTGCTCGGCGCCACCCTGATCCTCATCATCTTCAAGGGCGACGCCACCGCCGTGCTGGTGGGCTTCGGGTTCGGCGGCGCCCTGCTCGCGATGTTCATGCGGGTGGGCGGCGGCATCTTCACGAAGGCCGCCGACGTGGGCGCCGACCTCGTGGGCAAGGTGGAGCAAGGCATCCCCGAGGACGATCCCCGCAACGCCGCCACGATCGCCGACAACGTGGGCGACAACGTCGGCGACTGCGCCGGCATGGCGGCCGACCTGTTCGAGAGCTACGAGGTCACCCTCGTCGCGGCCCTGATCCTCGGCGCCGCGGCGTTCGCCGACTCATCGATCGGCGCGATCGCTGGCGTGATGTTCCCGCTGTTCGTTCGCGCGGTCGGCGTCGTGACGTCGATCGTCGGCATCCTCGCCGTGACGCCGCGCTCCGAGGAGGAGCACGGCATGAAGTCGATCAACCGCGGCTTCTTCCTCTCGGCGATCATCTCGGCGGCCGGCGTGCTCGCGATCTCGGTCGTCTACATGGACAGCTGGCGGCCGGGCATCGCCGTCGCGATCGGGCTCGTGCTCGCGTCGGTCATCCAGATCCTCACGCAGTACTTCACCGACACGAAGTACAAGCCGGTGAAGGAGGTCGCCGATTCCACGGTGACCGGTCCTGCCACGACGGTGCTGTCCGGCTTCTCGGTCGGCCTCGAGTCGGCGGTGTGGGCCACGCTCGTGATCGCCGGCGCGATCCTCGGGGCCTTCCTGCTCGCCGACCCCGATTCGACGAACCTGTTCGCCGAGCGCCTCTACTTCATCGCGCTCACCGGCATGGGCATGCTCACGACCGTCGGCGTGGTGGTGTCGATGGACACGTACGGCCCGATCAGCGACAACGCCCAGGGCATCGCGGAGATGTCGGGCGAGTTCGAGGGACGCCCCGCAGAGATCCTCGGCGGGCTCGACGCGGTCGGCAACTCGACGAAGGCGATCACGAAGGGCATGGCGATCGCGACCGCGGTGATCGCGGCCACCTCGTTGTTCGGCTCGTTCGAGGAAGCATTGAAGGCCGCGGGGTTCACGTTCGAGGGCATCCGCATCGACCGGCCCGACGTGCTGGTAGGCCTGCTCGCGGGCGGCACGATCGCGTTCCTGTTCAGCTCGCTCGCGATCCGCGCCGTCGGGCGCGCGGCCGCGCAGGTCGTGGTGGAGGTCCGCAACCAGTTCCGGAACAACCCGGGCATCATGGACTACTCCGTGAAGCCCGACTACGCGCGCGTGGTCGACATCTGCACGAAGACGTCGCTGCGTGAGCTGCTCACCCCGGGCCTGCTGGCCGTGCTCTCGCCGATCATCGCCGGCTTCCTACTGAAGGAAGAGGCGCTCGGCGGGTTCCTGGCGGGCGCGATCGTGACGGGGCAGCTGATGGCCGTGATGCTGTCGAACTCCGGCGGCGCGTGGGACAACGCGAAGAAGTACATCGAGGAGGGCAACTTCGGGGGGAAGGGCTCCGACGCGCACAAGGCCGCGGTGATCGGGGACACGGTCGGCGATCCGTTCAAAGACACGGCCGGCCCGGCGTTGAACCCGTTGATCAAGGTGATGAACCTCGTCGCGCTCCTGATCGCCCCGCTCGTCGTGGAGTACGCCGACGAGACGGCCGTGCGCATCGCGATCGGGCTCGTGGCCGCGGTGGTCCTCGGCGCCTCGATCTACGTCTCGAAGTCGAGGACGTCCGAGCTCGACGCCGCTGCCGAGTATGCCGACAAGGCCGCCGTCGGCGCATGAGGGGGCTCGATCGGGGGGAAGGGTGACGCCGTGGGCGCTCCGTCGCTGGCTCGACCGGCTCGCGGAGAGCGACGAGACGCGACTGGCGACCGAGACCCGCGAGTGGGCCGACTCGATCGAGGGAAGCGTGCGCCTCGGCGAGGCGCCGCTGCGACGTCGCGTGAAGATCGCGGGAGCGATCCGGCGCATCACCGTGCTGCCGATGAGCGGTCACGAGTCCTTGGAGGCCTTGGTCTCCGACGGCACCGGGGAAGCCATCCTGGTCTTCATGGGCCGGCGAGGCATCGGAGGATTCTCGCTCGGCACCAAGGTCGTGGTGGAGGGCGTGCTGGGTGAGCAACCGGGCGGGGGGCCGCCGCGCATGATCAACCCGCAGCTCGAGTTTAGCGTCTGAGGTCCGGGGCGGGTGGGCCGTCGGCCATCTCCGGCGAGCGCAGGTGCAAGGGCACGCTCGTCACGACGACGTGGGGCTCGAACAGGAGCAGCCGCTTGAAGTACAGCGCCGTCTGCCCGTGCAGCAGGCTCTGCCACCATCGCAGCGGCACCACCTCGGGGAGCACCACCGTCACGATCGTGTCGCCGCGTACCGTGTGCTTGCGGATCTCATCGAGCAGCGGCGCGCCGAGGTCTCGGAAGGGCGCCTCCACCATGACGAGCGGAACCTCGAAGCCCCGCTCGATCCAGGCGCTGGCGACCGGGTCGATCTCACCGTTGTCCGTGACGAGGAACATCGCCTGCACGCCCGTCGCGTGGAGCGATCGCGCATAGGCGACGGCTCGAGCCGTGGCGGCGCGGGCGTTCGCCACCGGCACGATCACGAAGCTGCGCTCGGGCTCGTGGGGCCGTGCCGACTCGGACACGCGCTCCTGCGGCAGCAACGGCACGTCGGCCACGACGACGCCCGGTTCGAACAGCATCGAGGTCTTGAGCAGGAACATCCGCCGGTTGTGCACGATCTGCTGCACCAGGGAACGGTCGTCCGCGTTCTCTGGCACCACGACCGTCCGGAAGCTGCCCGCGGGCATCGGCCGGCGGCGGATGAAGGAGCGCAGCGACCGCACCAGGTGCTCGTCAGCTCCCCGAAGGGGCTGCAGCTCACCGAGTCGGGGGGCCGCGAGCGCCCAGTCGGCGGCGGCGAGCTCGAACGTGCCGGGCGGGCCGATGTGGAGCGCGGTGACGTGTTCGGGGCGGATCGCGCGAAGGTAGGCGATGCCGTCACGCGTCGCCGGCCCGAGGTCGGGCACCAGGAACAGGAACTCGCTGTCGCCCGGGGTCGCGTCGGACGGCGTCACGGCGTCGAGCGCTTTCGCGACCGAGCGGTAGTGGTGCGCCACCAGCAGGAACTGGCCGACCACCACCGGCAACGCTGCGACCACCATCCAGGCCCCCAGCGTGAACCGCGTCGCGACCACGATCACGAACACGATGCCGGTGGTCGCCGCGCCGATCACGTTGATCGCGGCTTTCCCCTGCCAGCCGGCCGTGCGCCGATGCCACCAGCGACGCACCATGCCCGCCTGCGACAGCGTGAGCGCGATGAACACCCCCACGACGTAGAGCTGGATCAGGCGCGAGAGGTTCGCGTCGAAGAGCCACACGAGCGCGGCGGCGAGCAGCGAGAGCACCACGATGCCGTTGGAGAAGACCAGCCGGTCGCCGCGGTTGCGGAACTGCGAGGGCATGAACCCGTCTCGCGCGAGGATCGAGGCGAGCCTCGGGAAGTCCTGATAGGCGGTGTTGGCGGCGAGGATCAGGATGAGCGCTGTGAACACCTGGAGCACCAGGAACATCGCGCCGTCGCCGAAGACCGTCTGCCCGATCTGTGCGAGCACCGACGTCGAGGCCGCGATGTGCTCGTCCGTGCGGACGCCGAGCGCCGAGGCCAGGAGCGATATGCCCAGGAACATCGGGATGCTCATCGCCCCCATCAGCAGGAGCGTCGATGCGGCGTTCCTCGATTGCGGCCGGCGGAACGCCTGCACGCCGTCGGCGATCGCTTCCACGCCGGTCAACGCCGTGGCACCCGACGAGAACGCACGGAGGACGAGCAGCAACGAGAGGCTGGAGACCGCGTCGAGCTGCAGCGTCGAGGTCTCGGCCTTCGGGCAACCGTCGCTCGTGCAGAGCCATGCACCCCAGAGCAAGGTCGCGCCGACCACCACCACGAACCCATATGTTGGGATCGCGAACAGGCGTCCGGCCTCCTTCGCCCCCCGCAGGTTGGCGAGCGTGATCACGGCGATGAATCCGACGGCCATCGGCGTCTTGTAGGGGGCAAGCGCCGACGCGGCCGAGGTGACGGCGATCGCGCCGGCGGTCACGCTGACCGCCACCGTGAGCACGTACGAGATCTGGATCGCGCCCGCCGCGGTGAGGCCGGGCACGAGTCCGAGGTTCTCCCTCGCGACGATGTAGGAACCGCCCCCCTGCGGGTACTCCCGCACGGTCTGGCGGTAAGAGACGATCACCACGATGAGCAGGGCCGCGACTCCGATCGAGAGCGGCATCAGCAGTGGCAGCCCCGAGGTGCCGACGAGCACCAATACGAGCAGCATCTCCTCGGTCGCATACGCCACCGAGGAGAGCTGGTCCGAGGCGAAGACGGGCAGGGCCAGCAGCTTCGGCAGGAGTTGATGCTCGGCCTTGTGTGAGGCGAGCGCCCGCCCGAGCAGGAGTCGTTTCAGCCACCCGCCGAGGTCTCGCTCCGGGGTCGCTACATGGGCAGGGGTTCCTTCCACTCGGGCATCCTATGTCCGAGTACGCTCGCGAGATGACGTCTGGGAGCAGTCGAGTCCGGCCCCCCGAGCGTCCTGACGCGCACGATGCCGAGACCGAACGGCCCGAACGTCGGCGCCGCCACCGCGCCCCTCCCGGTCGAGTGATCGCGGGCTATGTCCTGGCCGTGGCCGCGACAGCGGCGATCGTGTTCGCCGCGCCGCCGATCCGGGACGCCGTCGACCCCGTCGCGACCGGGTTCGGCTTCCTCGTGCTCGTCGTGGCGTGCGTCGCTCTCGGCGGGCTCGGCCCCGGCATCGTTGCATCGGTGCTGGGGTTCATCGCCTTCAACTTCTACTTCCTGCCGCCGTACGAGACGCTCGTGATCGCGAAGGCCCACGACGTGATCGTGCTCTTCGTCTTCCTCGGGCTCTCGGTGTTGATCTCGGTCCTGGTTGCTCGAGCGGATGCCCGGGCCCGCGCGGCGGAGGCGCGGGCAGAGGAGCTGCGCCGTCAGCAGGACCTCACGCGCATCCTGATCGAGCCGCAGCCGGGTCCTCGTCCGTACGAGGGCGTGCTGCGGGTCGTGGTGGCGATGTTCGGTTTCCTCGACGGGGCCTTGTACGTGCAGGAGGGTCCGGACCGCGGACTGGTCGAGCATGCGACCGTGGGCGGCGATCCGGGTGCTGTGCCGCCCACGGGAGGCGACGGCGTGGAGCGCGTGCCGCTGAACGTCGGTAGACGCAACCTCGGGTTGCTGGTGATGCGTGGGATCCGCGAGCCGCTCACCCCGTCGGAGGGCCGTCTCCTCGAAGCGTTCGGGAACCAGCTCGCCTTGCTGCTCGAGCGCGACCGGGTGCTGCGATCGGCGGCGCCGCCGCCGTCGTGATCAGCGGATGCCCGTCGTGCCGTCCATCTCGTCTGTGGGCACCCCGCCCGGCATATCGGCCCCGACGACCGCGTCGCGCAGCGCGCGCTCGACCTCCCCGCTCGCGAGCGCAAGCACCTCGTCGCCGGCGGCGAGGACGGTCTCCGGCTGCGGGATCACCACGTGATCCTCGCGAAGGATCGCGACGATGACGGCGTCGGTCGGCAGCCGCAGCTCGTAGACGGCCCTGCCGACCGAGGGCGAGCCTTCGGGCAACGTCATCTCGACGATCGAGACGTGCCCGCTTCCCAGCCGGATCAGCCGCACGAGATCGCCGACGCTCACGGCTTCCTCGACCATCGCGGTGAGGATGTGTGGAGGCGAGACCTCTGCGTCGACGCCCCACTGCTCGTCGAACAGCCATTCGTTCTTCGGATGGTTCACGCGGGCCAGCACCCGGGGCACGGCGAATTCTTGCTTCGCGAGCAGCGACGAGACCAGGTTGTCCTCGTCGTCGCCGGTCGCCGCCACGAGCACGTCCGCGCTCGACGTGTCGCATCCTTCGAGGACCGAGGGCTCGCACGCATCGCCGAAGCGCACGTCCACCCCGGGCGCCCACGTCCGCAGCTTCTCGACGAGTGCGCGGTCCTGCTCGATCAACGTGACCTCGTGGCCCCGTTCCACGAGGTCGACCGCGAGGTGCCGCCCCACCGCCCCTCCTCCGGTGACGATGACCTTCATCAGCCATGATCTCCAGTCTCGAACACCTGATCGAGGGTGTCCGTGGCGTCCTTCGTCAGCATGACGATCAGGTAGTCGCCGGCCTGCAAGGTGTTCTCCCCCGTGGGGATGAAGCCGCCGCCCCCGCGCGAGACCCCCGCGATCAGGATCTGCCCGGGCACGTTGAACGCGGTCGCGGGCCTGCCGATCATGTGTTCGGCGACGGGCATGCGCAGCCGCAGGAGGTCGCCCCCGCCGAGCGTTTCGCGGATCTCCTGCCGGTCGTGGAAGAGCATCAGCTGGATCTGCTTCACGCCCCACCGGGTAGTGGCCACCGTCGGGATGTTCAGACGTTCGTAGATGTCGGCGCGCCGTGGATCGTAGATGCGCGCCACCACCTTGGGCACGTGGTAGCGCTCGAGCGCCACACGAGCCGAGACGATGTTGGAGTTGTCGCCGCTGGACACGGCCACGAACGCGTCGGCGTCCTTGATGCCGGCTTCTTCGAGCACGTCGCGGTCGAAGCCGAGCCCGACGACCGTTGTCGCATCTCCCGGCGGGTAGCGGTAGAAGGCCTCGGGGTTCTTGTCGATCACGGTCACGTCGTGGCCGTCGCCGGCGAGCTCGTTGGAAAGCTCCGACCCGACCCTGCCGCACCCCATGATGATCACGCGCATCGCGGGGCATCCTAGACCTGTTGCGACCGCGCGACATGAGGGTCGGGACGTCGATCGCGGAACCGGTGGGAAGGTCGAGGAAGGACGGGGCCCGGAGGTCGGGCGGGCTGGGGGTCCGTCCGGCCTCCGGGCTGTGGATCGGAGGAAGGGTTCTCTGCAGAGAGTCTCGTCATCGAGCTGTGAGAGCGGCGTGAAAGAACCGCATCCGGGCGTGAAGATCACGTGAAGACGATCCGGTGCCGATACGGAAGTCACGATGAACGATCCGAGGGAACCTGGGACCTCCGAGCCGGTTGCGTGGCGCTTCCGTGGGCCGAACCCCCGCGGGGTGCTGGTCGCGGTGGTCGCGCCCGTGGCCGCCGGCGTGGCCTCGATCCCGCTCGCCCGGAACGGGCCGGCGGCCACGATCGCGTTCTTCCTGCTTGCGATCGTCATCTCGGCGGTCTCCGGCGGGCTGTGGTCTGGGCTGCTCGCCGCGTGCCTCTCTTCGATCACCCTGTCGGTCCTGCACGGATCCGGGCCTCGGCTGCGGTTCACCGGCATCGAGGAGGTGGTCACCGCGCTCGTGTTCCTGGCGGTGGCCCTCGTGGTCGGCATCCTTGTCGGTGGGGCGGCCGAGGAGCGCGCGCGAGCGACACGGCGGGAGCGCGAGGCGCGCCTGCTGGGGCACCTCTCGTCGCGATTCGTCTCCGGTGAGGTGCCCGACCGGGTACTCGACGATTTCGTGCGCGTGCTGCTCGAGCCGTTCGGCCTGGTGGCGGCCGAGGTGAGGGTCGAGCTCGACGGTCGTCAGCTGTCGGCGCGTGCCGTCAGGCCCGGGCTCACGCCCGGGGGACCCGACACCGTCGTGCCGCTCGTGGTGGGCCCGGTCTCGTTCGGCACGCTGCGCGTCGAGCGGCCGGCCGGGAGGCGGCCGCTCGTTCCCCACGAGCGCCTGTTGCTCGAGGCGGCCTCGAAGCAGGCCGCCGCCGCGCTCGACCGAGCGCGGCTCGACGCACGGGCCCGGCTCGCCCAGCTCGATGCGGAGACGAATCAGCTCCGCGCGGCGATGTTCGGCTCGGTGACCCACGACTTCCGGACGCCGCTGGCATCGATCAAGGCGGGTGTCACGAGCCTGCTCGATCAGAGCGTCGAGCACGACCCGGCGCAGGAACGGGAACTGCTGACGACGATCCTCGAGGAGACCGACCGTTTGAACCGGTTGGTCGGCAACATCCTCGATCTCGCGCGCATCCGAGCCGGCGCGCTCACGCCGGCCAGGAACGAGGCCGGCCTCGACGAGATCGCGGAGGCGGTCGTGGCCAGGGTGTCCCCCCGGCTCGCGGGCGGGCGCGTGGTGCTCGAGATCGCCGACGGCGTGCCCTCGGTGACAGTCGATGAGATGCAGATCGACCAGGTGATGACGAACCTGCTCGAGAACGCCGCCAGGCATTCGCCGCCGGACGGGGACATCCGCCTCTCGGTGAAGCAGGCGGGGGATGATGTGGTCGTGCGTGTCGCCGACACCGGGCCCGGCGTGCCACCCGAGGACCGGGAACGGGTCTTCGAGGCCTTCTATCGTGGCGCCTCGATCCCCGACTCGCCCGGCACCGGCCTCGGATTGGCGATCGCGAACGCGATCGTGAAGGCCCACGACGGACGGGTCTGGATCGAGGACACGCCCGGCGGCGGTGCGACCTTCGCGTTCGAGATCCCGGTTCGCCATCGGACCGCGACGATCGAGGGGGCGAGCGCGGAGGTCGATGACGCGCCCCGGCTGCGCGAGCGGGTGGGGCAGGAGGAACGAACGTGACCCAGGTGCTCGTGGTCGACGACGAGCCGCAGATCCGTCGAGCGCTGCGGACCAGCCTCGAGGCGCACGGATACGAGGTGGCCACTGTGGGTACCGGCGAGCAGGGCGTGGTCGCCGTCGCCGAACAGGATCCGGACCTCGTGCTCCTCGATCTCGGCCTGCCCGACATCGACGGCGTCGAGGTGCTGCGCCGACTTCGGGCGTTCAGCGACGTGCCGGTGATCGTGTTGTCGGTGCGGGAGTCGCAGCCCGACAAGGTCGCCGCGCTCGACGCCGGGGCCGACGACTACGTCACGAAGCCCTTCGGCATGGAAGAGCTGCTGGCGAGAGCCCGGGCGGCCATGCGCCGCAAGCAGTCCGACGAGCCGTCCGAACCGTTGCTGCGGTATGAGGGTCTCGATGTCGACCTCTCCCGTCGGCTGGTGACCCTCGGAGGGGAGCAGGTGAGGCTGACACCCACCGAGTACGGGCTCCTCGAGGCGTTCGTCACGAACGCGGGCAAGCTGCTCACCCACCAATGGCTCCTTCGAAAGGTGTGGGGCCAGGGCTACGGCACCGAGACGACCTATCTCCGGACCTACGTGCGCGCCCTCCGCAAGAAGCTCGGCGACGACGCTCAGGCACCCGCCCTGATCGTCACCGAACCCGGGGTCGGATACCGCTGGGTCGCCGAACCCTCTGTGTAGCTCCTCAGGGAACGACGACGCCCCGGGCGTGCGAACATGAGCCGTGCCAGCCGATCTGGAGGTTCCTCGCCGGGCCCGCACCGGCCCGCTCAAGCGCGTCTTCGTCGGCCGCGCGATCGCCTCCGACAAGGCCGAGCACCAGCTCCTCCCGAAGTTCCTCGCCCTCCCGGTCTTCTCCTCGGACCCGCTGTCGTCGAACGCCTACGCCACCGAGGAGATGATGCTCGTGCTCGTCGCGGCGGGCGCCGGCGCGCTCTCGCTGCGACTACCGATCGCGCTCGCGATCGCCGCCCTGCTCGCGATCGTCGTCACCTCGTACCGCCAGACCGTTCGGGCCTACCCGCAAGGAGGCGGCTCGTACATCGTCGCTCGCGAGAACCTCGGCACGATCCCCGGACTCGTCGCGGCCGCCGCGATCCTGACGGACTACGTGCTCACGGTCGCGGTGAGCATCACCGCCGGCACGACCGCGATCGCCTCGGTGGCGCCCGAGGCGCTCGTCCCGATCCGTGTTCCGATCGCGATCGCCCTCGTCGCCTTCGTCACCCTCGCGAACCTGCGGGGCGTCAAGGAAGCGGGCTCGCTCTTCGCGATCCCCACCTACGGCTTCGTCGCGATGATCGCGATCACGCTCGTGGCCGGGTTCGTCGAGTGCGTGAGCGGGTGTCCGGTCGCAGAGACCGCCGATCTGGCCTTGCCCGTGGAACACACGTTGTCACTGTTCCTGATCGCCCGGGCGTTCTCGTCGGGCGCGACGGCCCTCACCGGGGTCGAGGCGATCGCCGACGGCGTGCCCGCCTTCCGTCGCCCGCAGTCCCGCAACGCCGCCACCACCCTCGCCGTGATGGGCGCGATGTCGATCACGATGTTCCTCGGCATCACAGCCCTCTCGGTCCTGCTCCAGGTTCGCATCACGGAGGACATCGCCCACGAGCTGCCCGTGCTCGCGCAGATCGGGGACACGGTCTTCGGCGGGGGGCTCATGTTCCTGCTCCTGCAGGTGTTCACGGCCGGGATCCTGATCCTCGCGGCGAACACCGCGTTCCAGGACTTCCCGCGCCTCGCGTCGATCCTCGCGCGCGATCGGTTCATGCCCTCGCAGTTCCGCAACCGTGGAGATCGCCTCGTGTTCTCCAACGGGGTGGTCGTGCTCGCGGGCCTTGCAGCACTGTTGATCTGGACCTTCGACGCGAACCTCACCCGGCTGATCCAGCTCTACGTCGTGGGCGTGTTCACCGCGTTCACACTGTCGCAGGCGGGCATGGTGCGCCGTTGGATGCGCACGCGGGAAGGGAACTGGCAGCGGAGCGCGGTGATCAACGGCGTCGGCGCGGCGACCACCGGCATCGTGCTCGT
>DASTBT010000024.1:0-4807 GCA_035711865.1 Actinomycetota bacterium
TGGATCAGCTCGGCGAGCGTGAACCCCATCGGCAACTCGTAGACGCCCGGGAAGCGCACGTCGCCCCCGAGCGTGAGCAGCATCGTGCCCGGGGAGTCCACCGAGCCGATCGAGCGAAACCAGTCGGCACCCTCGCGAAGGATGTGCGGCACGTTCGCGAGCGTCTCCGGGTTGTTCACCGCCGTCGGATTGGGACTGTCCGGCCTGCGGAAGAGCCCCTCCATCCATGGCGGCACCGTGCGAGGGAGCGGCGGGTTCCCCTCGATCACCTCGAGCAGCGCCTTCTCCTCCCCGAACAGGTACTCGTCCGGACCGGCGACCAGCTCGACGGGTACCGAACCGAGGAGCCCTGCGGCCGCCATCTCTTCCATCGCCGTCCGCACGCGTTCGGCCTCGCGCGCGGCGCCCTGCTTGATGCCGATGTACGCGCCCGCGGCGCCCACAGCCAGGGCCGCGATCGCGAGGCCCTCGATCACCTGGAAGGGATCGTGGCGCAGCAGCCACCGGTCCTTGAACGCGCCGGGTTCGCCTTCGGCCGCGTTGCACACCACATAGGTGGTCGGGCAGGGGTCGTCGCGCACGGTGCGCCACTTCACGCCGGTCGGGAACCCGGCGCCCCCGCGCCCCCGCAAGCCGGATCGCCGGATCTCCTCGATGATCCAGTCGTGGCCGCGCTCCGACGCGATCTCGAGCGCACGCCCGCCGCCGCGCGCGACGTATTCCTGCACCGAGCCGACCGGGCGACCGGGCAGCAGCACTGAGGTGGAACTCGGCTCGGTTACGTCGCGCACCTCCTGGACGGATCGCTTCCATCGTAGTGACCCGAGCGGCGAACCGCGGGCGGGTCACTCCAGGCGCTTCGCGCGCGGGTCCCGGTGCATCGGTGAGCGGTAGCCCGGCTCGGCCCGCAGGACGAGGTACTCCACGGCCGCCCAGATCGTCTTCGATCGCGGGAAGAACGCGAGCGGCACCAGCACGAGCACGGCCACGCTCACGAGCGTGAGCGCCAGGACGGGCAGGTCCGGCAGGGTCAGGATCAGACCCACGACGAGGATCACCAACCAGAGGCCGATGGCGACGACGTAGTTCAGCACCATGGCGCCGAGGTAGCCGCCCTCCTCCTTCTCGAACCGCCACTGGCATCGCGGGCAAGCCGTCCGCATCGCGAACCACGAGACGAACGTGTCGCGCTCGCCGCAGCGCGGACACCGTTTGCGAAGGCCGCGAGCGAGGGTCGACAACGTCCCGGTCTCCGGGTAGAGCCCGCGAGCCGGCGGTGACGTGTGGCGAGCGGCGGCCGCGACCGGCGGCCGCAGCGGCTGCCCATCGGGGCCGCGGCCCCGCTCCGGGCGACCGGAGGGGTCGAGCGAGTCGTAGGGGCTACCCGTCGTAGATCACCCAGAACTTCACGATGCGCTCGCGGATCACCCAGGTCCCGGTCGAACCCTTCGGGGTCACGAGCACGTCCCCCGGTCCGACCGTGAGCGTGCGGCCGTCGTCGGTGACCACGTCGGCGTCGCCCTCGAGGATCAACGCGACCTCGTCGTAGGGGCGCTCGAACGACCACGTGTCGGGGTCGCGCTCCCAGAACCCGGTGGTCAGCGCCCCGCCAGCGGTCGAGAACACGTCGGCCTCTCGACCGCTGGAGCCCCGCTCACCGGGCGGGTCGACCAGTGGAAGCCAGGCCTCGCGCTCACCCGAGCGCACGACCCGGATCGTCGTCCCCTCTACCACCTCGCTCACCGTGCCTCTCCTTCCCGGAAGCCCGTCCAGGCCTCGGGCAAGGCTACCCGGGACTAGGACTTCCGGCCGGTCCGCCGTGACGTGCACCGGGGGTATGCTTGCGCGACCATGCCGGATCGAAAGAGCAGCCGCTCGAAGCGCACTTCGCTGGGGCACGCGCGACGCGCCGAGCTCGGCGTGATCGACTTCACGCTGGCGAAGCGGGCGCTGCTCCGCGACGCCCAGGTCGGTGTGCTCGGCCTGACCGACATCTGCGATGCCCATCCCGAGCTGATGCGCGCGGCCAGGCACGTGGGCGAGCCCACCATCCATGACTGCCCGGTCTGCGGCAAGGTCAAGCTCGTGTTGCTGGCATACGTCTACGGCGAAGGCCTGCGCGACCAGAACGGAAGGGTCTGGTCGATCGACACGGGGCTGCGCATGACCGCCTCGCATCCGGGGGCCAGCTGCTACGTGGTCGAGGTCTGCACGAACTGCCAGTGGAACCACCTGCGCGAGGCGTTCACGGCGAGGCGGACCGCCGCGGGGTAGCTCTCCGCGGCCCTGCACCGCAACCGCATCTCCATCGCTCCGTCACATGCCACGCCGCGTGCGATGCAACCCGCTCGATACAATCCGGGAGTCGTGTCGACACGAACCCCCACGCGCCCCGGAGGCGCGAAGCACGTTCCCAAGCACGCCCCCGGCAACCGAGGGAAGGGATCCTTCCGCCGGTTCTGGTGGGTGCTGGTGCTCGTGCCCCTGCTCGTCGCGGTCGCGATGTTCGGTTCGCTGTACGTGGCCTACGCCCGCATCGATCTGCCCGAGACTTTGCCGCCGATCCGCACGAGCTTCCTGTTCGACCGGAACGGCACGGAGCTCACGTCGTTGCACGGGGCGGTCGACCGCAAGATCGTCGGGTTGAACCGCATCTCCGACAACCTCGAGCACGCTGTGCTCGCCACCGAGGACGCCGGGTTCTACGAGCACCCCGGCATCGACGTTCGCGGCATCATCTCGGCGGCCTGGACCGACCTCGTGAAGCGCGACACGGTCGTCGGTGCCTCCACGATCACCCAGCAGCTCGTCAAGAACGTCTACGCGGGCCAGTACATCGAGCACCCCAACGGGGCGCAGGAGTACATCGTGCCCCCGCGCTCGATCAAGGAGAAGATCCGCGAGGCACTCCTCGCGATCAAGGTCGAGCAGGAGCTCTCCAAGGACCAGATCCTCGCCAAGTACCTCAATACGGTGTACTTCGGACACGGCGCGTACGGCGCGGAGGCCGCCGCCCAGACCTACTTCGACACGCCGGCGTCGGAGCTCACCGTCAGCCAGTCGGCGGTGCTCGCGGCGGTGCTGCACGCGCCGAGCCTCTACGACCCGATCAAGAGCAAGTACGACAACAAGTTCCGCCGCGACTACACGCTCGATCAGATGGCGGTGTACGGCTACATCACGCTCGAGGAGGCCGAACGGCTGAAGGCGCAGCCGTGCTGTGGCATCCCGCCGAGCCAGCGAAAGGTGCAGGCACGCATCTCCAGCCCGGCGGCGTCGGAGTACTTCGTGGAGTGGACGCGCTCGCAGCTGTTCGAGCGTTACGGCAGCGCCCGCGTGTACGGGGGCGGACTGCAGGTCACGACCACGCTCGACCTGCGGCTACAGCGCATGGCCGAGGAGGCCGTCGCGACGAACCTCCCCGACACCGAGTCGAACCCCGACGCCGCGCTCGTGACGATCGACAACGCGACCGGCGAGGTGCTCGCGATGGTCGGCGGGCGCGATTGGGAGGAGTCGCGGCTGAACCTCGCGACGCTGCCGTGCGAGGGATGCGGCCGCCAGGCGGGGTCCGCGTTCAAGCCGTTCACGCTCGCGGCCGCCCTCGAGGAGGGGTTCGCGCTGCGGGGCCAGTACTGGCAGGGGCCCTCGACGATCACCATCCCCGACGAGCAGTGCGCCGGGCCCGACGGGCTGTGGACGCCCACGAACGCGGGTGACAGCTCCGCCGGCACGGTGGACCTGTACGGCGCCACCGTGAACTCGGTCAACACCGTGTACGCACAGCTCGTCGCCACCCTCGAGGGCGGCCCCGCCGACGTGGTCTCCATGGCCCACCGGCTCGGCATCGAGTCCGACCTGCCCGCGGTCTGCTCGATCACGCTCGGCAGCGTGCAGACCAACGCCCTCGAGATGGCCAACGCCTACTCGACGCTGGCCGCCGACGGCGTCTACCACAAGCCGAACCCGCTGCTGGAGGTCGACCGCGCGAACGGCGAGCCGGCCGAACGCAAGGTCGCCTCGCGACCCAAGGAGCGCTTCCCGTCGCCGGCCGTGCCGCGGGCCGTGACCTCGGCGTTGCAGGGAGTGATCTCGGGTGGCACGGGGTCGGCCGCGTCGATCTGGCCGTGGCCCGCCGCGGGCAAGACCGGGAGCGCCCAGGACAACGTCGACGCCTGGTTCTGCGGCTACACGGTGCAGCTGTCGACCTGCGTGTGGGTTGGCTACCCCGAGGAGCAGCGCCCGTTGCTCAACGTGCAGACCGACTACGGCACGGTGCCGGTGGTCTACGGGGGCACGATCCCCGCCGCGATCTGGCACGACTACATGCTCGAGGCGATGGCCTACGGGCAGCAGAAGAACGAGTGGAAGTGGGAGCCCACATCGTTCTCCACCGAGTTCGAGCTGAGCGGAACGCTCGGCCCCGAGGCGCCGGTCGCCTCGCCCGCGCCCCCCTCGCCGAGCGTAGAGCCCTCGCCCAGCGAAGAGCCCTCGCCCAGCGAAGAACCTTCCCCGAGCGAGGAGCCCTCACCGAGCGAACCGCCGCCGAGCGAGGAACCGTCGCCGAGCGAGGAACCGCCGGAGCAACGAACGCTACGACGCCTCGTGCAGGGTCGCGCCGCCACCGCGCCTGGGCGTGAGCTCGTCGAGGGGCAACGTGGCGACGATCGACGTGCCCCGTCCGGGTGAGGAGCGCACCACGAGCGTGCCGCTGGCGAGCTCGACCCGTTCGCGCATCGACGCGAGCCCGACACGCCCCTCACGCAGGAAGTCGCGAGCGAGGCCGGCGTCGAACCCCTTCCCGTCG
>DASTBT010000025.1:0-4706 GCA_035711865.1 Actinomycetota bacterium
GCGCATGGCGAGCGCCATGCCGAGCCCGATCGCGAGCCCCTGACCCAGGGAACCCGTGGCGACGTCGATCCAGGGCAACTCCGGCACCGGCGCCGGATGACCTTGGAGGGACGAACCGAACCGGCGGAGCGTGAGCAGTTCCTCGTCGGAGATCGCGCCGATGGCCTTCAACGCCGAATACTGGGCGGGCGCGGCGTGCCCCTTCGACATCACGAACCGATCGTTCGCCGGCGACTTCGGATCCTCCACGTCGAATCGAAGGTGGCTCGCGTAGAGCACGGCGAGCAGGTGAGCGCACGACAACGACGAGGTCGGGTGCCCCGACCCCGCCTCGGTCGTGCAACGGATGCTGTCGACCCCGATCTGTGCGGCGAGGTCGTTCCACAGCTGGACCCGGTCGTCCATCGTCTCCCCCTCTGACCCGTCGATGCGTGGGCGATGTCGGCAGCCTACCCACTGCGTGTGGAAGCGTCGCAGGCCGCGGGACGCCACCGGAACCCTCGTCGTCGTCGGTCGACGTGTCTTCGAGCTCTGGCGGAACCGTTACCCTTCAGTGGAGATGAACAGTGCGATCCCCTCGTTCCGCGACCTCGGTGTCTCCGACGCCGTGGTCGACACGCTGGCGACTCGTGGCATCGAGGAGCCGTTCCCCATCCAGGTGATGGTCCTCCAGGACGCGACGGCCGGTCGCGACACGCTCGCGAAGTCGAAGACGGGGTCGGGCAAGACCCTGGGATTCGCGATCCCCATCGTCGAACGGCTCGATCCGCGGTCTCCACACCGACCCGAGGCGCTGGTGCTCGTGCCCACCCGGGAGCTCGCGACACAGGTGCGCGAAGACTTCGCCGACATCGCGAAGGCCAAGGGCCTGAAGGTGAAGGCCGTCTACGGGGGCACCCGTGTGAGCGAGCAGTCCAGAGGTGTCGGCGACGTGCACATCCTGATCGCCACCCCCGGAAGGCTCGACGATCTCGCGCAGCGGAGGTTGGTGCGTCTGGATCGAGTGCGCATCTTCGTGCTGGACGAGGCCGACCGCATGCTCGACATGGGTTTCCAGCCTCAGGTCGACCGCATCGTCCGGCGGCTGCCCAAGGACCGCCAGACGATGTTCTTCTCGGCCACGCTCGACGGGGCGGTCGGGCGCATCGCCGAGGTGTACACACGGGACCCGATCCGCCACGAGATCGACTCCGAGGGCAAGACCGTCGAGGAAGCAGATCATCGGTTCGTGCCGGTGGGGGCTCACGAGAAGCTCGGCTCGCTGATTCAGCTCGCGAGGGACGAGGAGCCCGACGGCCTGACGCTGGTGTTCGTCAACACGAAGCGGGCCGTGGACTCGCTCGCCCGACAACTGCGCGCCCAAGGGGTTCCCGCGGTCGCGATGCACGGCGACATGACCCAGCAGGCGCGCGAACGGGCGCTCCGGCGGTTCGAGGACAAACACGTCGGCGTGTTGATAGCGACCGACGTCGCCGCGCGAGGGCTCGACCTCGACGACATCACCCTCGTCGTGAACTACGACCCTCCGCAGGACGACAAGGGATACGTCCATCGAGTCGGACGCACCGCGAGGGCGGGCCGAACCGGTACGAGCGTGACGCTCGTGACCCCCGACCAGCTGGGAGACGTGAGCCGCATGGCCGCCCGGCTGGACTTGCACGAGGAGTTCGAGCATGAGGGGATGAAGGTCGCCCCGCCGCGCACCGTCTTCAGCGGCAGCGCTCGCGGTCGCCGGTCGGGGCTGCGAGGACCGAGACGGCGACGCTAGCCGACGGCCCCCGCTCCTCCGTCGAGCAGCTCGAGCCCGCCCGCCGGTGCATCGCGAGGATCTCACTAGGGGGGACGGGCCGCGAGAAATGGAATCCCTGCCCGAGGGTGCATCCTCTATCGGCCAGGAATCGCCACTCGCCCTCCGATTCGATGCCCTCGGCGAGCGGTGTCATCCCGAGGTTCACGGCGAGCGAGATCATCGCCGACACCATGCTCGCGGCATCGCGATCGAGGTGGACGCCTCGGATGAACGAACTGTCGATCTTCAGGATGTCCACCGGCATGTGTTTCAGGCGGGCGAGCGAGGAGTAGCCGGTGCCGAAGTCGTCGATCGCGAGCTTCAGCCCGCGGTCATGGATCTCGGCGAGCACGCCGATCGTGCGGTCGGGATCGGTCATGGCCGTCGATTCGGTGATCTCGATCGTGACCCTCGAAGGATCGACCCCGGCGATCGCGATCGGGGTCACCATCTTCTCCACGAGCTGCTTCTGAAACAGCTGGCGCGGGGACAGGTTGAAGCCCAGCTCGAGCTCGAGGCCCTCGGCGCGCCACTGAGCGTCCTGGCGACAGAGCTCCTCCACCACCCATTCGCCGATGGCCTCGATGAGGCCCATCTCCTCGGCGAGCGGGATGAACTCGCCCGGCGGCACGAGCCCGCCGTTGGGCTCAGGCCACCGGATCAACGCCTCGACCCCGACCATGCGTCCGGACTCCAGCTCGATCAGCGGCTGGTAGTGGAGCATCCACTGCTTGCGTTCGACCGCCTTCCGCAGGCGCGTGGACATCGACAGCCTGGTCATCGAGTCCCCCGCCTTCTTCGAGTGCATCACGAACTCTCCGGGTCCGTTCCGCTTGGCCTCGAACATGGCGGTCTCCGCGTTCTTCATCAGGGTCACCGCGTCGTCTGCATCGTGCGGGAACACGGCGATGCCCTGGCTCGCCGTGAGGTAGAGCTCGGTTCCGGCGATCCTGAAGGGGGCCCGCATCGCCTCCTGGACCCGCAGCGAGACGGTCTCGGCCGCGATCGAGCCGCCGTCCTGGCCACCCGGGACAGGCGGCGCCATGTCCACGTCCGCGAGCAGCACGAGGAACTCGTCTCCCCCGGGCCGTGCCACGAGGTCCGTGTCTCGGGTGGCATCGCGGATGCGCGCGGCGATGACCTTGATGAGCTCGTCTCCCGTCTCGTGCCCGAGCGAGTCGTTCACGAGCTTGAAGTCGTCGAGGTCGACCGAGATCACGGCCACGCCGAGCTCGTTCCGGCGCGCGCGAGCCAGTGACAGCTCGAGCAGCTCGTCGAACATCGCGCGGTTCGGCATGCCGGTCAGCTTGTCGTGGTAGGCGAGGTAGGCGATCTGCTCCTCGGCGGCCTTGCGCTCGGTGATGTCGAGCATCACCCCTTGGATCTGCGCCGGCTTGCCTTCGGCTGCCGGAAGCACGATGGCGGAGTCCCGGAACCACAGCACTCGGCCGTCGCGGGCGATGAGCCGGTACTCGTATACGAACGGCCGACCGAGCTCGCGACCCCTGAGGTAGGTGTCGACCGCGGACCCGCGATCGTCGGGGTGCAGCATGCGCCCCCACAAGCCGGGATCCTGGACGTACTCCTCCGCCGTGTATCCGAGCAGCGTCTCGATCTGCGGGCTGACGTAGGTGGTGGTCATGCGGTCGTCTGCCACGTCGACGTAGACGATCGCGGGGATCTGCTCCACGAGCGCGCCGTACTTGGTTCGCGCGTCGTGGAGCTGGCCGCGCGTCGACACGTCCTCGGTGATGTCACGCATCATGCCGAGCCAGTACATAGGGACCCCGTTCCGGTCCCGGATCGGCACGCTCTCCTCGTCGATCCACACGACGTGACCGTCGCGATGGATCGCCCGATACCGGGCGCGATAGGGTCCGAACGTTCGTGCCGCTTCGTTGCTCTCCTCGACGACCAGGTCGCGGTCGCTCGGATGGACCAGATCGATCCAGCTATCCGGGCAGCGCAACCATTCCTCACGCGTGACCCCGAGCAGTGCCTCGATGCCGGGGCCGACGTCGACCATGGCGTCGTCCGGCCCGACGCCGTCGATGTAGATCACCGCGGGGAGGTTGTCGACGATGCCTCGATACCTGACCTCGAGGTCCCGCAGTTGGGCCTGGACGTCCGACAACCCCCCGTCGATGCTCGCGGCGTGCTCAAGCGGCAGGAACGACCCCTGCCGGGCCGTCGATACGTTCGTCTTCCGCGCTGCCTGGTCGTCGAGGGTCACGCTGCCTGCCGTTCAGTACGATGCGGATCGTCGAACCGCTGTCCGACGTTCACTACATCGGCGGAAGCGACCGAGAGCTTGAGCGCATGCTTGGCTGCAGGCCAGGCGATCTCGCGCCTCAACACCCGTCTCGCCGGGCAGCAGCGGTCGGAACGCGAGCGCGTAGAGACGATCCTCGCTCCTCCATGGCGTGAGCTGATTCGCGCCCTCGGCTGCCGGTGCCAGCCGATCGCGCCACTCCGAGCCGGTCGAGGCGACGCACCGGAATCTGGTCCCCGTGTCGTCGCCGAGGCCCGCGAGTGACTCGGCGAGCAGCAACGCGATCTCGGGCTGCGTGAGGTCCGGGTCGCCACGGTAGGCCGAGACGAAGATCCGGGATCCGGTGGGCCGTTACGTTCGTGCCTCGCTCAGCGACCCTTCGGGAAGCCAGGTCTCGAGCGAGCCGAGCGCTTCGACGAGGTCGAGCAGGGATCGCCGAGCCGCGTACTCCGCATCGGACATGCCGGGTGGGCGCGGGCCGATGTCCATCAGGGCATAGACGCGAACGGTCCGGTCGACTCCTCGAGCACGCAGCGTGAAGACGGTCTCGGGGGCGTCGGTGATGCCGACGCTCCCCATCTCGGTGAGGTCGCTCACCGAATCGACATGTGCCTCGAATGCCGCGTCGACGATCGCATCGACCCC
>DASTBT010000026.1:0-7378 GCA_035711865.1 Actinomycetota bacterium
CCGCGGCCGATCATCAGGAACACGAGCGTGAACACCAACCCGACGCCAAGGAACACCGCGATGCGGCCTCCCCGCGGCGAACCGACCCACAACGTGCGGGCCAGCAGCCCGAGCGGCACCGCGATGACCCAGGTCGCCAGCAGCGACACGAGGTCACGGCGCCGATACGTGCCCGCCACCGCGCTCACCAGCCCCCAGGTCACGGCCAACGGCACGACGTTGCGTGCGGCAACCTCGAGGATCGCGCCGATCTGATGCGAACGCATGCCGATCGCGACGAACGCGAGCAGGGCCAGGGCATCGGTGGCGACGAGCGCGGCGGCGCTGGGCAGCCTCATCGGAGGAAGCCGCGCGGTGGTCGGTTCCGTCGGATCGGGCATCGCCTCATCCTCCCAGGACCGACCCCGCGTCATCCCGTCGGTCCGCTCGCCGGATGGGGCGACCATCGTGCGTGCGCTCCGTGAACCCCACGACCCGCACCCTCGTCGCCGAGCTGCGGTCGGTGGCCGATCCTTCCAGGAAGACGGGCATGGCCAGGGTCGGCATCGCCGTGGACCGGGCGTTGGGAGTGTCGATCCCGCAACTGCGCCGGATCGCTCGCGCGCACCGCGACGACCACGAGCTCGCGCTCGACCTGTGGGCGACCGAGATCCACGAGGCTCGCATCCTCGCCTCGATGATCGATGACCCAGCGCAGGTCGATCGGCCCCAGATGAACGACTGGGCCGCCGACTTCGACTCCTGGGACCTGTGCGACCAGGTCTGCAACAACCTCTTCAGGTCCGTTGCCGCCGTCGACCTGGCCGCCCGGGCGTGGGCTCGGAGCCCCGAGGGGTACGTCAAGCGCGCGGCCTTCACCATCGTCGCCGTGCAGGCGGTCCACGACGACGACCGACCGGACTCCTACTTCATGGATTGGCTCCCCCGTATCCGGCGGGCGGCGACCGACGAACGAGCGGTCGTGAGGAAGGGCGTCAGCTGGGCCCTCCGCCAGATCGGCAAGCGCGGCCCCGTGCTCCGCGCCGCGGCGATCGGGGAGGCCGAGCGCCTGCTCGGGCTCGGCAGCAAGAGCGCGAGCTGGATCGCGCGCGACGTCGGGCGAGACCTCGGCCCCAGGGGGTGAGAGGTCGGCTTCGCCGCCCCACAGACGAACGAGGGAAGGGGCCGTAGGCCCCCTCCCTCGACCGCTTGCCGACGCGCGCGGCTAGTCCCTCGACTCGGACCTCACGAGCTCCTCGGGTGTGTCGGGGATCACGACCGTCTCGCTCGAGACGTCGTGCCCCTCCACATCGATCTTGGGGAGCCATCGCAGCCACCGCGGCAGGTACCAGTTCAGGTCACCGAGCAGGCGCATCGTCGACGGAACCAGGATCGACCGAACGACCGTCGCATCGAGGAACACGGCGACGGCGAGCCCGAAGCCCATCTGCTCCAGGGAGGTCAGCCGGCCGGCGGCGAACCCGGCGAAGACGGCGACCATGATGATCGCCGCTCCGGTGATGATGCCGCCGGTGGTCCGGAGCCCGTACGCGACCGAGGCCGCGTTGTCGCCGGTCTTGTCGTACTGCTCGCGGATCCTGGTCAACAGGAACACGTGATAGTCCATCGACAGGCCGAACAGGATCGAGAACAGGAACAGCGGCAACCATGCCTCGATCGCGTCGACCTGCACGAACCCGAACAGGTTCGCGATCGACTCGCCGATCGTCGGACCGCCCTTCTGGAACACCAGCACGATCAGCCCGTACGCCGCTCCGACCGACAGCAGGTTCATCACGATCGCCTTCGCCGGCACGACCAGCGACCTGAACACGACCGTCAGCAGCAGGAACGACAACCCCAGCACGACCAGGATGATCAACGGCGTGTACGTGTCGGAGATGTCGAAGAAGTCCTTCACGAACGCCGTCTCACCTCCGACGAGCACCGTGGCGTCGCCCTCCCCGAACGCCTGGGGCACGTAGGTCTCGCGGAGGCTCGCGATCGTCGCGACCGCGGCCTCGCTCGCCGAATCCGTCGCGGCACCCGCGAGCGGGATCTCGACCATCGCGACCGACCCGTCCTGACTCACGAGCGGCGGCGCCGGCGTGCCGAGCGTGGGGTCGTCCGCGATCGTCGACTCCAACGTCTGCATCGCTGCAGCCGCCTCGCCGGTCAGCTCCCCGGGAGCGCCCGGCTCGGCGCCCGGAGTGCCGAGGCCGTCGGCCTCGATGACCACCTCGACCGTCGCCTGAGCGCCTGCCCTCGGGAACCGCTCCACGATGACGTCGTAGGCTTCCTTGGTCTGGATCCCCTCGGGCAGCGTGCTGATGCCGGCGAATCCCGTCTTGATCCCGCTGCCCTCACCGTCGGGGTGGCTCTGGAACCAGTACGGAAGCGACAGCGCGACCATGAACGCTCCGGCGACCGTCAGCCACGCCACCGGGCGGCCCATGACCAGGCGGGTGACGCGGTCCCAGAACCCGCCCTCCGTGCTGAGGCTGGAACCCTCCGGACGGGAGTAGCGACCGAACGCACCCCGCTTCAGCAGACGGTTGACGATGATGCCGGTCCCGACGAAGCCGACGAGCCCGCCGATCGGAGCGACGGCGGAGGCTCCCGCGGCGGCGATCGCGCCCCCCACCACGCCGCCGCCCACCAGCATCGAGACGAACACGAGCAGGGTGGGAACACGCGACAGATACGGCCAGTTGACGCGGTCGCCGAGCAGCGCCAGCACGGCAGGCAGCAACGTCAGCGACGATGCGACCGAGACGAGCACGACGACGATCGCGCCGCCGGCGAGGCTTCGGAAGATCGTGGTGGGCACGACCATGATGCCGGCCAACGCGATCACGACGGTCATGCCGCTGAAGAACACCGCCCGAGAGGCCGTGGCTCCCGAGGCGCGGATCGCGTCGAGCTTCTCGCGATCCTTGTGCCGCTCTTCCCGATAGCGAGAGACGATGAACAGCGCGTAGTCGACGCCGACGGCGATGCCCATCATGGTGATCAGGTTGGGCGTGAAGAAGCTGAAGTCCCACAGCGTCCCGAGCAAGCCGACGATGCCGAGCGTGATGGGAAGCGTGAACAGGACCGTCTTCAGCAACGGCAGGAGGCCCGCGACGATCGCGCCGAAGACGATCAACAGGACGATGATCGCGGCGGTGATCCCGATGCCCTCACCGAACGCGAGGTCCTCCTCGGAGATCACCCTGAAGTCCTCGGACGAGCTCACCGCGCCCAGGACGTGCGCCTCGACGCCGTCGGTCGAGACCGCCTCGAGCGCCGCTTCCACATCTTCGTAGTGCGGCGTGGCTTCATCGATGTCACCGGCGTAGACGCCCGTGAACAGTACGGCCGACCCGTCCTCGGACGGGATGGGCCCGAGCGCCGCGACCTGCGGGTCGGCGGCCTGCTCCTCGGTCAACGGGAACCCCGCCGGCAACGAGGCGAATACGTCCCGACCGAGGCCGTCGAGGTCGGCGATGAAGCCGTTGACCCGTTCGACGAATGCGGCATCCTCGATCGCCCCGGGCTCCCCGGCGACGACGAACGTCTCCGAGATCACGTCCTCGGACAGGTTCCGGTCCTCGAGGATCTGCATGGCTCGCTTGGCTTCCGGGACGTTCGTGAAGTTGAAGTCGGTGGTCAATGCCGGACCGAGCAGCGCGGCGGCCGAAGCGACGCCGGCCACCAGGAAGGCCGCCCAGATCGTCACCACCCTCCATGGATGGCGACTGCTCGCCTTCGCGAGCGACTCGGGATCGATGCGCATCCCGCGTTCCCCCCCTCCTGTGCGCCGGCTACCGGCCGACGGTTGACGTACGGTGTAAGCTTACGACGTACGGGAGCCTAGGCATACACCGTAAGCCTGTCAACCCCGATCACGCGATCGTTCGAGGAACGGGTGGAGATGCCCGCAAGGAACCGAAAGGCCAGGGCCGAGGCGCCTCCTCGGGAGCGACTCACGCGGGAACGCATCATCGAGGCCGCCATGCACATCATGGACGAGGAAGGCCTCGAGGCCGTCTCGATGCGACGGGTCGCTCGCGACGTGGGTGTCGAGGCGATGTCGCTCTATCACTACGTTCGCGACAAGGACGATCTGCTCGACGGCGTCTGCGCGATGGTGATGTGCGACTTCCGCTACCCCGACGAGGATCGGCCGTGGATCGAGGTCGCACGCGACGGTGCGCGTGAGTGGCGCCGCGTGCTGCGGCAGCACCCGAACGTCATGGCGCTCTGGGCGGAACGACAGCGCCCGATGACCGAGCTCGAGGCCTTGATGCCCATGGAGTTCGCCCTGCGGGTCATCACGCGCGCCGGCATGGACCCCCGAGAGGGCGTCCTCGTCTTCAACGTGCTGGGCGGCTACATCATGGGCGTCGTGATGATGGAGGTCGGCGCGATGTTCTCGGCCGGCACCAGCCGGGGCGGCAAGACCGTCGATCTCGACGCGGTGCACGCGAAGCTTCCCGACGATGAGTTCGCGCGGTACTTGTCTGCGGACCAGGTGCCGTGCCTCGTCGCCGCGCTGCCGCATCTCGCTGAATGCGACCCCGATGAGCAGTTCGACTTCGGCCTCGACCTGTTGTTGGCCGGCATCCAGGCGCGGGTCGTCACGTCGACGAGCTGAACGACCTCAGCGCAACCCCAGCTCCGCCCCCACCCGACCGAGCACCTCCAGAGCCGTGCGCAGATCGTCCTCGGTGTGATCGGCGGTGACGATCGTACGGACGCGCGCCGACCCCTTGCCGACCGTCGGGAACACGATGGCCGGGCAGAACACACCTTCCTCGAACAGCCGGACCGCGAATCGCTGCGTTCGCTCTTCGTCACCGGTGATCACCGGGGTGATCGGCGTCTGGCTCTCCCCCGTGTCGAAGCCGAGCTCGTGCAGGCCGACCTTGAAGGACTCGGTATTGGACCACAACCGCTGGAGACGCTCGGGCTCGTCGCCGAGCACGTCGAGGGCGGCGATGCAGGCGGCCACGACCGGCGGCGGCGCGCTCGTCGAGAACAGGTACGGACGACCCCGGTTCTGCAACCACTCGATCAGGTGGACCGGGCCGGCGATGAACCCCCCGAGCACCCCGATCGCCTTAGAAAGCGTGCCCACCTGGATGTCGACCCGCCCATGCAACCCGAAGTGATCGACCGTGCCCGCACCGCCGGCGCCGAGCACGCCGCTCGCGTGCGCATCGTCGACCATCATGATCGCCTCGTGTCTCTCGGCGACCTCGACGAGGTCGGGGAGCGGCGCGATGTCGCCGTCCATCGAGAAGACACCGTCGGTGATCAACAGCTGGCGTCGACCAGGCCGCGCCGTCTCGGTCAGCAACCGATCGGCATGTCCGGCGTCGCGGTGGTCGAAGACCGCGATCTCCGCGCGCGACAGACGGGCGCCGTCGATGATCGAGGCGTGGTTCAGCCGGTCCGACACGATGACGTCTTCCTTCGTGAGGATCGCGGCGACCGTGCCGGAGTTCGAGGTGAATCCCGACTGGAACATCACGGCGGCGTCGGCGTGCTTGAAGGCGGCGAACCTCGACTCCAGGTCGCGATGCACCGTCATCTGGCCCGCGATCGTGCGCACCGCGCCCGAACCGGCGCCGTACTCCTTCGCGGCTCGAGCGGCTGCCTCGTTCAGTCGGGGATGGTTGGCGAGACCGAGGTAGTTGTTCGACGCCAGGTTGATCACGTCGCGACCGTCGTAGCGTGCCCGCGCACCCTGGGGACCTTCCAGGGTTCGGGGGTGCAGCAACAGACCGTCACGTTCGAGCGCGGCCAGTTCTCCCTTCAGGTAGTCGAGCGCGGACATCGAGCGGTGCCCTCCTGTCTCCGTTCGTCGGACACGATCAGCTTTCCCCGGCCGTTCGGCACGATCATCTCCCCGTGCCGTCGGGCACGATCATCTCCCCGTACCGTCGGGCACGAGGATCACCTTCCCGGAGCTACCCGACGCCGTCGCATCGAAGGCCTCCTGCCACCGATCGAGCGGGAACCGGTGCGTGATCACCGGGGTGACGTCGACCCTGCCCGTCGACAGCAGCGTCGTCGTCTGCTGCCACGTCCGGAACATCTCCCGCCCCGTGATGCCCTGCAGCCTGGCTTCCTTGAAGATCACCTGGTCGTTCAGATCCAACGTGACCGATGCGTCGGGCAGCCCGAGCAGCGACATGCGTCCGCCCCGCGCCAACATGCGGGTGCCCTGATCGATCGCCAGGCTGTTCCCGCTCATCTCGAGCACGACCTCGGCGCCGACCCCGCCGGTCTGTTCGACCACGGCCTCGACCGGATCGACCTCGGCCGGATCCACGAGCACGTCGGCGCCCATGGCCGCGGCCTTGCCCCGCCGGTAGCCGTTCGGTTCGATCGCGATGACCTCGAACGCGCCAAGCGCCCGCACGATGCCGACGGCGAACATGCCAATCGGACCGCAGCCGATCACCGCGACCGAGTTCGTGGCGATGTCCTCGCCCCCACCCGTGCCGAACGAGGCGTGCACGGCGTTGCCGAACGGCTCCATGATCGAGGCCACGTCGGGATCGATGCCCTCGCCGACGACCCACGCGTTCTTCGACGGGACGACGACGAACTCGGCGAAGGCGCCCTCCGTGTCGACACCGAGGATGCGCAGGTTCTCGCAGATGTGGGCCCGACCTGTCTGGCACGTGGAACAGTGACCGCACGCGATGTGGGTCTCCGCGGCGACGAAGGTGCCCGGCTGCACGTGATGGACCTCGTCACCGATGGCGTGGACCGTGCCGGCCACCTCGTGACCGAACGTCATCGGGACGGCGGCGATGCGTCCCTCGGCCCACTCGTTCCACTCGAGCATGTGGAGATCGGTGCCGCAGATCGAGGCGGCGTGCACCCGAACCAGGACCTCGTCGTCCTTCGGCTCGGGGATCGGGATGTCGACGAGCTCGGCTCCCGGCCCTCGTCGGGTCTTGCGCAACGCCCGCATCAGACCGTCCACGACCGAAGGGTACTCTGCACCGGGAACCGGTCCATGGGTCAGATGCGTCCGACACGGACCGACCCGGAGGACCCCATGAGTCTTCGAAGGTTCGCTCCCATCGCGCTGCTGCCCCTGCTCGGCTCCTCGTGCGCCGAGGCCCAACCCGCGGGCGGTCCTTCCTCGCCTTCGCCGGCCCACGGCGCGCAGCCGGGACAGCTGGTGCTGCGATGGGGGTACGAGGGCGGCTTCACGCCGCCCGAACACCAGCTCGTCTCTCTGCCGTCGTTCTCGCTGTACGGCGACGGCACGATCGTTCGGGCGGGACCGCAGATCGAGATCTACCCCCCTCCTGCGCTGCCCGCCTTGGAAACGCTCGCGGTCGATCGGACAGGGGTCGATGCGATCGTCGACGCGGCCTTCGAGGCACATGTC
>DASTBT010000027.1:0-3181 GCA_035711865.1 Actinomycetota bacterium
CGGCGAGGCCGCCGTCGCCGAGCCGGTACCCGATGCGCAGCTCGAGCGACCATGGATAGCCCGGCTGGGGATGCAGCACGCACACGAGCTCGACGGCGGAATCGTGTCGCGATGCCGCGCGGAACGCGAGCCATCGGACCAGGCCGTGGATGGCGTTGCTCCGCTCCGGTTCGTCCAGCGCCGCCCGGGCGTCGTGGTCGCCGAACCGGTAGCGGCCGGCGTCAAGGCGGTTCGGCCACGGGGCGAGCACTTGGCCACGCCCGTCGGACGAGGGTTCGCCCGCCCCGAACCCGTCGATGACGTCGACGCCGTGGACCGAATAGTGGCGCAACGTCGCGCCGACCTCGGTCACGATTGCGCGGTGATCACCGGATCGGAGCTCGTGCTGTTTGCCCGAGGGTGCAAGCGCCTCCGCGGGCCGGCTCATCTCGGTCCTCCCTCGGTCGTCCCCGCAGCGAGCGCTTCGGTGAGTGCCATGGCGCTTTGGACGAGGGTCAGATGCGTGAACGCCTGCGGGAAGTTCCCGATCAACCGACGATGCTGCTGGTCGTACTCCTCGGAGAACAGGCCGAGGTCGTTGCGGAGCGAGAGCAGCCGTTCGAACAGCTCCTGCGCCTCGCTCACCCGGCCCAGCATCGCGAGGTCGGTCACGAGCCAGAAGCTGCAGGCGAGGAACGCCCCCTCCCCCGGCGGCAGCCCGTCGGCGGAGTCCTCGTCGGGTAGGTACCGCATCACGAACCCGTCGCGGACCAGTTCGCGCATGATCGCGTCGACGGTGCCCACGACCCGCGGGTCCGACGCGGGCAGGAAGCCCACCTGGGGGATCAGCAACAGGGCGGCATCCAGCTGCGACGACCCGTAGTACTGGGTGAACGTGTTGCGCTCGGCGTCGAAGCCCCGCCGGCACACCTCCTCGTGGATCTCGTCACGCATGCGTCGCAACCCCGCCACGGGCGCGTCGAAGCCGGCCTGCTCCGCCATCCTCGCGACCCGGTCGGCGGCGACCCACGCCATCACCTTCGAGTGGACGAACTGTCGCCGGGGGCCGCGAACCTCCCAGATGCCGTCGTCGGGCTCGCGCCAGTGATCCTCGAGCCACCTGACGATGCCCTCGGCCGGATCGAGCGCCTCGGGCACGGGCGTCATGCCCAGCTGACGCGCCCGGTAGATCGCGTCGGCGAGCTCGCCGTAGACGTCGAGCTGGAGCTGACCCGAGGCGGCGTTGCCGACGCGCACCGGAGCCGAGCCCTCGTATCCGGGCAGCCACTCGATCTCGTGCTCGTCGAGCCGTCGCTCGCCCGCGACGCCGTACATGATCTGCAGATCCTCGGGATCGCCGGCCACGGCCCGGATCACCCAGTCTCGCCATCGGGTGGCTTCCTCGACGTAACCGGCGGCCATGAGGGCGTCGAGCGTCAGCGCCGCATCCCGGAGCCAGCAGAACCGATAGTCCCAGTTGCGGACTCCGCCGAGGAACTCGGGGAGCGACGTCGTCGCGGCGGCGACGAGGCCACCGGTCGGATGGTACGTCAACGCTTTCAAGGTGATGAGGGACCGCTCCACCTCGTCGGACCAGCCGCCCCGGTAGGTGGAGCGGTTCGACCACGTGCGCCACCAACCGTCTGTCTCGGCGACCGCGTCGACGGGGGAGATCGCCGGGGGCGGCTCCTCCCACGAGGAGTGCCACGACAGCACGAAGCCGATGCGCGCTCCCTCGTCGACGGTGAACCGGGTTTCGGACCCGAGGTCGTCGACGGACAGCGGCGTCTCGCTCCTCAGCTCGAAGGCCTCGGGCCCCGCACCGGCGCTGACCACCTGGCCGGACCCGCGGAGCCATGGCCGGGTCCTGCCGTAGTCGAAGCGAGGCCGCAGAACGCCGATCATCGGCACCGACCCGCGCAATCCCTCCACCACTCTCACCACCCGTGGCCGATGCTCACCCGTGGGCATGCAGTCGACCACGCGAACGAGGCCCGATGCGGTCGCGAAGTCGGTCTCGAGCACGAGGGACGAGGGGCGGTAACGCCGAGAGGTCGAGGCCACGTCGACGGCGGGGGCGAGGCTCCACGAGCCGTTGTCCTCGCTGCCGAGGAGCTTCGCGAAGCACGCCGGTGAGTCGAACCGAGGCGCGCACAGCCAATCGATCGATCCGTCGATGCCGACGAGCGCCGCCGTGTGCGTATCGCCGATCAGTCCGTAGTCCTCGATGCGGAGCGCCACGTCTTCCTCCCCCCGGGACGGCCGGGACATCATGCCAGGCAACGCCGCCCCGGTGCGGTCGTGCGCGCTTCCCCCCGATGGGGGATGCCAGCTCGGGCACGACCTGCCATCCTGCAGTTCGCAACGTTGCGCGTCGATCCCGGCGCGGCTCGGAGAGGAGGCCCCGTTGAGCGATACCGACGTCGAGCTCGGCCCCATCGACTACATCGTCGTGGAGTGGCGGGCAGGAACGCAGCCGAACGGCGAGGGCATGCCGCTGCTCGTCGACCTCGTGGACCGGGGCCTGATCCGGATCCTCGACCTGGCGTTCGTGCGGAAGGAGGACGACGGCACGATCGTCGGTCTCGAGCTCAACGAGCTCGGCGACGATCCGCAGTTGACCGTGTTCGAGGGCGCCTCGTCTGGCCTGCTCGGCCAAGAGGACTACGACGAGGCGGGCGCGGCGATCGAGCCCGGGTCCTCGGCGGCGCTGCTCGTGTACGAGAACACCTGGGCGGCGCCGTTCGCCACGGCTCTGCGCCGCAGCGGCGCGCGGCTCGTCGCGGGCGGCCGCATCGCGACGAACGAGCTGATCGCGGCGCTCGACGAACTCGAAGGGAAGGAGTGAACGAGATGCCAGGGCTCCTCCGAGGGGTGGCTCGTACCGCTGTCATCGCCGGCACGGCCACGACCGTGTCGAACCGCGTGTCCCGCCGACAGGCGAACAAGTGGGCTCAGCAGGACGAGCAACAGGTGCAGGCTCAGCCGGCTCCCCCAGCAGCTCCGTCCGCGTCGTCGGCAACCGACGACAAACTGGCCCAGCTGAAGGAGTTGGGCGAGCTGAAGAGCTCCGGCGTCCTCACCGACGCCGAGTTCGAGGCGCAGAAGGCGAAGATCCTCGCCGGCCTCTGACCCGATCCGTCCCGCCCGCTAGTCGAACTTCCCGAAGAGGTCGCTCGCGGGGTCGAAGAACCCGCCCGCC
>DASTBT010000028.1:0-11606 GCA_035711865.1 Actinomycetota bacterium
TCGGCGAAGACTACCGACCGTAGACTCCCGTCGGAGCGGAGACGGGAGAGCGCTCGATGGACCGGTTCGAGTACGAGTTCAGCCGCCAGGATCTCGACTTCCTGCACTGGTGGGGCGTTCCGACGCTCTTCCGGTGCCCGCACGTGCCCGACGCGAACGACTGCGACATCGCGCTCGTCGGGGTGCCGCACAGCTCGGGCAACGGCACGACCTGGCGCGACCAGCACCTGGGGCCGCGCTCGGTGCGCGACGTCTCGATGGCCTACCGGCGCTTCCATCTGAAGTGGCAGCTCGATCCCTGGAGCGCGTGCCGCATCCACGACCTCGGCGACGTGCCGATCTACGAGTCCCTCGTGAACGACCGGGCGGTGCGTGAGATCGAGGCGTTCTACGGCGCGATCGACCGTGCGAACGCTCGCCCGGTTTCGATCGGCGGCGATCACTCGATCTCGCTGGCGATCCTGCGCGCGATCGCCGGGCCCGAGTCTCGGCACCGGCGACCCGCTGCCGTCGTGCACTTCGACGCCCACTACGACACCTACGACGACTTCCCGAACTGGTACGGCGCGTCAGACAGCGCCGGGCACTGGGCCTCGAGGTCGGTGCACGAGCGCCACGTCGACGCGACCCACAGCGTGCAGATCGGCATCCGCGGTCATGACGTCTGGTTGGATCCCGGCAAGACGAGCCGCGAGCTCGGCTACCGCATCGTGACGAAGGACGAGTTCGACGACGACCTCGGCATCGACGGCACGATCGAGCTGGTCCGCGACCGTGTCGGCGAGCTGCCCGTGTACGTCTCGTTCGACCTCGACGCGCTCGACACGACGATCGCGCCGGCCGTGTCGAACCCCGAGCCCGGCGAGGAAGGTCTCACGATGAAGGAGGCGATCCGGGTGCTGCAAGGCATGCGTGGCATGAACCTGATCGGCGCCGACGTCGTGGAGCTGATGCCCTCGCTCGACTCGCCGAACTCGATGACGGCGCAGAACGCCACGCGTATCGCGTTCGAGCTGATCTGCCTGCTCGCCGACCGCGTCGGCGATGGCCGGGCCTAGGTCGAGGCGCTCGTCGCCGGTTCCAGCTCGAAGCCGATCAGGCTCGCGGCGACCTCGAGGCACATGCGCTGCATGTGCTCGGGGCTCACCTGCGTGTCGTTCATCAACACCTGGATCGCGAGCCCGTCGATGAGCGCGCCGAGCTTGCGGCCGATCTCGTCGGCGTCCTCGCCCCCGTCGAACTCCCCGGTCCGACGTCCGTGGCGCACGATGTCGGCGATCGACTGACGCCATCGCCGGTCGAGTACTTCGGCTTCCTTCGCGAGGCTCGGGTCGCGGAGGGCGCGCACCCAGATCTCGATCCACAGCGCCCACTCCTCGAGCCGCTCGAAGTCGGGCAGCAGGCCGGGAACCGACAGGTCGATCAGGCGCGAGAGCTGGTCGCGAGCCGAGTCGAGGCGCCGGAGATCGCGAGCCTGGGCGAGGTAGTACTTGTCGTTGGCGTACGTGAGCGCCTCGACGAGCAGGCGGTCCTTCGACTCGAAGTAGTAGAGGATCAGGCCCGGCGAGACGCCGCAGCGTTCGGCGATGTCCTGGATGCGTGTCTCGGCCAGCCCACGATCGGTGATCACGCGCGCGGCCGCCTCGAGGATCTCCTGGTGGCGGTCCTTCCCGTTCTTCTGCCGTGCACGAACCAACGGTTCCTCCATCCTGAACGTCGTGCAGCCGAGGCGGCACGACGGGACTCCCTTGTCTGAACGTTCAGGCAACTGTAGCCGCATGACCTGCGAAGTCAAAACCCCTGGTCAGGTCGAACGGAGTTGACTGGTGATTCAAACTCAGGCCATACTGCCCGGGTTCCGGACAGGTCACGGGCCGAGGACGAAGAGGAAGGACGCACAGGACCATGGCTTCGAACACCTACGACGCGATCGTCATCGGGGGCGGTCACAACGGACTCACGAGCGGCGCGTACTTCGCCCGCCACGGCGCTCGCACGGTGGTGCTCGAGAGCCGCGACAAGACGGGCGGGGCCGCCGACACGAGCGCTCCGTTCGCCGATCACCCCGAGATCAACGTCACGACCTACAGCTACGTGATGTCGCTGATGCCGCCGACGATCATCCGCGAGTTGAACCTCAAGCGCCACGGCTACGACGTCACGCCGTTCGGCCCCTACTTCCAGGCCTTCCCAGACGGGCGCGCGATCACGGTCTACGCCGACGACGCGAGGAAGAGCTACGACTCGATCGCGCAGTTCTCGAAGAGAGACGCCGACACGCTGCCGAAGTGGGAGGCGTGGATGAAGGGCGTGAGCGACGTGCTCGGCCCGCTGCTGCTGAGCGTGCCGCCGCACCTGGGGTCGATGAAGCTCGGCGACCTGCTGCCGCAGGCGCAGACCGCGTGGAACATGCGCAAGCTCGGCGAGCGTGGCGTGGCCGACGTCACCCGCCTGTTCACGATGAGCGTCAGCGACCTGCTCGACGACTGGTTCGAGTCCGACGCGATCAAGGCGATGCTCACGGTCAACGGCGTGATCGGCACGTGGGCCGGCCCCGACGAGCCGGGCACGGCCTACGTGATGCTGCACCACTCGATCGGCGACGTCGGCGACGGTCACCTCGGCAGCTGGGGCTTCCAGCAGGGAGGCATGGGTGCGGTCAGCGACTCGATCCGCCGCAGCGCCGAGTCGTTCGGATGCGAGATCCGCACCGGCGCCAAGGTGCACCGCATCCTGACGCGGGGCGGCCGCGCGGTCGGCGTCGCGCTCGAGAGCGGCGAGGAGCTGCGCGCGCCGGTCGTCGTGACCTGCATCCACCCGAAGATCGGCTTCCTCGACCTGCTTGATCGCAACGAGCTGCCGGCCGACTTCGTCTGGGACATCGAACGCTGGAAGACACGCTCGGGCACCGTGAAGATCAACGTCGCGATCAGCGAGCTGCCGGACTTCACGTCGATGCCGGGCACGAACCAGCAGGACCACCACACGGGCTCGGTCGAGCTCTGCCTCTCGCCGCAATACGCCGAGCGAGCGTTCCAGGACGCCCACATCGAGCGGAAGGCGGCGACGGCGCCGTTCGTCGACGGCACGATCCCGACCACGCTCGACAAGAAGCTCGCCCCCGAGGGCGTGCACGTCTTCTCGATGTTCACGCAGTGGGTGCCCGACGACTGGGTGAACGAGCCGCATCGCGAGGAGCTCGACGCCTACGCCCAGCGGGTCTTCGACGGCTACGACCAGCTCGCGCCGAACTTCAAGAGCTCGATCATCGACTACCAGGTGATCGGTCCCCACGACATGGAGCAGGACCTCGGCCTGATCGGCGGGAACATCTTCCACGGTGAGCTGAGCGTGGACCAGCTCTTCCACATGCGGCCGGCGCCCGGCTACGCCGACTACCGCACGCCGATCAGGGGGCTCTACCACGGCTCGTGCGCCACGCACGGCGGGGGCGGCGTGAACGGCATCCCCGGCTGGCAGGCGTCCAAGGCCGCGGTCAAGGACAAGGCCATCGCGAAGAAGTAGGTGGCGAAGGTCGCACCGGTTCCCACGCGCACGCGACCGAGCCTCGAGCCGATGCTCGAGGCTCGGTCCGTCGCGGTCGTCGGCGCCTCGGTGAAGGAAGGCTCGCTCGGCCGGCAGATGGTCGTGGAGCTCCAGCGAGGCGGGTTCGACGGCTCGATCTTCCCGGTGAACCCCGGCTACGACGAGGTGCTCGGGCTGCCGTGCCATCCGTCGGTCGCCGAGGCGCCCGGCGAGGGTGTGGATCTCGCGATCCTCGGCGTGGCGAACCATCGGATCGAGCAGGCCGCCCGCGACGCCGTCGAGGCCGGGGCCCGGTCGCTCGTGACCTTCTCGTCGCTGTACGAGGAGCCGTCGGCGGACCGGCCGCCGCTCACCGAGCGCGTCGCCGCGATCGCGCGCGAAGCGGACGTCCCGCTGTGTGGGGGCAACGGCATGGGCTTCCTGCACGAGACGTTCAGGCTGCGCGCGACCGGCTTCCCGACCCCCGACGTGGTGCGTCACGGACCGGTGACGTTCATCTCGCATTCCGGCTCGGCGTTCGCGGCCCTCGCGTTCAACGACCGGGGCATCGGGTTCAACCTGCTGGTGTCGAGCGGTCAGGAGCTCGGGGCGACGATGGACGACTACATGCACTACGCGCTCGGCCGCGAGGAGACGCGGGTGCTCGGGCTGCTGCTCGAGACCGTGCGCGACCCGGCCGGCTTCCGCTCGCAGCTCGAGCGGGCCGCCTCGCAAGACGTGCCGGTCATCGCCCTGAAGGTCGGCCGCACCGAAGGTGCCAAGGCGATGGTCACGGCGCACTCGGGCGCGCTGGCCGGGGAGCACGGTGCGTACGAGGCGTTGTTCGACGCGTACGGGGTGCACGAGGTGCTCACGCTCGAGGAGATGGCCGACGCGATGGAGCTGTTCTCGTCGCCGCGACGCGTGACGGGGTCGTCGAGGGGCATCGCGAGCCTGCACGACTCGGGCGGGGAACGAGCCCTCTTGGCGGATCGAGCCGACGATCTCGGGGTGCCGTTCGCCGCGGTGACGACCGAGACGCTCGCGCGCATCGACGACCTGCTCGATCCCGGGCTCGAGGCCGCGAACCCGCTCGACGCGTGGGGCACCGGTATCGACGCCGATCGCATCTTCGTCGAGTCGCTCGTCTCGCTCCACGACGACCCCGACACGGCCGTCGTGGCGTTCGCGGTCGACCTCACCCGGCAGGGCGAGCCCTTCGACGAGGGGTACCTGCAGGTGGCCAAGGACGTCTGGGAGCGGACCACGAAGCCGTTCTGCGTGCTGTCGAACCTCGCGAGCGCGGTCGCGCTCGAGGAAGCCGCCTTCCTCCGCGACGCCGGCATCCCCGTGCTCGAGGGCACGTCGTCGGGGCTCGTCGCGCTTGGCTCGTTGATCGCACATCGCGACGTGCGGGCGCGAGTGGACGTCGAGCCGCCGCCGCCCGTGGACGACGAGGTGCGGTCGAGATGGCGCGCCCGCCTGGCGACCGGGGAGGACGTCGGTGAGCTCGAAGGCCTGGAGCTGTTGGCCGACTACGGGATCCCGGTCGTGGATGCCCGGGCGGCGTCGACCGCCGACGAGGCCGTCGCCGCCGCCGGGCCGATCGGGTTCCCCGTCGTGCTCAAGACCGCCGCACCTGGCGTGATGCACAAATCGGATCGGGGAGGGGTGCGGCTCGGGATCGCCGACGCCGAGGCGGTGAGGCACGCCTACGCCGACATCGCGGGCCGCCTCGGTCCGCAGGTCACCGTCGAGGCGATGGCCCCCGTCGGCGTGGAGGTCGCCCTCGGCCTCGTGAACGATCCCACGTTCGGCACCCTGGTGCTCGTGGCCTCGGGGGGTGTGCTGATCGAGGTGCTGCACGACCGGGTCCTCGCGTTCCCGCCGTTGGACGAGGGGGCCGCGCGGCGGCTGATCGACCGGCTGCAGATGCGGCCCCTGCTCGACGGCGTGCGCGGGGCGGTACCCGCCGACGTCGGCTCGCTCGTGCAGGTGGTGTCCCGTCTTTCCGTGCTCGCCTCGGATCTCGGTGATCTGCTGAACGCGCTCGACGTGAACCCCGTGATCGTCTCGCCGCAGGGGTGCGTCGCGGTCGACGCACTGGTGGTTCCGGCTTCATAGGACGCCCAGCGTCGGCGCCCGGTGGCGTGGACCGCTGGGATCAGATGCGGCCGACCAGAAGGAACGTCGGCATGCGGCCCATGCCCTTGACGTCGATCTCACCTCGAGGCTCGAAGGCGTAGCGATCGCGAAGTTCTTCGTATGCCGCCTCCGAACACTGGATCGCGTCGGGAACGCCATGCGATTCCATCCGACTGGCCGTGTTCACGGTGTCGCCCCACAGGTCGTAGATGAACTTCCTGCGGCCGATCACTCCCGCCACGACCGGGCCGGTGTGGATGCCGATCCGTAGGGACAGCGGCGGCGTGCCTCGGTCTCCGCCGTCTTTCAGCCGCCCTCCGATCGCCAGGGCAGCCTCCGCAACCGCCACAGCATGGTCCGGTCGCGGTTCTGGCAGGCCGCCCACCATCATGTAGCAGTCGCCGATGGTCTTGATCTTCTCCAACCCATGCGATTCGGCGATGTCGTCGAGCATCGAGAAGACACCGTCGAGGATCTTGACAACGTCGGCAGGCGGCACGCGAGCAGCCAGCGGCGTGAAATCGACGATATCCGCGAAGAGCACGGTGACGTTCTCGAACGAGTCGGCGATCGTAGCTTCTCCGCTCTTCAGCCGCTCGGCGATCGGTGCCGGGAGTACGTTCAATAGCAGCGACTCCGATCGTTCATGCTCTTCCGCGAGTTCCCTCGTCCGGATGGCGATGCGCGCTTCGAGCTCCCGATTCTGTTCGGTCACGTCGGACAGGTACTGCTTCAGGTGCTGCGGCAACGCACCTTCCGTCGTCGATGCCACGGAGATCGAGTGCTCTGGCGAAGGGAGTTCGATCACCCCGAAGCGGCTCAACGGTTCGAATGGATCGGCTACTTGCCCGTGGTACTCGGCCGCGTGCACGATGGTGTAGACGAGGCCCGCGGCACAGTGCTCCACGGGCATCAGGCCAACGTATCCGGGGTTCTGTGCGAGCACCGTGCGCTCCAGCTCGTCTGGAGTCAGGTCGAGTGCTTCTGAGAAGCCGGGGATCAACGTCTCGCGAACCACCGGTGTGTCCACGATGCCGGGAACGAACGCAAAGATCGAGACACCTGCATCCGGACCGACCTCGCGTGCCGCGGTCAAGGCGAGGGAGCGCAGGCCGACCTTGGTGGCCGCGTAGGCGGAGGTCAGAGGTGAGCCCTCGTAGGCGATCATGTTCACGATCACGCCCTCGCGTCGTTCCACCATCTCGCCGAGGACTCGCTGAGTGAGCAGGAAGGGGGCGCGGAGGTTGACGGCGAAGATGCGATCCCAGTCCTCGAGCGGCGTGGCCACGATGGGCGCGACGATCATCTGCATGGCGCCGTTGATCAGGATGTCGATCCGCCCGAACACGTCTCGCACCTCGTCGGCGACTCGGGCGGCGTCCTCAGGTGCCGAGAGATCGCACCGGATGAACGAGGCCGAACCGCCGTTCGCGGTGATCGCGTCGGCGACGAGCTGCCCCTCCTCGCGCGTGTCGGCGATGGCGATGCTCGCGCCGAGCCGGGCGAACAGGCTGGCAGCCTCACGACCGATCCCGCGCGCTGCGCCGGTGATGAGCACCGTTCTGCCGTCAAGAGCCTCCTGCGGGATCTCGAACCTCTCGAGCAGCGGTTCGGCGGCCTCCGACAAGACGGTCCATTCCTCACACTCGGTGCGACGCGGACATACTACGTCGCCGGTTCGGAGCACCGCCCGCCGGCTGAGGTGCAGGGGAGACACGAGTGGCGTCGCGACCGGTATTGATCGCTCTTCAAAAGAGGCTTGGCTGCGTGACTCTCGGGCCATCAGCACTCACTCGTCCGCGGTGGAATCGATGAGCCCCGGACGACCGTCCCGCGGGCCGTTCTGGCCAGCGTTGCCGGGCCGATGCGACGAGATCTCCGACCCGACGCCCGAGGGTCCGGCGCTCCTCCGCCGACGCGTACGCCTTCGGGTAGAGCCGCCGGTAGCGTTCGACGAGATCGGGATGGTGCTCCTCGAGCCACGGCATGAACTGTTCCCGCACCCCCGGGCGCAGGTGCAAGAGGATCGGTGAGACTTGGGTGGCGCCGGCTTCCAGGGCGGCCTCGACGACGGCCCGCATCTGGTGACGTGAGTCGCTGAGACCCGGCAGGACCGGAGCCATCAGCACGCCGGTCGGGATGCCCGCTTCCGTGAGGGTTCGAACGGCCTCGACGCGCGCCTTCGGGTGCGGCGTGCCGGGCTCGGTCTCGCGCCACACGCGCTCGTCGAGCGTGCCGATCGAGAAGGCGGCCGATACCGGTGCCGTCTCGGCCGCGCGTTGCAGCAGGTCGATGTCGCGCAGGATCAACGTGCCCTTCGTCAGGATCGAGAACGGGTTCCGAACATCGATCAGCGCCTCGATGATCCCGCGCATCAAGCGGTAGCGGCCCTCGACGCGCTGGTAGGGGTCGGTGCCGGTGCCCATCGCGATGTGCTCGCCCTTCCATCGCCTGGCCGCGAGCTCGCGGCGGAGCACCTCGGGGGCGTTCACCTTCACGACGATCTTCGTCTCGAAGTCGCGGCCGGCGTCCATGTCGAGGAACGTGTGCGTCGGCCGGGCGAAGCAGTAGGTGCACGCATGGGTGCAGCCCCGGTAGGGGTTGATCGTCCAATCGAACGGGAGCGCGCCACCCGGCACGCGGTTGGTCACCGACTTCGCCTCGACCTCGATGCACTCGATGCCGCGGAACTCGGGCGTGTCGAACGTGCGGCGTGCGACCTCGAAGAGGGTGTCGGACGACATCGTTCGACACTAGAACGTATGTTCGATTCCCGTCAAGGTGGCACGGATGCGTTCCCGTTTCCGCTCGTAGGCTCGCGGGTACGAGAACGTCCCCCGACATCGAGGAGTTGATGCGCTCGTGCGACGTCTGTGTTCCCTCGCGCTCGTCTGTCTCACCGCGATCTCGATCCTGGCGGCGGCACCGTTGGCCGCTCACGCAGTGATGAGCGAGCAGGCAGACCGAACCTGGATGGTCGACGGCAAGGTGTTCGCCATGGTCCGGCAGGGCGACACGTTGTTCATCGGCGGCAAGTTCACGCAGCTGTTGCCACCACGGGCGCAGAGCGGCACCCCCGTCAGCGTCCAGAACCTGGCCGCGATCGACCTCTCGAGCGGGAACCCGGTCGCATCGTGGCGTCCTCGGGCGACCGGTTCCGAGTCCGTCGTGTACGCGTTGGCGATCTCCGGCGGCACGGTGTACGTGGGGGGACAGTTCGATCACCTGGCCGGAGCGCCCAGGCAGAACCTGGGCGCGGTGACCCTGGCCGGCGGCGAGGCCGTCGGCGGGTTCGCGCCCGCCGTCAGCGGCCGCGTCTACGCCCTGCTGGCCTCGCAGGACCGCCTCTACGCCGGTGGAGCGTTCGGCCGGGTCGACGGGCGCTCCCGGGCCAAGCTCGCCGCCTGGGACCTGCCGTCGCGAGCCCTCACCCAGGCATGGAGGCCCCGGGCGGTCGGAGGCGCGGTCCGCGACCTCGAGTTCGACGCGACGGGAGGGACCGTCTTCATCGCCGGTGCGTTCGACACCATGGCCCAGAGCGGGTCGACGTTCTCCCGGGAAAGCGTCGCCAGGGTCGACGCTCAGACGGGAGCGCTGAGCGCGTGGAAGATCCCCGACGGCGTGGTCGGCGATCCGCAGACCGGATGGGACCTGCTGGCGACCGCGTCCCGCGTGCACGGGGGATTCGGCCGCGGTCCCAACTTCGCCGCATCGTTCGATGCCACCGGGACCGTCGGCACGAGGTTCTGGCGATTCAGCGTGGTCGGCAACGTGCAGGCGGTCGAGCTGTCTCCGGGCGGGTCCCGCCTCTACCTCGGGGGGCACTTCGGCCTCGGCCGGCTGCAGCAGCGAGTCTGCGGCAGGGATCTCCGCGGGCTCATCTCGGTCGATCCGGCGACGGGCACACCGATCTGCGACTGGGTGCCGCAGCTCGCGCCGTTCGGCAACAACTTCCACGGGCCGTGGGATCTCGAGGCGATCGGCGACAAGCTCTGGGTCGCCGGGGGCTGGAGGACGATCGACGGGCAGCTACAGCGGAACCTGGCTCGGTTCACCGTCGAGGAAGCCTGACGGGAGTCACCCACCAGGGGTCCGTCCGGGCGTGAACGGGTAGCCTCGCGCCCGTGACGTCCGGGGCCGATCCCTGCTTCCTGCCCGCGACCGAGCTCGCTCGGCGCCTCCGAACGAAGGAGCTCTCGGCCCGCGAGGTGCTGGCCGCCCACCTCGAACGCATCGAGGCCGTGAACCCGGCGGTGAACGCCCTCGTGACGCTCGCCGCCGAGCGCGCCGCCGACGATGCGGCGCGTGCCGACGGGACGATCGCCCGCGGCGAGCCCGTCGGTCCGCTGCACGGGCTGCCGGTCGCGCACAAGGACCTGGTCGCCACGGCCGGCATCAGGACGACGTCCGGTTCTCCGATCTTCGCCGACACGGTCCCCGGCGCCGACGACCTGCTGGCCGAACGAGCGAGGGCTGCAGGTGCCGTCCTCGTCGGGAAGACGAACACGCCGGAGTTCGGCGCGGGTTCCCAGACCTTCAACCCGGTCTTCGGTGCGACCCGCAACCCCTTCAACCCGGCGAAGACGTGCGGCGGCTCGTCCGGAGGGGCCGCCGTGGCCCTGGCCTGCGGCATGGTGCCGATCGCCGACGGGAGCGACCTCGGCGGGTCGCTCCGCAACCCGGCGGCCTTCTGCAACGTCGTGGGTTTCCGGCCCTCCCCGGGCCGCGTCCCGTCGTGGCCGACGTCGAACGCATGGCAGGACCTCTCGGTCGACGGGCCGATCGGCCGCACGGTCGCCGACGTGGCGCTCATGCTGTCGGCGTTGGCCGGTCCCGACGCGCGCGTTCCCATCTCGCTGCCCGAGCCGGGGAGCGTCTTCGCGGGCCCACTCGATGTGGGTCTCGGCGAGCCCACGATCGCGTGGGCGCCCGAGGCAGGGGGCACGATGCCGTTCGATCCTCGCATCTCCCGGGCGGTCGAGGCGGCACGCCCCACGTTCGAGGCCATCGGGGGCCATCTCGAGGAGGCCTTCCCGGACCTGCGCGACGCGCGTGAGGTGTTCCTGACCCTGCGTGCGCACATGTACGCGGCCGACCTCGCCGAGCTGCTCGAGGAGCATCGCCATCAGATGAAGGATGCGGTCGTGTGGAACGTCGAGGAGGGTCTGCGCCTGACGGGCGCCGACCTCGCCCGGGCCGAGCTGTTGCGGACCCGGTTGATCGAGCGGGTCGCCACGTTCTTCGACCGGTTCGACTTCCTGATCATGCCGGTGACGCAGGTCGTTCCCTTCGACATCGACGTCGAGTTCCCGACCGAGATCAACGGCTCCCCGATGGCGACGTACGTCGACTGGATGGAGTCGTGTTGGTGCATCACCGTGACCGGCTGCCCTGCGATCTCCGTTCCCGCCGGGTTCACCGAGGACGGGCTGCCGGTCGGCGTGCAGATCGTCGGACGCCGCGGCGACGACCTCGGCGTGCTCCGGCTCGCCCACGCGTTCGAGCAGGCGACGCGATGGGGGGAACGTCGTCCGCAGGTGAGCATGGGGTGACGCGAACGCCGCATGCACCGGCGCGCGAGCGGCTGAACTACCTCGACTGGCTGCGTGTGGTCGCGCTCTTCGGGGTCTTCCTCTACCACTGCCTGCAGCCGTTCTCCACCGACGACTGGCACGTGAAGAACGCCGAGCTGAGCGACGCGATCACGATCCCGATCTCGTTCTTCGGCACGTGGGGCATCGGGTTCTTCTTCCTGATCTCCGGGGCGGGCACGTGTCTCGCCCTTCGGTGGCGATCGACGGGACAGTACGTTGCGGAACGACTCACGCGGCTGCTGCTCCCCCTCGTGGTGGCCTACCTGCTGCTGGCTCCCGTGCAGGCCTACATCGAGGCCAGCCACTTCGGCCGGTTCGAGGGATCGTTCCTCGCCTTCGTGC
>DASTBT010000029.1:0-16287 GCA_035711865.1 Actinomycetota bacterium
CGACCTGATCCCGCTCGACCTGATCGGGTTCGCGAAGGCGCTCAACCCGCTCGGTCCCCATCACGACTACCTGATGTCCAACGTCTTCGCCCAAGCCGAGGCGCTCGCGTTCGGCAGGACGCCCGACGAGGTGCGCGCCGAGGGCACGCCCGAGGCCCTCGTGCCACCTCGCACGTTCGAGGGGAACCGGCCGACGACCACGATCCTCGCGGAGCGGCTGACCCCTCACACGCTGGGCACGCTGGTCGCGCTCTACGAGCACAACGTGTTCACGCAAGGCGCGATCTGGGGCATCGACTCGTTCGATCAGTGGGGGGTGGAACTCGGGAAGGTGCTCGCGAAGCGGATCATCCCCGAGCTCACGGCCTCCGAGGAGACCGGCCTCGACCACGACGGGTCGACCAACGCGCTGATCAGGCGATACCGGGCGATGCGCGACGGCTGACGCTCATCCGTTCACGGCGTCGATGCGGGCTTCGAGCCGTCGCTGTCCCTCGTCCTCCGCGCGTTTCCAGGCCACGGCCACCACCAGGATGGCGATCATCAGCGCGAGGTTTCCCGCCAGCCACATCTGCAGGGCCGCCCACCGCTGCTCGGTGAGCGCCCGCGGTCCCCAGGGCGCGGGGAGCGCGGCATAGGAGGGGTAGAGGGGAGTGGTGCCTTGGTAGAGGGCGAGCGCCAGGAACGACATCAACGGCATCGCGAGGAACAGCGACAACATCCGCACCGGGTATGTGACGGGGTGCGGGTTCGGATCGCGCCCGACGATCGGCCACCAGTAGACGAGCGCCGCAACGATCCACAGCGCGTGCTCGAGCGCGTGGACGGGCGAGCTGCGCAGCGACGCGTCGAACAGGGGCGACAGGTGGATCGCGAACGGCACCCCGACGAACAGCGACCACCCCACGATCGGATTGGAGAGGATCCGCGCGAGCGGGCTCCGCAGGACCCGGCCGATCCGCCGGCCGGTCGTCGGGGACGATGCCCGCAACGCGAGCGTGATGGGCGCTCCGAGAGCGAGCAGCGGCGGTGCGACGAACGTCAGCAGCAGGTGCTGCGTCATGTGCACGGAGAAGGAGGCATCCGCGTACGTGTCGACGGGCGAGAGCAGCGCGATCGCCAGCACGGCCAGGCCGCACCAGTACGCCGCGGTCCATCGGGCGGGGAACGGGGTGCCGGCGCGTCGTAGCCTGAGCAGCCCGGCCGCGTACAGCGAGGCGGCGGCGAGCAGCAGCGCCAGTGTCAGCGGATCACCCGGCCATGCACGCAGCCACGACCACGTGTCGGTGCCGGGAACCGAGAAGCCCATGGGTGAATCGTCCCACGCCGGAGCATTTGACGGCGTGCAGGGCAATCCACTTGAATCAGCCGGTGACCCTGGACGAGGTGACTGCTGCGCGCTCGGCCCCGGCGTCGGCCTCGCCTGTCCGCTTCGGCACGATCCTGTTCCTCTCGTCTGAGCTGTTGTTGTTCGGAGGGTTGTTCGCCGCCTATTTCGGTCTGCGGTCCCGGACCACGCCGTGGCCGCCCGAGGGGGCCACACCCGACGTCGCGCTCGCGGCCTTCGGCACCGGTCTGCTCATGGTCTCGAGCCTCTGCCTGGCGCGCGGTCTCGGGCACGCGGCGACGGGGAACCTGGCAGGGCTCCGACGGTGGACCCTCGTCACGATGGCGTTCGGCATCGGGTTCTTGGCGATGGAGGCATGGGACTGGACGCACGTGGACTTCACGATCTCGAGCCATCCCTACGGCACGATGTACTACACGCTGACCGGCATCCACGGCCTTCACGTGCTCGCGGGCTTGCTGGTGCTGGTCGTGCTGCTGATCCGTTCCTACCAGGGGGCCTACGACACCGGCCGGCTCGACGGAGCGCACTCCATGGCCTACTACTGGCAGTTCTGCGACGCGACCTGGTTGCTGATCTTCCTGGTGGTGTTCGTGCTGCGATGACCCGGAAGTCCGCCGAAGCCCGCCTGCTGTCCCGCGTGTTGCGCATCGGGCTGGTGCTCGTGGTGGGGGGGCAGATCCTCTGGTCGTTCCGTCCGGCTCCGGGTCAGGCGCTCTCGCAGGCCGGCGAGCAGGGCAGGGCCCTGTACGAGGCGAGCTGCTCCACGTGTCACGGCCTGCAGGCGGAGGGCACGGTGAACGGTCCGAGCCTGCAGGGTTCGGGCTCGGCGGCCGTGAGCTTCATGCTCACGTCCGGGCGCATGCCGTTGGCTGCGCCGGGGGATCAGCCAACGCGGCAGCCGCCCAAGTTCGACGACGAGCAGATCGACGCCATCGTCGCCTACCTCGCGGAGATCGCTCCGGGGGGGCCGCCCATCCCGAGCGTCGACACATCGAAGGGCTCCCTGGCCGAGGGCTCGGCGCTCTTCCTCGACAACTGCTCGGGTTGCCATTCCGCCGCGGGCGTCGGGGACTCGGTGGGCGGCGGGCAGATCGCGCCGAACCTCATGCCGGCGACGGCCACCCAGATCGGCGAGGCGGCCAGGATCGGACCGGGGCTCATGCCGGTCTTCGACGAGGACAACCTCTCCGAGCAGGACCTGAACTCGATCGCCGCCTACTTGCACTGGTTGCGGGACAACGGCGACGAGGGCGGGCTCCAGCTCGGTCGCGTGGGCGCGGTCGCCGAAGGGCTCGTGGCGTTCGTCGTCGGGCTCGGTCTGCTGTTCCTGGTCGTGCGGCTCACCGGGAGCAAGGTGTGACCAGGCCCGATCGCGTCGTCGCGGGGTCGTTCGTCGTTGCGATCCTCGCTGCCTTCGGCCTCTTCTTCGTCTACCTCCGGGGCGGGCAGACCCAGCTCGAAGGTGCTCTGCTCTTCCTGACGTTGGGAGGCATCGGGGTCGGGCTGCTGGTATGGGCGAAGCGGCTGATGCCGCAGATCGTCGACGAGACCCAGTCGCGCCACCACGCACCGGTCGCCGAGCAGGACCAGCAGGAGGCCGCCGAGACCGTGATGGGCGGGGTCGACGAGCTCAAGCGCCGCACGTTCCTCTCACGCCTGCTGGTCGGAGCCGCCGGCGCGCTCGGCCTCGCCGCGTTGTTCCCGATCCGCTCGCTGGGGCAGGTTCCCGGGGACACGCCCTTCTTCACGAAGTGGAAGCGGGGCTCTCGGCTCGTCGACGTCGGCGGGAACGTCGTCACGACCGACACGCTGAACGTCGACTCGTTCACCACGGTGTTCCCCGAGGGGTCTGTGGGCTCGGCGGACTCCCAGGCCGTGCTCATCAAGGTGGAGCCCGACCTGCTGCAGCTCCCCGCCGACCGGGCCGAGGGGGCTCCGGAGGGGCTCGTCTGCTACTCGAAGGTCTGCACGCACGCCGGATGTCCGCTCGGCCTCTACCTGGCGGCCGATCACGAGCTGCGGTGCCCGTGCCATCAGTCCACGTTCAACGTGCTGAACGGCGCCAAGCCGGTCTACGGGCCGGCGCCGAGACCCCTGCCGCAGCTGCTGATCGAGGTGGACGACGACGGATCGCTCGTCGCGAGGGGTGACTTCACCGAACCGGTCGGACCGGCGTTCTGGAACATCACGGACGGTCCGCCATGATCTCGAAGCGTCTCGTCGAAGGGGTCGACGACCGGCTCGACGCCAGCTCGTTCATCGCACGGAACCTGAAGAAGGTCTTTCCCGATCATTGGTCGTTCATGTTGGGCGAGCTCGCGCTCTACAGCTTCATCTTGCTGATCCTCACCGGCACGTTCCTAGCGATGTTCTACGTCGCGTCGCCGGACCAGATCACGTACCGGGGCCCGTACGAGCCGCTGCAGGGCCGGTCGGTCTCGCTCGCCTACAACTCCGTGCTGCACCTGTCGTTCGAGGTGCGGGCCGGCCTCGTGATGCGGCAGACCCACCACTGGTCGGCCCTGGTGTTCATGGCCGCGATCGTGGCGCACATGCTCCGGGTCTTCTTCACGGGCGCCTTCCGCAAACCCAGGGAGATGAGCTGGCTCTTGGGCGTCGGCTTGGTCGTCAGCGGCATCGGTGCCGGCTTCACGGGCTACTCGCTGCCCGACGACCTGCTTTCCGGCGTCGGACTCCGCATCGCCTACTCGATCGCGCAATCGATCCCGTTCGTCGGGAACTGGCTCGCGAGTGTCTTCTTCGGCGGGGAGTTCCCCGGCACGGCCCTGCTGCCACGACTGCTCGCCCTGCACATCTTCATCATCCCGCTCGCGATCCTCGGGCTGATGTCGGCGCACCTGGCCATCGTGTGGCACCAGACGCACACCCAGTTCAAGGGGCCCGGCCGCACGAACGAGACCGTCACCGGCACGCCGGTCTGGCCGAAGTTCGCCCTGAAGTCGGTGGGGCTCGGCTTCGTCACGTTCGGCGTGCTCACGCTCCTCGGCGGTCTCTTCCAGATCAACCCGGTGTGGTTCTACGGCCCGTACGTGCCCTATTCGGGCCCGTCGCCGAGCCAGCCCGACTGGTACGCGGGCTGGCTCGAGGGGCTGCTGCGGCTCTGGCCGAACTGGGAGTTCACGATCTTCGGCGTCACGATCGGCGAGCTGTTCCTTCCCGCGATCGTGGTGCCGGGCATCATGTTCACCCTGCTCGCGGCCTGGCCGTTCCTCGAGGCGAGGTTCTCGGGTGACCGTGGGTGGCACAACTTCGCCCAGAAGCCCCGTGAGGCGCCGCTGCGAAGCGGGCTCGGCGCGGCCGCTGTGGCGCTCATGGTCGTGCTGTTCCTGGCCGGCAGCAACGACGTGCTCGCGAAGTACCTGCAGATCGAGGTGGATACGTTCAACACCGTGCTGCGGTGGTCGGCGTTCGTGCTGCCGGTGGTGGCCGGGGTGGCGACGTTCCTCGTGTGCCGCGATCTGCACGACCGGCCGCGCAGCCCCATCGCGCGGCCGGAAGCGATGACGGTTCGGCGGACGACGGCAGGCGGCTTCGAGGAGCTCCACGAGCCGCGAGCGGGCGCCCCGGCCGACGACGAGGTGCGGTCTCCGTGAGGCGCGGTCGCCCGGTCCTCACGATCTCGGCCTGCGTGACGGCTGCCCTGTTCGTGGGGGCCTGCTCGGGCTCGTTCGGCATGCCTCGCGGCGCGAGCGAGCAGGCTCAGGAGACGTTCCAGAACTGGCAGATCTTCTTCATCGCGGCGATCCCCGTCGCCGGCATCGTGTACGTGTTGATCGCGTGGTCGATCGTGCGGTACCGACGGCGTCGGTCGGATCCTCCGGGCGCTCTGGGGTCGCAACGCACCGAGAACCTTCCCGCCGAGGTCGTCTACACGGCGGTGCCGGTCATGATCGTGGTGGCGTTGTTCGTGCTCGCGATCCGCACCGATGATCGGGTGACGGCGATCTCACCCGATCCGGACCTGGTCGTTCACGTCGAGGCCTTCGCCTGGGGATGGCGGTTCACCTATCCCGACGGGGAGACCGTCGTGAGCCCGCCGAGCGGTGAAGACGCCGAGTGGCCCGTGATGGTGCTGCCCCACGGCGAGACCACCCGGATCTCGCTGACGTCGAACGACACGATCCATGCCTTCTGGGTCCCCGAGTTCCTGTACAAGCACGACGCGATCCCAGGCCGGACGTTCGAGTTCGACGTGACGCCGACCGAGTTGGGCACGTTCCAGGGTCACTGCGCCGAGTTCTGTGGGCTGAACCACGCCTACATGAATTTCGAGGTGCAGGTCGTGAGCCGACGGGACTTCGACGCCTGGCTCGGGCAGCAGGAGCAGGTGCCCGCATGACGACGATCCTCGACCGCCGCCGGCAGGCCCCCTCCCCCCGTCGCGGGCCCGGAGTGGTGCATCGGCTCGTCTCCACCGACCACAAGAACATCGGCATCCTCTACTGCGTCTCGGCGTTCGTGTTCTTCCTGGTCGGCGGATCCCTCGCCGAGGTGATGCGCCTCGAGCTGATGGAACCGTCCCGCCAGATCGTCTCCAACGAGGCGTACAACACCCTGTTCACGATCCACGGCACGGTGATGATCTTCCTGTTCGTGGCGCCGTTCGCGACCGGGCTGGCCAACTACCTCATCCCGCTGCAGGTCGGGGCGCCAGACATGGCGTTCCCTCGCCTCAACCTGTCGTCGTTCTACTTCTACATCGGCGGAGGCATCCTGGTGTTGCTGGCCGGTGTGGCAGCGGCGGGGCAGGCCGCCGCGATGGGCTGGACCGCGTACCCGCCGCTCTCGGAGATCAGGCTGTCGCCCGGGGTCGGCCCGGACCTGTGGATCCTGGGGCTCGTGCTCGTCGTGATCTCCAACGTGCTGAACGGCGTGAACATCTTGACCACCGTCTTCCTCATGCGCGCTCCGGGCATGACGATGTGGCGGCTGCCGGTCTTCACCTGGAACATGGTCGTGGTGGCGATCCTGGGGCTCGTCGCCTTCCCGCCCGCCGCCGCGGGTCTCACGCTCCTGCTGATCGGGCGCCGGCTCGGTGGCCTGGTCTACGACGCGGCCGCGGGAGGCGACCCGACGATCTACCAGCACCTGTTCTGGTTCCTCGGCCACCCCGAGGTCTACATCCTGATCCTGCCGTTCTTCGGCGTGATCACCGAGATCATCCCGGTGTTCTCGCGCAAGCCACTGTTCGGCTACACGGGGTTCCTGCTGGCCACGCTCACGATCGGCATGTTGTCGACCGGCGTCTGGGCACATCACATGTTCACGACCGGGGTGATCGACAACCCGTTCTTCGCCGCCATGACGTTGCTGATCGCGGTGCCCACAGGGGTGAAGTTCTTCAACTGGATCGGGTCGATGTGGGGGGGCAAGATCTGGTTCGCCGTACCGATGCTCTTCTCGATCGGGTTCATGCTCAACTTCCTGATCGGCGGGGTCACCGGCGTGATGCTCGCCTCACCGGCGCTCGACTACCAGGCGCACGACACCTACTTCGTCGTGGCGCACTTCCACTACACGATGCTCGGCGGCTCGGTGTTCGGCATCTTCGCGGCGATCTACTTCTGGTTCCCGAAGATGACCGGCGTGATGCTGTCGGAGAAGCTCGGCCGGGTCGTCTTCGCGATGCTGTTGGTGGGGTTCAACCTGACGTTCTGGCCCCAGTTCGTGCTGGGACAGCGCGGCATGCCGCGACGGTACGTCGACTACGCGAGCGGGCTGGGCTACGACACTCCGAACCTCGTCTCATCGATCGGGGCGTACCTGTTGGGGGTCGCCGTGACGGTCTTCCTCGTCGACGTTTGGCGGTCGCTGCGACGCCGCACGCCGGCGGGCGACGATCCGTGGGGCGGATACTCGCTCGAGTGGGCGACCTCCTCGCCACCTCCGGAGCACAACTTCGACGAGCTCCCGACGATCCGCTCCCTGCGTCCGGCGTTCGACCGAGAGCACCCGGAGCTCGTGCCGTGAGGGTCGCGACGCGCTATTTCGTGCTGCTCTTCCTGTTCGCCTCGGTCGCCGGCATCGTGTACTGGTTCGTCACGTACGAGGCCATCGGCACCGTCCTCTTGCTCGGGTTCGCCTGCACTCCCGCGATCATCGTCGTCTACGCGATCCGTCACGGCTCGATGAGCGAGCGTCCGCCCGAGGACGATGCCGAGGCCGATCCGGCGACCGAGGCGGGAGAGGTGCTCGGTCCGTTCCCGGCGGAGACGGTCTGGCCGATCTTCCTGGTGCTGGGAACGATCGTGACCGGAGCCAGCCTCGTCTACGGCCTGATCCTGGTGCCGGTGGGTGCGGCGCTGCTGATCTGGGCCGTGCTCGGGTTCACGAGGGAGAGCCGTGGCTGAGGCGGCGGGTCACCAGGCGGCTCCCGTTGCCGAGACCGACGCGCTGGTCGTGTTCGGTATCACCGGCGACCTCGCGAAGAAGATGACGTTCGTCTCCCTCTACCGGCTCGAACGCCGGAAGGAGCTCCGGTGCCGGATCGTGGGCGTGGCGATCGACGACCTGACCGACGACCAGCTTCGTGCACATGCGAAGGCCTCGATCGAGCACGCGGGAGAGCCGGTCGACAAACACGTCTTCGAGCGGCTCGCCGCGCGCCTCACCTACGTTTCGGGTGACTACGACGATCCGGCGACCTACACCAAGCTGGGCGGGCATCTCGGCGAGGCGGGCCACTCGACCTATTACCTCGAGATTCCGCCCTCGCTGTTCGGACGGGTCGTGCAGGGCTTGCACGACGCCGGGCTCACCGCGTCCGCCCGCATCGTGATCGAGAAGCCGTTCGGGCACGATCTCACCTCGGCTCGGGAGCTGAACGCGACCCTGCTCTCGCTGGTCGACGAGTCGCAGATCTATCGGATCGATCACTTCTCGGGCAAGGAGCCCGTGCTCGACATCTTGTTCCTGCGGTTCGCGAACGCGGTCTTCGAGCCGCTGTGGAACCGGAACTACGTCGCGTCGGTGCAGATCACGTTGGCCGAGGACTTCGGGGTCGAAGACCGCGGCCACTTCTACGATCCGGTCGGCGCGCTCCGCGACGTCGTCCAGAACCACCTGCTGCAGGTCCTCGCGCTGCTCGCGATGGAGCCGCCGGCGGGGCTCGATACCGAGCTGATGCGCGACAAGAAGGAAGACGTGTTCCGGGCGATCCCCGACCCCGATCCCGCCCGGTACGTGCGCGGGCAGTACGAGGGCTACCTCGACGTGCCCGGCGTGGCGCCCGGGTCCACGACCGAAACGTTCGCCGCCCTGGAGCTCCGCGTGGACAACTGGCGATGGGCGGGGGTGCCGTTCTTCATCCGAGCGGGCAAGTCGATGTCGGAGCGGGTCACCGAGGTCCGGGTGATCTTCCGCCGGGCCCCGATGTTCACCGACATGCCCCACGACGCCGCGGTCGGGCCGAACGAGCTGGTGATCCGGATCGACCCCGATGGCGGCGCACGGCTGCAGGTGCACGCCAAGCGGCCGGGGAAACCGGCCGTCGACGGCGTGGCGCTGGAGCTGCTGTTCAGCGAGCAGCAATCGGGCGAGGTGCCGACGCCCTACGAACGGCTGCTCTCCGACGCGATGCGCGGAGAGACGCGATTGTTCACGAGGCAGGACTCCGTGGAGGAGACGTGGCGCATCGTGCAACCGTTGCTCGACTCGCCGCCGCCCGTGGTCCCGTACGCGCCGGCGTCGATGGGCCCGCCAGAGGCGGACGCGTTGCTTCGTGGCCATCCCGGCTGGCGGACGCCGTGGTTGAGCCGCCCGTGATCCGTGCCGCTCCCCCCTCCGACCGACCGAAACGACGAAGGGAGACTCGACGATGACCACGAAGACGCCGATGCAGCTGGGCATGGTCGGGCTGGGACGGATGGGCGCCGGCCTCGTGCGACGGCTCATGGCCGACGGCCACCGGTGCGTCGGCTACGACGTGAGCGCCGATGCGGTCAAGGCCTTGGAAGCCGACGGCGCCACCGGGGCGACCTCGATCGGGGCGTTCGTGGCAGCTCTCGAGGCGCCTCGCGCGGTCTGGATCATGGTGCCGGCGGGAGAGATCACCGACAGCACGATCCACGAGCTCGCCGAACATCTCGAGCCCGGCGACATGCTGATCGACGGCGGCAACACGTACTACCGCGACGACCTGCGTCATGCCGCGGCGCTCAAGGAGAAAGGCGTCCACCACGTCGACTGCGGCACGAGCGGGGGTGTGTGGGGCTTCGACCGTGGATTCTGCCTGATGATCGGTGCCGAGGACGAGGTGTTCTCCCACCTCGAGCCGATCTTCGCGTCGATCGCCCCCGGCATCGACGCGGCACCTCGCACCCCCGGCCGCGATGGCGAGCCGACGATGGCCGAGCGTGGATACCTGCACTGCGGGCCAAACGGCGCCGGTCACTTCGTGAAGATGGTCCACAACGGCATCGAGTACGGCCTCATGGCCGCGTACGCCGAGGGCCTCAACGTGCTCGCCAACGCCGATGCTGGCTCCGTGGAGCGAACCGCCGATGCCGAGACGGCCCCGCTCGAGCACCCGGAGTACTACCGGTACGACATCGACCTTCCCGAGGTGGCCGAGGTCTGGCGTCGCGGCAGCGTGATCGCTTCGTGGTTGCTGGATCTCTCCGCGATCGCGCTGCACGAGTCCCCCGACCTCGCCGGGTTCGAGGGACGGGTGTCGGACTCGGGCGAGGGGCGCTGGACCGCGATCGCGGCGATCGAGGAAGGCGTTCCGGCCCCGGTCCTGAGCACCGCGCTCTACTCGAGGTTCGCCTCCCGAGATCTCGATGCCTTCGCCAACAAAATGCTCTCCGCGATGCGCAAGCAGTTCGGCGGCCACGACGAGAAGGCCTCGTGATCGACGTCGAGGTGCTCGCCGACGCCGACGCGGTCGCTTCGCGCGCCGCGGAGGAGGTCGCGGCTCGCGCTCGAGATGCGGTCGCCGACCATGGGCGATTCACGTTCGCGGTGAGCGGCGGCCGGACCCCCTGGGAGATGTTCGCCGCCTTACGGAGCCACGACGTCCCGTGGGATCGGACGGCGATCTTCCAGGTGGACGAGCGCGTCGCTCCGGCCGGAGATCCGGATCGGAACCTCACCCACCTGATCGCGAGCCTCCCACCGGGCGGGCTTGCGGAGATCCATCCGATGCCGGTCGAGGAAGCCGATCTGGACGCCGCCGCAGCTACCTACGCGAGCTCCCTGCCCGAGCGCTTCGACCTGGTCCACCTCGGCCTCGGCCCCGACGGGCACACGGCCTCGCTCGTGCCCGGCGATCCCGTGCTCGAGGTGAAGGACCGAGCGGTGGCGCTCACCGAGCCCTACCAGGGACACCGCCGGATGACGCTGACCTACCCGGTGCTGGACCGGGCCGAGCGCGTCCTGTGGCTCGTCACCGGCGCGGAGAAGGTGGATCCTCTCGCGCGGCTCCGAGTGGGTGACACGTCGATCCCCGCGGGACGCGTTCGGGCCGGTGCCCAGCTCGTGCTCTGCGACCGACCTGCTGCGGGCTGATGAGTCACGCTGGTGCCGGACCGGGACGGATCTCGACATCGTCGCCCCGTCCGATCACGACCTCGCTCACCATCGACGGAGGGAAGAGCCCGTGGGCGACCAGGCCCGGCGTCGCGTCGAGGCGCGCCGCGAGGGCGGCAGGGTCCTCGACCGGCCCCTCGAGGTCGGCGATCACCCCCCCGTCGGGGCTGCGGGGGACGTCGCGCAACGTGGCCGAGCCGAGGTCGAGCAAGGTGGCCGCGAGCCCGAAGCTCATCAGCTCCAGCGGCACGGGACCGTGCACGCGATCGACCAGCTTCCCGGAGTCCACGATGATCACGAACCGATCGGCCGAGGCGGCCACGCGCTTCTCGCGGGTGTGCGCCGCGCCGCCACCCTTGACCACCCACCCCGCCGCGTCGACCTGGTCGGCTCCGTCGATCGCGATGTCGAGCCGGGCGAGGCTCTCTGGACCTTCGAAGGACTCGACCTGCAGGCCGACCTCTCGAGCTCGTCGTTCGGTCTCGGGCGAGGTGGCCACGCACCGAAGGTGCAACCCGCGTTCGGCCAGCGCCGGAAGCATGAACGCCACCGTCGATCCGGTGCCGAGCCCGACGCGCATGCCGTCGTCGACGAGCAGGGCCGAACGCCTTGCGGCGGCACGCTTCTCACGCTCCACATCGGCGGTCCCGGCCACGCCGGGACGCTATCACAGCCCTCCGTCGTGCCCGTGCTGGTCTCGGGGACGGGTGTGCGGCGATAATCGAGCCGTGACGAGGATGCGGAGCCAGAACGCGAAGGGGCGAGGTCTCGAGCGGGTGTCGTCGTGACGGCCGGGCCGCTCACCGCCGGCGTCGACCTCGGCGGCACGAAGATCCAGACCGTCGTCGTGCGGGGCGACGAGGTCGTGGGCAGTGATCGCGTGCCCACGCCCGGAACGAACGCCGACGACGTGATCGCGGCGATCGCCGGGACCATCAAGGCCGCGCTCGACGGATCCCTGCCCTCCGACCTCGGGGGCATCGGCATCGGCTCGCCCGGGGCGATCGACGTCTCGCGCGGGGTCGTGAGCCGGTCCCCCAACGTCTCCGGGTTCGAGCGTGAGGTGCCGCTCGGGCCCAAGGTGTCCGAGGCGCTGGGTGGCGTGGCGGTCAGGCTCGAGAACGACGTGCGGGTCGCGATGCTCGGTGAACACGAACGCGGAGCCGGGCGACCCTTCCGGAACGTGCTCGGGGTGTTCGTCGGCACCGGGGTCGGGGGCGGCCTCGTCCTCGACGGGAAGCTCCGTGACGGTCGGGGCGCGGCCGGAGAGATCGGACACACCTCCGTCACGCCGAGGGGGCGCCTGTGCTCGTGCGGCCGCCGGGGGCATCTCGAGGCGTACGCGGGCCGGGGGCGCATGGAGGCCCGCGCGAGGAAGCTGGTTCGCGAGGGCAAGCGGACCGACCTGTTCGACATCATGAAGGCGAAGGGCAAGCCTCGGCTCTCGAGCGGGGTCATCGCCAAGGCCCTCAGCAAGCACGACCATATGGCCGAGTCGCTCGTCGACGACGCTGTCTGGGCGCTCGGCATCGCCCTGTCCTCGGCCCAGAACCTGCTCGACCTCGAGGCGATCATCGTTGGCGGGGGGCTCGGGGACCGGCTCGGGCAGCCGTTCGTCGACCGGATCGTCGAGGCCATGGCGCCGCAACTGTTCGTCCCGGAGCGGCCGCCCGCAGTCCTCATCACGGAGCTGGGCGATCTGTCCGGCGCCGTGGGGGCTGCGGTGCTGGCAGGTCGCTCGATCACGGCCCCTCGGGATCCGGCACGCGCGCCCGAGCCCTCGCACGAGCCCTCGCCTGCAGGCTGATCACGAGAGGATCGACCACGCGGGCGGCGACGGGCCCGGCCACCGCCAGGATCAGGACGTAGGCTCCCGCGAGCGCGCCGAGCTCGGGGTGCACGGCGCTGGCGGTGCCGATCCCCGCGATCGCGATCGAGAACTCGCCGCGAGCGATCAACGCCACCCCCGCTCGGAATCGGCCACGGGTCCGGATGCCCTCGCGCCGGGCGCTCCACCAGCCGGTGAACACCTTGGTGGCGGCGGTGACGACGGCGATCGCCACGGCGACCCCGAGGATGGGCGGGATCGTCGCAGGATCGATCGAGAGCCCGAAGAAGACGAAGAAGATCGCCGCGAAGAGGTCGCGCATGGGCTCGAGCAGGTCGTGAGCGCGATCGGCGGCGTCGCCGGAGAGCATCAGACCCACGATGAACGCGCCCACGGCAGCGGAGATGCCGACCTGCTCGGACAGGCCGGCGACGACGAACGTGATGCCGAGCACGGTGAGCACGAGCGTCTGATCCGACCGGCTGAAGACCAGATCGCTGAGGATGTTCCCGTATCGATGGGCGACGAGGAGCAGCACGCTCACGGCGCCGAGCGCCAGCCCCAGCGTCAGCACGCCGTTGACGGCCTCGACCCCGCTCACGAGCACGGCGATCAGCGAGAGGTAGCCCGCCATCACGAGGTCCTCGAACACGAGGATCGAGATCACGACCGACGTCTCCCGGTTCGCGAGCCAGCGCATGTCGTCGAGCAGGCGGGCGACGATGCCCGACGACGAGATGTAGGTGATGCCGCCGAGGAAGACCGCGGGCACCGGGCCCCATCCGAGCAGCAGGCCCGCGACGAAGCCGGGCGAGAAGTTGAGGGCGAGGTCGAGCACTCCTGCGGGCGCGTGTCGCCGGAGGCCGGCGGTGAGCTCCGATGACGTGTACTCGAGCCCGAGCATGAACAGCAGCAGGATCACCCCGATCTCGGCGCCGAGCTCGATGAACTCGCCGGCCGTGATCAGCGGCACGATGCCGCCCCGGCCGAAGGCGAGGCCGGCCAGCAGGAAGAGCGGGGCCGCCGGCAGCTGCCACCGAGCCGCGATGCGCGCGAGCGCCGCGAGCCCCACGATGACGATGCCGAGCTCCAAGAGGAACGCGGCCTCGACCAAGCGTCAGCCTGCCCGCAGGATCACGACGAGGTCTTCGATGCCTCGTGGGGTGCCGACCACGACGAGCGTGTCGCCCGCCTCCAGTCCTTGATCGGGCTCGGGAGCCGGGATCGCGTCGTCGCCCCGGACGACGGCCACGATGGAAACTCCCGTCCGGGTCCTGGCGCCGGTGTCGCCGATCGTCCGGCCGACGAACGGCGAGGACGCATCGATCGGGAGCCAGTCGAGGGCGAGGCCCTCGATGCGCTGGCGGAGCTTCCCGAGCTCCTCCACGACCCGCGACGAGCCGAGGAGCTCTCCGAGCGTGCGGGCATCTTCCTCGTCGAGCACGACCGACTCGCTCGCCGTGTCGGGATCGTTGCGGTCGTAGAGCACGAGGTCGATCCGGCCGCTCTGGTGCTGCAGCACGCCGAGCCGGATGCCCTTGTTCGTGACGAACTCGAACCGCACCCCGACGCCGGGGAGCGGCGTCTCGGACACGGTCGTCACGCGAGAGCCTCCGTCGCCTTCGGCACGGTGGCTTCCGGCTTGACGCCGTACCAGGCTCGCTCGATGCGCCCCTGCTCGTCGATCAGGAACGAGGATCGAACGATGCCCATGTACGTCTTGCCGTAGTTCTTCTTCTCGCCCCAGGTGCCCCATGCCTCGGCCACGGCATGGTCGGTGTCGGCGAGCAGGGGGAAATCGAGGGAGAACTTCCGGTCGAACGCGAGCTGATCGGCGGGCTCGTCGGGGGAGATGCCGACCACGTCGACCCCCAGTCCCGCCAGCTCCTGGCGATGGTCGCGCACGTCGCAGGACTGGGTCGTGCAGCCCGGCGTGTCGGCCTGCGGATAGAAGTACACGAGCAGCTTCCGGCCTCGGAAGTCGTCGAGCCGCACGACGTTGCCGTGCTGATCCGTCAGCACGAACGAGGGAGCCTGGTCACCTGCGGACAGCGTCGTCATCGCGCCACGATACCTCGGGCGACCGGGCCGCTATGCCTCGAGCCGGAAGCTCACCTCGACCTGCGCATCGACGTTCAGCTCGCCCGGGTCGACCTCGATCGCCGCTTCGGATGCCGCCAGGGCCATGCTGCGAGGAATCGGCGAGACACCGCCGGCCGCCGCCTCCCGGATCTCGGCCACGGCGCCGAGCCGCAGGCCCAGCGCCTCGGCGTAGGCCTCGGCCTTCCGCCTCGCCTCGGCCGCGGCCTGCTTGCACGCCTCGATGCGCGCGGGATTGTCGGGCGCGATCCACCACACCGGCCCGCGTACGTCGGCCTTCGCCTTCTCGATCGAGGCCTGGAGCAGCTTCCCGGCCACCGCATGGTCGGCGAGCCTGACGGTGACCACGTTCTGCGCCCGGAACCCGCGGTGCACCTGCTTGCCATCGGCGTAGTCGAACTCCTCGCGCACGGTCACGCCGGTGGTCGATCGCTGCTCGGCGGCCACACCGAGCTCGCTCAGCACGGCATCGAGGGCTTCGCTCCGCGCGCCGACCCCCGACAAGGCAGCGTCCGGAGTCGCATCGAGCGCTCCGATCGTGATCGTCCACACGCCCTGGTCGGGCCTGCCGGGCACCGTCGCCTCGCCTCGAGCAGTGACGGTTGGTTCGCTCATCGTTCCCTCCTGTGTGTCGTCGCGCCTCGCGCCGGTCAGAGCTCGCCGAAGTCCTGCGTGAAGGTCTCGCATGCCTGCATGTTCCCGGCGTCGAACCCGGTCTGCAGCCAGCGCCGGCGCTGCTCCGCCGATCCGTGCGTCCACGACTCGGGATCGATGCGCCCCTGCGTCTTCTGCTGGATGCGGTCGTCGCCGATCTGCTCGGCGGCGTTGATGCCTTCCTCGAGGTCGCCGGGCTCGAGCACGCCGCGGGCGTCGGCCGAGCTCGCCCACACGCCCGCGAGGCAGTCGGCCTGCAGCTCCTGACGCACCGAGAGCTCGTTGGCGATCGACGGATCCTGCTGCGACGCCTGGCTCACCTGCTGGCTGATACCGAGCAGGGTCTGGACGTGGTGGCCGATCTCGTGCGCGATCACGTAGGCCTGCGCGAAGTCGCCGGCCGCTCCGAACTGCTGCTCGAGTACCCGGAAGAAGGAGAGGTCGATGTACACGCGACGGTCGGCCGGGCAGTAGAAGGGCCCGGTCTGCGCCGAGCCGAGACCGCAGCCGGTCTGGGTCGAGCCACTGAACAACACGATCTCGGTGTCTTCGTACGTCTGGCCACCGGCCGCGAAGGTCTCCTCCCACGTGATCTGGACGTCGTCGCCGACCGCGGCTGCGAACTCGCCCGCGGGGTCGTCGGGGTCGACCTCGGTCGTGCTTCCGCCGCCGCTGCCCACGTCGGGGAACCCCTCGACGGCCCCGGGGTCGGGGATCAGGCCGCCGCCGCTGCCGAGGCACCGCGGCACGAGGAAGACGAGCAGCAGGACCAGGAGGATCGCGCCGATCCCCATGCCACCCCTGC
>DASTBT010000030.1:0-2392 GCA_035711865.1 Actinomycetota bacterium
AGACCCGGCCGCCGAAGAGCAGGCCGGTGGTCCCGTCGTCCCCCTGCCTGGTGTAGATGCGCGGCACGCTGGCTAGGATATCGGGGGCCTCCGCCCAGCCGGGGCGGGATCCGAACGCACACAGGAGCCGCAGGAGATGCCGGAGGCTCGAGCGACGCCCCTTCCGCACCTGCAAGCCGTGGCTCGCGACACTCACCAGAGCCCAATGAAGTTCATGTGCAACATGTGGCAGATGTGGTTATCGTGCGAGGCGTGAAGCGCCGCCTCACAGCCCGAAGGAGGCATCATGGCCGGTAGGTTCGGGGCGGTCGTCACCGCCATGGTCACGCCCTTCCACGAGGATCACTCCCTCGACCTCGATGCGGCCCGTTCGCTCGCCGCGCACCTGTACGAACGCGGGACCGAGTCCATCGTCGTCGCGGGCTCGACGGGGGAGTCCCCCACGCTCACGCACAAGGAGAAGCTCGAGCTGTTCCGCGCGGTGATCGAGGTCGCGCAGGGGCGCGGCAAGGTCCTGTGCGGCACCGGGACCTACGACACGGCCGAGACCCTCGAGCTCTCGCGCGAGGCCGAGGGGCTCGGGGCCGACGGACTCCTGCTCGTCACGCCGTATTACAACAAGCCCCCGCAGCGTGGGCTCCTCGCGCACTTCAGCCAGGTGGCGAACGCCGTTTCGATCCCCGTGGTCGCGTACAACATCCCGGGACGCACGGGGATCCGCATCGAGCACGACACGCTGCTGCAGATGACCGAGGTGCCGAACATCGTCGGCGTGAAGGACTCGACGGGTGACTTCCAGGCGATCTCGCGGCTGATCTCCGAGGCGCCGCCGGACTTCGAGGTCTACAGCGGCGACGACTGGGCGACGTTCGGTTACCTGTGCCTCGGGGCGGTCGGCGTCGTCTCGGTGGCGGCGCACCTCGTGGGCGGGCGGATCAAGCAGCTCTGCGACCTGATCGAGGCCGGCGACATCCCCGCCGCGCGCAAGATCCACGAGGAGCTCACGCCGCTGTTCAACGCGCTCTTCATCACGTCGAACCCGATCCCGGTCAAGACCGCGCTCGAGATGGTGGGGCACCCGGTCGGACCGCCGCGGCTCCCGCTCGTGCCCGCCACCTCCGAGGAGCGCGAGCGGATCCGCAAGGCCTTGGTGGATGCCGGACTCGTCTGATCGCGACGCGCCGTCGTCCGACCCAGAGCACGGTTCGGCGCGGGTCGTCTTCCTGGGAGGCGTCGGCGAGGTCGGTCGCAACATGGCCTGCGTCGAGCTCGACGGGCGCATCCTGATCGTCGACGTCGGGCTCTCGTTCCCCCACGCCGAGATGCCGGGGATCGACCTGGTGCTCCCGGACTTCGAGTACGTGCGCGAACGCTTCGACGACGTCGAGGCCGTCGTGCTCACGCACGGGCACCAGGACCACATCGGCGCGCTGCCGTACCTCCTGCGCGAACGCCGTGATCGGGTGCTCCCGGTGTTCGGGACCGCGTTCACCCTCGCCCTGGCCGACGGCCAGCTCGAGGAGCACGGCGTCCGCGACCGTGCCGAGTTCCATGAGGTGACGCCCGGCGAGGCGGCGACCGCCGGCCCGTTCTCGATGCGGTCCCTGCGCGTCACGCACTCGATCCCGGACGGCATGGCGGTCGTGATCGACACGCCGTTCGGCTCGATCCTGCACACCGGCGATTTCAAGATCGACCAGACGCCGCTCGACGGCCGGCCGACCGACCTCCATGCGCTGGCGGAGGAGGCGGGGCGCGGCGTCCACCTCCTGCTGAGCGACTCGACGAACGCGGAGGAGGCCGGCTACACGGAGAGCGAGCGGAGCGTCGGCCCGGTGCTCCAGGACATCATCGCCCGGGCGCCGCAGATGGTGGTCGTGGCGTGCTTCTCGAGCCACATCCACCGGATCCAGCAGGTCGTGAACGCCGCTCGATCGGACGAACGCGTCGTCGCCTTCCTCGGCCGCTCGATGCACCAGAGCGTCGAGGCGGCGAGGACGCTGGGGCTCCTGCACGTACCCGACGCGGACGTGATCCCGATCGAGGAGGTCGAGGCCCGAGACCCGTCGCGGGTGGTCGTGATCTGCACCGGATCGCAGGGCGAGCCGTATTCGGCGCTCAGCCTGATGGCCGCGCGCGAGCACAAGTGGGTGAAGCTCGACGCGGGCGACACCGTGGTGCTCTCGAGCAGCCTCATCCCCGGCAACGAGCCGGCGATCCACCGCGTGATCGACGGCCTCTACCGGACCGGCGCCGACGTCTTCCACCTGCCCGCGTATCCGGTCCACGCGAGCGGACACGCCGGCGCCGAGGAGCTGCGACTGATGCTCTCGCTCGTGCGCCCCCGCTGGTTCATCCCGATCCACGGCGAGCGGCGGCATCTCGCCCACCA
>DASTBT010000031.1:0-2371 GCA_035711865.1 Actinomycetota bacterium
GCGGCCGACGCCGAGCTCCCCGAGCTGCCGGAACGCCCCGAGGGCTCCGTGCGCGACACGGTGGGCGGCCTGCTCAACCGTCCCGAGGGCGCCAACGCCGCGGACATCAGGAACGAGCTCCAGGACTCGATGCAGGACCTCGCGTTCGTCGTCCGGACCGAGGAGAGCCTGCGGAAGATGCAGGAGATCCTCGTCGGCCTCGGCGAACGGTTCGAGCGGGTGTACGTCCAAGACTCCGGGGCCGTGTTCAATACGGAGCTGATGGAGGTCATGGAGCTCGGGTTCCTGCTCGACTGCGCCGATGCGCTCGTGGCCGCGGCGCTCGCCCGCGACGAGAGCCGCGGGGGCCACTACCGGGAGGACCACCCGCTCCGCGACGACGCGAACTGGCTGCAGCACTCGCTCGCGTACCGGCAGGACGACGAGTCGATCCGCCTCGAGCACAAGCCCGTCAAGCTCGGACCGTACGTCCCGATGGAGCGCAAGTACTGATGGATACCACCGAACGTGGACTCGGCGAGGTCCTCGAGGGATCCGACCGGCGCGCTGCCGGCGCGACGCATCGGGTAACGCTGACGCTCAAGATCCGGCGGTTCAACCCCGAGCTCCGGGGCCAGGAGTCCTGGTGGGACGAGTTCGAGATCCAGGCCGACCCCGACGACCGGCTGCTCGACGCCCTGCACCAGGTGAAGTGGTACCACGACGGAACGCTCGCGCTCCGCCGGTCCTGCGCACACGGCATCTGCGGCTCGGACGCGATGATGATCGACGGGAAGAACCGGCTCGCGTGCAAAGTGATCGTCCGCGACGTGGTCCCCAAGGTCACGGTCGAGCCGATCCGCGGCCTCCCGGTGCTCAAGGACCTGATCGTCGACATGGAGCCGTTCTTCGCCGGCTACCGCTCGGTGCTCCCCTACCTGATCAACGACTCGGGGGAGCCCGACGCCGAACGCCTCCAGTCGCCCGAGGACCGGCACCGGTTCGACGACACCACGAAGTGCATCCTGTGTGCCGCTTGCACCACCTCGTGCCCGATCTTCTGGGGCGACCAGGAGTACGTCGGCCCGGCGGCGATCGTGAACGCCCACCGCTTCATCTACGACTCGCGCGACGAGGGCGCCGAGGAGCGGATGAAGATCCTGGCCGACAAGACCGGCGTCTTCCGCTGCCGGACGACGTTCAACTGCACCGACGCGTGCCCACGCGGCATCGAGGTCACGAAGGCGATCCAGGACGTGAAGCGCTCGATCCTGTTCGAACGCTTCTGACTTTCTCGATATCGTCCCCAGGGTGAGCCGGCCACCCTACGAGGCCGATCTGATCGCGCTGCATTTTCGACGAGTACGGCGAGGCCGAGTGGAACCGCCACGAGGCGACGCCGGCCGCTCGTGTAGCCTTCCACATCCATCGGCACTACCTCGAGCGATTCATCCACTCCAACGATCACGTCCTCGACATCGGTGCCGCCTCGGGGCGCTTCACCGTGGAACTCGCTCGCCTCGGAGCACGGATCACCGTGGCGGATATCTCTCAGGGGCAACTCGACCTGAACGCGAGCCATCTTCAGGAGTCGGGGTTCGAGCATCGTGTGCAGGCGCGCGTGATCGCCGACGTGGTCGACCTCTCCAGGTTCGACGACGCCTCGTTCGACGCTGTCGTCTGCTATGGGGGCCCCTTGAGCTGGGTCCTCGACGAAGCCGATCGTGCCCTCGACGAGCTCCTGCGAGTCACCAAGCGCGGTGGACACGTGCTGCTCGGTGTGATGTCTCTGCACGGATCGCTCCACGCCTTCCTTCCGGGCGTCGCCGAAGAGGTCGATGAATACGGCGCCGAGGCCATGCAGGTGATCGTCGACAGCGGATTCCTGCCACCGCCGCATAGCACGCACGGCCCGTTACACCTGTACACGTGGAGCGATCTCGAGGCACTGCTGTCGCGCCACCGTTGCGAGATCGTCGCTGCTTCGGCGGCGAACTTCCTGTCGATCGGCAACGATCAGACGTGCGAGAAGTGGCTCGCGGACCCTCCCATGTGGGCGCGCTTCCTCCAGTGGGAAACGCATGCCTGCGCGCAACCCGGGGCGCTCGACGGTGGCACCCATATCATCGCCGTCGTTCGCGCCACGTAGGGTTCGGCCGTGGCGCACCAGGTGACGCTGATCCCCGGCGACGGCATCGGCCCCGAGGTGTCCGAAGCCGCCCGGCGGGTGCTCGACGCGACCGGCGTCGTGATCGCGTGGACGGTCGAGGAGGCGGGCGCCGCCGTGCTCGAACGCGAGGGCACGCCCCTGCCCGGTCGCGTCCTCGACCGGATCCGCGAGTCGCGCGTCGCCCTCACGGGCCCGATCACCACGCCGGTCGGCACGGGGTTC
>DASTBT010000032.1:0-17004 GCA_035711865.1 Actinomycetota bacterium
CCGGTCATGGCTCGAACCGGTAGCCCACGCCCCACACGGTGATGAGGTGGGCAGGGTCCGAGGGGTGGTCCTCGATCTTCTCACGGAGCCGTCGCATGTGGACCGTCACGGTCGAGCTGTCGCCGTCCCACGCGAAGTCCCAGACCTCCTCGAGCAGCTGCGTTCGGCTGAGGGTCAACCCGGGCCTCGCGGCCATGTGCGCGAGCAGGTCGAACTCCTTGCGGGTGAGCCTCACCGGCACGCCCGACCTGCGCGCCTCCCTGCGCTCGAGGTCGATCTCGAGATCGGTGGCGACGAGCACGGCCTGTCCGTCGCCATCGTGCGACGTTGTGCGCCGCAGCACCGCTCGGACCCTGGAGACGACCTCCCGGGGCGAGAGTGGCTTCGCGACGTAGTCGTCGGCGCCGAGGTCGAGACCCACGATGCGATCGGTCTCCTGTCCACGGGCGGTGATCATGATCACCGGGACGTCGCCGATCTCCCGCATGCGCCGGAACACCTCGAGCCCGTCGATCCTCGGCAGCATCAGGTCGAGCAGCACGAGGTCGGGGCGGTGCTCGCCGAACCGCTCGAGCGCCTGTTCCCCGTCGACGGCGGTCACGACGTGGTACCCGTCGTGCTCGAGGTAGCGCGTGAGCACCTCGCGCACCATCGGTTCGTCGTCGACCAGGAGCACCCGGGCGTCGTTCATCGCCTCAGCATGCACCAGAGTTCTTTCGAGAGCATGACGACCGGGGAAGGCCAGCGTCGATCCCGTAAGGGGTCCGTAAGGCCGGGTCGTGAGACTGGTGAGCGTGATCGACGTGGTGCTTCCCGTGCTCGACGAAGCCCGAGCGCTGCCGTGGGTGCTCGGCCGCATGCCGAAGGGCCTCCGGCCGATCGTGGTCGACAACGGCTCTCGCGACGGATCGGGCGAGGTGGCCCGGTCCCTCGGGGCCATCGTCGTCGATGAGCCCGTCGCGGGATTCGGTGCGGCATGCTTCGCGGGGCTGGTGGCCGCCGAGGCCGACGTCGTGTGCTTCATGGACGCCGATGCCTCGGTCGATCCCGGTGAGCTGGAGCGGGTGATCGATCCCGTCGCCGCCGACCGTGCCGACCTCGTCGTCGGTCGGCGCGTCGCGGAGCCGGGTGCATGGCCCCTGCACGCGAGGTTGGCCAACCGGTCGATCGCGGCCGCGATCGGACACAGGGTCGGCACGCGGCTGCACGACGTCGGTCCGATGCGGGCCGCACGCAGGTCCGCGCTGCTCGACCTCCGTCTGCGGGACCGCCGCTTCGGGTGGCCGTTCGAGATGGTGCTCGCGGCCGGCCGCGACGGCTGGCGGATCGACGAGGTCCCGGTGTCGTATCACGCGCGCATCGGTAGGAGCAAGGTGACCGGCACCGTGCGAGGCACGGTGCGAACCTCCCGTGACCTTGTGCGGGTGATGCGGTGCACCTGATCGTGATCGCGAAGGCGCCGATCCCGGGCCGCGTGAAGACTCGACTGTGCCCGCCGTGTTCCCCCGAGGAAGCGGCGTCGATCGCCGAGGCTGCGCTCGCCGACACGCTCGAGGCGGTGCGCGGCGTGATCGACGCACGGCCGGTGGTCGCCCTCGACGGTCCGGCGGGGGCTTGGCTCCCACCGGGTACCCGTGTGATCCCCCAGCGGGGCCGGGGGCTCGCAGCGAGGATCGCGGCGGCGTTCGACGACGTGGGTGGTCCGTCGCTGCTGATCGGCATGGACACGCCTCACGTGGATGCGTCTCGGCTCGCCCGAGCCTGCGCACTCCTGGCGCAGCCAGGCGTCGACGCCGTGCTCGGCCCGGCACTCGACGGAGGGTGGTGGGCGCTCGGGCTGCGCCGGCCCGACGCTCGGGTCTTCGCTGGCGTGCCGATGAGCAGCGATCGCACCTCGCACGCACAACGGGGGCGGCTGCGCGCGAGGGGCATGCGTGTCGCCGATCTCGTCCCGATGCGAGACGTCGACACGCCCACCGACGCGCTCGCGGTAGCAGCGTCCGTTCCGGGGTCGAGGTTCGCACGCGCGGTCGCCGCCAGCCCGATCGCGACCGGATCGACGATTGTGACGATCGCATGAGCGCAACGGCATGGAGCGTGGCTCACTGGGCCTCGGCCGTCTCACGGTCGACGGGAACCGTGCTCCGGTCGACGTGCGGGCGCACGTTCTCCCTCTCGAGCCATCGGTGGTGGCGAGAACCTCCCCATGAGGAAGCACGTCTCTTGCGGTTGGCCCTCTCGCCCGTCCTCGATCTCGGGTGCGGACCCGGGCGGCACACGGTCGCGTTGTCCCGTCTCGGCTTCGTCGCGCTCGGGGTCGATTCCTCCGCCGCGGCGGTCGCGGCCGCCCGCGCACACGGCGCCGCCGTGGCGCACCGCTCGGTCTTCGATCGGCTCCCCAGCGAAGGGCGATGGGGCACGGCGCTGCTGCTCGACGGCAACGTGGGCATCGGCGGCGATCCCGTGCGGCTCTTCCGTCGGGTCAGGGAGCTGCTTCGTCCCGGTGGCAGGGCGCTCGTCGAAGTGGAGGGGCCCGGCGTCGCGACGGAGCGACTCAACGTCCGTGCGGAGATCGACGACGCCGACACGGAGTGGTTCCCGTGGGCTCGGGTGGGGGTCGATGGCGTCCCCAGTCTCGCCGGGCCGACCGGTCTGTCCCCGGCCGAGGCGTGGTCCGACGGAGGACGATGGTTCGTCCGGCTGGAATCACGATGAGCGACGGTCCTTCTCGGTTGGAACGGATCGCTCCTCCGCGCGCCGGCCTCTTCCGCGAGGGTGCGTTCCGGAGCCCGCTGCACTCGGTGCGGGCGGCGGCGGTGCTGGGGATCGCGCTGGGGGCGGCGTTCACCGTGTGTTTCGTGACGGGCTTCCTGTCTCACCTGATCCAACATCCGCCGTCGTTCTTCGGATGGCCGGCGAGACCCGCCTGGCTCTATCGCGTGACGCAAGGTATCCACGTGAGCACCGGGATCGTCTCGATCCCGTTGTTGCTCGCGAAGCTGTGGACGGTCTATCCGCGATTCTGGACGTGGCCGCCCCTCCGCAGCGTTCCGCATCTCGTGGAGCGGCTGGCGCTGCTGCCCCTCGTCGGCGGGTCGCTGTTCCTGCTGTTCACCGGTGTCGGATCGATCGCGCGGTGGTTCCCATGGAGCTTCTCGTTCCCTCCCGCCCATTACGCAGCCGCATGGATCACGATCGGCGCGCTGGTCGTCCACGTCGGGGCGAAGGCGGCTGCCACGGGGCTCGCGCTTTCGTCGCGTTCACCCGAGCTCGACACCGGGCCGGTCGCGGCCGAGCGAAGCTGGGGAAGCCTCTCACGGCGCGGGTTCCTCGGGGCTGTGTTCGGAGGCGCGGCGGCATTGTGGGTCGCCACGGTCGGGCAGACCGTGCGGCCGCTGGCCTCGATCTCCGTGCTCGCTCCGAGGGACCCCCGCGTCGGACCCCAGGGGCTCCCTGTGAACAAGACGGCTTCGTCGGCGGGCGTCGTCCACGCGGCGACCAGCGACGCGTGGCGCCTCACCGTGGAGGGGTCGGTCCCAACGCCGCTCAGGCTGTCGCTTGGGGACCTGCGGTCGATGCGGCTCCGCGAGGCCGACCTCGTGATCGCGTGCGTCGACGGGTGGAGCGCCACGGGCCGGTGGCGCGGGGTCCCGGTGCGCGATCTGCTGGTGCTCGCAGGCGCGCCGCCGGCCTCGGCGGTCAGGGTCGAGTCGCTCCAGCGTCCCGGCGCGGCCTACGCGGCGAGCGAGATCGATCCCGATCAGCTGGCCGATCCGGACACGATGCTCGCCGTGGAGCTGAACGGGTCACCGTTGCACATCGACCACGGGTTCCCCGTGCGGCTGATCGGCCCGAACCGCCCGGGGGTGCAACAGACGAAATGGGTGGCCGGGGTGGTGGTGTCGTGAGCGGCGTGCTCCGCGAGCCGTTCGAGCGACCGAGCGAGCACACGAGTCGGCACGGTCCCGCCTTCTGGTTCTGCCTCGCGATCGGCGGGGGATGCATGGCGTTCGGGCTCATCAGCCTGTTCTCGCGGGCCGCCACGACGGACCCGCCGAACTTCGCCGTCTTCTTCATCGGACTCGCCCTCGTCCACGACCTGGTGCTCGCCCCGGTCCTGATCGGCGCGGCCTGGCTGCTGCGGAGCGTCATCCCTCGTGGGATCCGCGGGGTGCTCTTCGGCACGCTCGCCGTGAGCGCGGTCGTGGCCGGGTTCTCGATCCCCTTCGTGGCCGGGTGGGGTATCCAGCCGGACAACCCGAGCTTCCTGCCGCGCGACTACGGGTTCGGGCTGCTGGTGGTGCTGGCATGTGTGTGGATCGCTGCCGTGGTGATCGGACTCGCTCGCGTTCGGGCCCGGCGAGGTGGCCGGCGATGAGCCGGGCGATCCTCGATCGTGGAGCGAAGGAATCCAAGGGTGTCCGCGCGGCGACCGCCGGGCTCGACCGGGTCACGTCGATCGCCCTCGCGGCCGGGGCGACCCTGATCGTCGCGACGCACGCGTGGGGTCGCTGGCTGCAGGCTCGCGGCCACCGCATGGCGGTGAACGCGCCCCCGCTCACCGGCAACCTCGATCCCAGGGTGTCGTGGTGGTCGGTGCCGGCCCTCGCGGTCGGGGCGGCCGTCGTCGGTGGCGCCGAACGGGCCGCGCGCATCCTCCGCTGGCGCCACCTCCTCTGGGCCTCGTTCGGCGCGGCGCTCGCATGGTCGGTATCGCTCGCCCTCTGGGACGGCGTCGCCGGCCTCGTCGCGGCGCCCGCGGCGCCCGTCGACTACCTCGCCGCGCTGCCGCAGATCGATGACGTCGGCATGTTCCTTCGCACAATGGTCGATGCGCCCCGGACGTTCCCCACGCACGTGCAGGCCCATCCTCCGGGGTTCCTGCTGCTCCTGGTCGGTATGCGCTCGCTCGGCCTCGCGACCCCCGGGTGGGTGGCGGTGCTCGAGCACGTCCTCGCGGCCTCGTCGGCGCCCGCGGTCTTGATCACGGCCCGAGCGCTCGCGGGCGAGCGCGTGGCGCGCGCCGCAGCCCCGTTCCTGGTCGGCACGCCGATCGTGCTCGCCTGGTCCTCGGGCGACGCCGTCTTCCTCGGGGTCGGCGCATGGGCGGTGACATGGAGCGTGCTGGCCTTCGTCGGCGACGGTCGGCGTGCCGACGGGCTCGCTCTCGCCTCGGGGATCGCATGGGCCGTGGGGATCTTCCTCTCGTACGGCCTCGTGCTCTTGGCGCTCGTCCCGCTCGCCGTCGCCGTCGAGCGACGTGCGGTCCGCGCTTTCGTGTTCGTGGCGCTCCCCGTCGTCGTCGCGATCATCGGCGCAGCCATCGTGGGGTTCTGGTGGCTCGACGGGCTGAACGCCACTCGCGAGGCGTACTCGCTGAGCGTCGCCAGGGTTCGCCCGTACCACTACTTCCTCGTCGCCAACCTCGCGGCCGTCGCGATCGCTCTGGGCCCGGCGGTGTGGGTCGGGCTCGCACGACACCGTGAACGCCGGCTGGGGGTCGTGGCGGTAGGCGCACTCCTGGCGATCGTGCTCGCCGACCTCTCCGGACTGTCCAAGGCTGAGGTGGAGCGCATCTGGTTGCCGTTCCTGCCCTGGCTCACGCTCGTCGGCGCCTCCGCGCTCACCGGCCTCGGCGTCGGCGGTCGCCGTGGCTGGCTCGCCGCGCAGGTCGCGTGGGCCGTAGTCGTGCAGTGGGCGGTGTCCGCGCCGTGGTGAGCCGGCGGGCGTCGATGCGGGTCCTCGTGACCGGTGCGGGCGGCTTCATCGGCTCCCACGTCGTGGATGCGCTGGTCGCCGGAGGTCACGAGGTCGTGGCGTTCGATCGCGAGCGTCGCCACGAGCCGGATGGTGATCTCGCCGCACGGCGGACGGTCGGTGACCTGCGCGACCTCGATGCGATGCGCGTCGCGGTGTCGTCGGTCGATGCCGTCAGCCATCACGCGGCGATGGTGGGCCTCGGTGTGGACCTCGCCGATGCCCCGGACTTCGTCTCGCACAACGACCTGGGCACCGCGGTGCTGCTCCGAGCCCTGCACGAGCGGTCGTTCTCCGGCCCCGTCGTCCTGGCGAGCAGCATGGTCGTCTACGGCGAGGGACGCTACCGATGCGGACGTCACGGCGTTGTCCGCGCCGCGCCTCGTCGCCCCGGGGACCTCGAGGCCGGTCGGTTCGAACCCCCTTGCCCACGCTGCGGGTCGGTTCTCGTTCCCGAGGCCGTGCCCGAGGATGCGCCCCTCGATCCGCGCAGCGTCTATGCCGCGACGAAGGTGCACCAGGAGCACCTGTGCGCCGTCTACGCTCGAGAGCACGGCGCGTCGGTGGCGTCGCTGCGGTACCACAACGTCTACGGCCCGTGGATGCCTCGAGACACGCCGTATGCCGGGGTCGCGAGCCAGTTCCGCAGCGCGCTCGAGCGGGGTGAATCGCCGATCGTGCTCGAAGACGGACGCCAACGCCGGAACTTCGTGCACGTGCACGACGTCGCCCGGGCGAACGTGCTCGCGCTCGAGGCCGCGGCCGACGGTGCGTTCAACGTGGCGAGCGCCGAGCCGCACGACGTGGGCGAGATGGCCGACGCCCTCGCCGATGCGTTCGGTGACGGCGCGATCCGACCGCGGGTCGTCGGGGGAGCCAGGCCCGGCGACGTGCGGCACGTCTTCGCTTCGCCGGACCGGGCCGCCCGCGAGCTCGGATTCCGCGCGCGGATCGGGTTCGCCGAGGGGATGGCCTCGTTCGCGACCGATCCCCTGCGAAACGCAATCCGGTCGTGATGGCCAGCGCCGCCGCTGCGCGTAGGCTTCGCCCATGGCCAACATGGAGCCGCTGCGGCGCGAGGATCTCTCGGAGCTCGAGCCCCTGTTCGCGCACTACGACCGGACCTTGTCGTTCGTGCCGAACAGCTTGTTCACGATGGCTCGACGCCCGGAGATCCTCCGAGCGTTCAGCGAGCTGATCACGCAGATCTGGAACACGGGCACGCTCCCGACCGAGCTGAAGCCGTTGATCGGGATCGTCTCGAGCATCGCCGCGGGTTGTCGCTACTGTCAGGCGCACGAATCGGTCGATGCCCGGGAGCGGTCGGTTGCCGACGAGAAGATCCGAGACGTCTGGGACTTCGAGCGCTCGGCCCTGTACTCCGAGGGGGAACGTGCGGCGCTGCGCTTCGCGAGGGACGCGTCGCTCGTGCCCAACGAGGTGACCCCTGCCCACTTCGAGGAGCTGCGCCGGCACTGGGACGACGGGCAGATCGTCGAGATGCTCGCGGTCGTGGGGTTGTTCGGATTCCTCAACCGTTGGAACGACACGATGGCCACCGAGCTCGAGCCGGAGCCGTACGGGTTCGCAACGGCCCGCTACGGTGACCGTTGGGAGCCGGGCAAGCACCTCCCGGGGAGCGGCATCTCGTAGCCGGCTTCAGGGAGCGTCCTCCGGGGCGGGCGGAGCCGGGATCGGACCGGGTTCGCCACCGGACGCAACCGCGGCGAGGCGCGAGCCGAAGAGCCGCCACCCTTCCTCGTGCGTCGCGGCGGCGCGTTCCGTGGGAAGGCCGGAGTGCTCCAGGGTCAGAGTGGTGCCGTCGCCGTCGGGTGCGAGCTCGATCCGTACGGTCGTCGATCCCGGCGGCACCTCCGTGTCGCCCTCCCATCCCCACGTGAAGACGACCACTCGGGGCGGCTGCACGTCGACGAATGCGCCGCTCGCCACGGTGTCGGCATCCATCCACACGCGGAAGACACCGCCGGGGCGTGGGTCGAGCTCCGCGCGCACGCCTTGCCATCGGGCGTAGAGCTCGGGGACGGTGAGGAACGGGAAGACGACGTCGGGGGTCGCCTCGATGCGCAGCTGCAGACGCAGGGTGTGCCCGGCGATCACCGTTCCTCCTCGACGGCCTGCTTCAGACGGCCGAGATCGCGACCCCACATCTCCTCGAGCACGCCAGCGAGCGACCCCGCTGCCTCCCGATCGGCACGGTAGTAGCGCTTGGTGGCCTCGCGCCGCTCGATCACGAGCCCGGCGCGTCGAAGCACGCCGAGGTTCTGTGAGATCGCCGGCCAGCTCACGTCGAAGTGCATCGCGATCTCGCCCGCCGTCCGCTCCTGGTCCCAGACGAGCCGGAGGATATCGCGCCGCCTCGGGTTCGCCACCGCCTCGAGCATGGCCTGCACGCTCGCTAGTTAAGCACATCCTTCAGGTTGACAGATATTTCAGGTATGGCTTAAATAGTCGGAAACCCGAGCCGAAGGAGACGCGACATGACGCGCGACGTGCTGCTGGCGGTCGAGGTCGAGGCCGATCCGAAGGTGGTGTTCGACACGATCGCCGATGCCGGAAGTCTCGCCACGTTCTGGACCCCCGACGTTCGAAGCGAGGGCTCCGACGGTCGGGAGCTGTCGTTCGGGTTCCCGGCAGCGCCGACGCGGCTCCCCGCGACGGTGATCGAGGCCCAGGCGCCGACCTCGGTCGCCTGGGCATTCGGAGGGGACTGGCCCGCCTGGTCCGGCACCACGGCGTCGTGGTCGCTCGAGCCGAGCGAGCTGGGCACCAAAGTCGTCTTCCGGCACGGATTCCGCGACTCGATGCCCGAGTTCGACTTCGGAAGCGTGACGCTTACATGGGCACTCGTCGTAGCCCGCCTGAAGGACGTCGTGGAGTCCGGCGGCACGGCGAACCCGGCGCTGCGCTGAGGATCGGGGCGATGGACCTGACGGTCAGGCAGGTGGTCGCCGCGCCACGCGAGGACGTCGCGGCGTACGTGTTCGACCATCGACACGATCCCGAGTGGATCGGCGGCGTCACGAGCTCCGAGTTGGTCGGTGATCCTCCGCTGCGGATCGGCAGCGACGTCCGGCGGGTCGCGTCGTTCTTCGGCAAGCGCATCGAGTACGTGAATCGGGTGGAGACGCTCGATCCGGGGCGGATGATGCACATGCGATCGGTCGAAGCCCCGTTCCCGATGCAGGTCACGTACGCCTTCGAGGACCGCGACGGAGCGACGGTGGCATCGGTGCGGGTGCAAGGCGAACCGACGTCGATGTACAAGGTTGCCAGACCGCTCCTCACGCGCCAGGTCCGCCGGTCGGTCGCGGCCGACCTCCTGGTGCTCAAGCGGATCATGGAGAGATCGCCGGGGATCACGTGAGAGGGGCACCGGCTCAAGGCGTGCCTGCGCCGAGGGCCCTGAACGGCTCCGGGACGTGGTTCGCCAGCGCCTGGGCCCAGTCGGCGGCTGCTTCGCGCACGACGATGTCGTCGCCGATCAGCCACCGAAGGTGCCGCAGGGCGTGCTCGAGCACGGCGTCCGTCGCGATGCTCGAGGGGGCGTGGAGAGCGCTGCCGCGGCTTAGGTCAGCGCGGGCGATCGGCCGCATCACCAGGTGGGGACCCGGATCGCTCGGAGAGGGCACTATCGCCAGGTAGGTCAAGACGAGACGGTCGCCGACGACCCGCCACGACGTCCGAGTGCACGAGCACCGGTTCGAGCCCGTACCGCCTCGCCGCCTCGACCACCACCGTGCCTGGCTGGTCGTCGGGGCGCCATCCCACGATCAGCGATTCGGCATGGATCGGCTGCAGCACCCACGGTCTGTCGTCGACGAGACACACGAGGAAGATCTCGAGCGATCGCGAGCCAAACTCGGGCGACCACGCGACCTGGGTCAGCGGCGGATCGAGCTCGAAGCGAGCGTCGCCGGCATCGCCTATTCTCCTTCATCGATCCTCCTTCCTCCGCCTGCAAGCTCTCGCCCCGTTGCGTGTGTACGTCACCTGCGACGCCTCCGTCGAGCCCGGAGGTCGGTGCCGTCGGGCACACGGATCGACCCCGGAGGCACCTGCGATCGACTCTCGAGTCCGCATCCTGGCGCATCGTGCCACGACGGAAAGAGCGGCCCCCGTGGGTGTTGCCCGGACGTCGCCGGCAGCGAGGTTCCTCGCCACGTCGACCGTGTGGTACGAATCGTCGATGGGGACTCCCGAGGTCGACGCGTGGTTCCGTGAGCTCGATCATCCGCTGGCGGCCGAGATGGGGCGGGTCCGCGAGATCGTGCTGGGAGCCGACGATCGCGTCGCCGAGACGATCAAGTGGAAGACGCCGACCTTCATGTACGAGGGCAACATCGCGAGTTTCAACCCGCGGGCGAAGGCTCACGTCAGCCTTCTGTTCCACACGGGCGCCTCGATCCCCGGGAACCACACGCTCCTCGAGGGCGGTGGCGAGACCGCTCGCTACGCTCGGTTCGACGATCTCGATGACGTCGAGGCGAAGCGAGAACAACTCGAGGCCGTCGTGAGGGCCTGGTGCGCGATGAAGGACGGCGCCTAGCGACGTCCACGGAGCTCCGCTTCCACCTGCGTGCGATCGAGGACCTGCATGCGATGCTCGTCGAGCGCGGTGACTGGATGCCGCTCGGCAGCGACGACGAACAGAAAGCCTGCGAAAGAGGGGCACCGTCGAAGCCGGGGCTCGCGACCTCGACAACCCCGTCGGCGGCTGGTACGGATTGAAGGAGGGACTCCGAGGCCGTTTCGGGAACGACGCGCCACCGGTGCTCGAGGCGCTGGGTCTCGCGGAGTCGAGCACAACGCACGCAACAACCGGATGCGGCGCGATCTGAACGCTGCCTCGAGGCGTGACGATGTGACCGCGGACGAATGTCCCGGCCGTGTCGAGCCGAACGTCGGAGGGTGACTCCATCGCCCCGGCTCTACGATGCGGCCCATGGCGCGGCGGCTGCCTCGGTGGATCCGGTGGGGACTCGTGGGAGCGCTGGGAGCGCTCGTCGTGATCCAGTTCGTGCCCTACGGCCGGGATCACACGAACCCTCCGGTCACGCGGCCGGCGTCGTTCGCCCCCGGCCCGGGCCTCGAGCTGGCGCGGGGCGCCTGCTTCGACTGCCACAGCAACGAGACGGCGTGGCCCTGGTACACGAACATCGCGCCGGCCTCGTGGCTCGCGCAGCGCGACGTCGACGAGGGTCGGGCGACGGTGAACTTCTCGGAGTGGGACCGCCCGCAATCCGAGGTCGACGAGCTGATCGATGTGATCCGCGACGGCGACATGCCGCCCACGAGCTACACGCTGATACATCCGCAAGCGCACTTGTCCGACGCCGAGCGCGCTACGTTGCTGGACGCCATGCTCCGGATGCTTCGGGACTCGCCTCCCATCGCAGGAGAGGACGACCGGTAGCCGATCCGAGAGCCCGGGGGGGCGGCGGTGCCCACGCCGCGCCCGCCCAGCCGCTTCTCGCTTTCAGCGTGGCCTCAGCCTGAGTACCGGATGATGTCGCCCGCCGACGGCGAACGCCGCCGGCGCAGGTGTCGAGATCGACGTAGGCGACCCGAAGGAGTCCGAACATGCGAACGAGGACGAAGATCGTGATCGGCGCCATGGCGGCGCTCGTCGTTGCTGGGGTGGCGACGGGGGTCAGCGCGGGCACCAGGGGCGACGACACCCCGCTCGTCGGCGAGGAGCTCGACAGCGCGTCCCAGGCGGCGATCGCTCACGTGGGAGAGGGAACCGTGGTCGACAGCGAGGCCGGCGATGGACCCGAGGCCTTCGAGATCGAGGTCGAGCGGCCGGACGGGAGCGTGGTCGAGGTCAGCCTGGACGATCGGTTCGAGGTGATCGGCAGCGAGGCCGACGACGACGCGGCCGAAGCCGATGATGCGAACGAGGCCGGCGACGACTGAAAGGGTCAGGCGGCCCCCACGATGCGGAAGACCTTGCTCGTGGCGACGCAGCGGTAGTCGTCATCGACGCAGAGCGAGACCACGTAGCGACCCGGTCGCAGCGGCCACACGCCCTCGGAGCCGTTCGTGAACCGGGCGGAGCCGAACGGCCGTGCGTCGACGTAGCGCCACTGTCGCAGGGCGCACGTTGACGGGTCGAAGCAGCTGCGGTTCAGGGCCAGCCAGTCGTAGCGGTTGCCGGGTCCCCCCTTCCACCGGACGCCGATGGGCTCCCCCTGGTCGTACCGGCTCGCGAGCGTCCTGATCGTGGCGGGGGCACGCCGGTCGACCAGCGCCACCGACGACGAGGCGACGACATCGCTCTCGTCGAGCATCGCCACCGTGTACGGCCCGGGATCCAGCCCGTCGGTCTCGATCGCGACGATGCCGTCGTCGTCTCCGACACCGACGTTCGTCGACGCCGCGGCCGGGTCGCTCGTTGGATCCTGGCCGCGGGCCCAGAGCCCGACGACGCGACCGGGGGTCGCCGGATGGTGGAACGCGACCCGCGCCCGCCGGCCCGTGAACACGCGTTCGGCGATCGGCGCCGCGAACGGGTCGGGTTGCACGCGTGTGACGTCGACGGTCGAGACCACTGCGCGGTGGTCGGTGGGCCACGGGCGGCTGCGGATGTCGGTGAAGCGGCCGCCTTCTCCTACGACCTTGCTCCGCACGATCTCGATCGGCCCTGCCGAGTAGACGTAGTCGATGCGATCCCACGTGTTCCAGCGACCACAGGCCGGGAAGAACCGCACGCAGTAGGTGAACCCCGGTTCCGCGATCGGGTCCGGATTGGCCTCGCGGTAGGTGTCGTGGAACCCCGCGTCTTCCATCGCCCCCGTCACCGGCCACCGCACCACGTAGCGTTCGCCGGGAGGGTCCAGCGTCGGAGGCTGCCACCCGAGGGCGTCGACCGCTTCCTGCGTCCAATCCAGGTGCGATGGCGTGTTGAGGTCGCCGAGGAAGAACGTGGGCGTGCCGGCGGCGACGGGGGCGGCCACGGCGTCGAGGTGCGGCTGCAGCCAGGCGACCTTGTGCTGCTCGCGGGCCATGACCTCCGCTTCGTCCTCACCCTTGCGCATCGCGGAGAGCCCGTTGGGCCACCAGGGCGTGTGGGTCTGGCCGATCGCGGCGACCGCGCCGTCGCCCAGCACGAGGTATCCCCAGGCTCCCTCCGGGATCCGCCCGCCCGGGTTGCCGGCGACCCGGCTGCCATCGGGGTGCACGATCGGGAAGCGGCTCACGACGTGCAGGCGTGGCGAGGCGAACCACCCGAGCTTGCGGGCGATCTTCCGTGTCTTCCCGAACGGCTCCTGCAGTCCGACGACGTCGGCGTCGGCGCGGCGGATCGCCTTCACGACGGCGTCGATCGTCGAGAAGGACGCCCCGTACTGGATGTTGAAGGACATCACCGTGAGGCGGATCGGCGACGCGACGCCCGCGACGGCGGGGGCCGGAGAGGACACGGGCGTGAGCGCGGCGAGGCACACGACGAAGCCCGAGACGAGCGCGAGTCGTTTCATGGTGGCGACGCTAGTGAACCCGTTGCGAGGCATGCAAGCCAGACGACGACCTCAGGTCATCCCGGGGGATGACGCCGCAGCGCGCCGGTCGGGGCTACCGTTTCCCCGTGGAACGACCGACACCGTGGGAACGACTCCGCCGCGTCGACCCGCTGGTCTGGGACTCGCTGCTCGCCGCAGCCGTCCTCGCGGTGTCGATCGGCGGCGCGACGGCGGCCCGGCATGCATCTCCCCCCTCGCGGCCACCGCTCGGTGCCGAGGGGTACCTGTTGCTCGTGCTCGGGTGCGTGCCCCTCGTGGTCCGTCGCCGACGGCCCCTGGTGACCCTGGTCGCGGTCCTCGCCGCTGCGGTCGCGCTCTCCTGGGTCGCCGAGGGGTTCGACCTGGGGCTCGCGGTCGCGGTCGCGGTGTATTCCGCGGCCGCGCATCTGACCCGGGATCGGTTCGCCCGGCTCGCCGCGCCGACGTCGGTCGTGGCCGTCGTCGCATGCCAGACCCTCGGCTATCCCGGTTCGAACTGGGTCGAGGTGGCGATCGCCACCACTTTCTCGGCCGGCCTGCCGATGTTGATCGGACGGATCGGGTTCAACCGTCGTCGTCGCATCTCCATCGACCGGGATCGGGCCGCCGCCGATGCGGTCGCCCAGGAACGGACCCGCATCGCCCGCGAGCTCCACGACATCGTTGCCCACGCGATGAGCGTGATGGTGGTCCAGGCGGGAGCGGCCCGCACGATCGTCGACGACGATCCTGAGGCCGCCAAGGCTGCGATCGGTCGAATCGAGGAGACAGGCCGCGACGGGCTGACGGAGATGCGGCGGCTGATCGGCATCCTCAAGGGAAGCGGCGACGGCGCGGATCTCGCTCCGCAGCCGGGATTGGATCGTCTGGGGCCGTTGCTCGACTCGATCAGGGGAGCCGGCGTGCCGGTGGAGTCCGTCACCCGCGGAGAGCCCAGGCCGCTGCCCGCCGGCGTCGACCTCGCCGCATATCGATTCGTGCAGGAAGCGCTCACCAACGTGGTCAAGCACGCCGGCGCCGCGAGCGCTCGGGTCTCGCTCGAGTGGGCCCCCGACGCGCTCGTCGTGGAGGTCGCCGATGACGGCCGCGGCGGGCTCGCCGACCGAGCGTCGGTCGGCCACGGGCTCGTGGGCATGCGCGAGCGGATCGCGCTCTACGGCGGCTCGCTCGACGCGGGCCCGAGGGCCGGCGGCGGGTTCGTCGTTCGTGCGCGGCTTCCCGACGGGGCGCCCACACGATGAGCGAACGGGCCGTGATCACGGTGCTGATCGCCGACGACCAGGCCCTGATGCGCGGGGGCTTCCGCATGATCCTCGACGCCGAGCCCGATCTCGAGGTCGTCGGCGAGGCGATCGACGGGGCCGACGCGGTGCGTGGGTTCGAGCGCTGGCATCCCGACGTGGTCGTGATGGACGTCCGCATGCCGACGATGGACGGCATCGAGGCAACGCGCCGCATCGTCGAGCTCGACGGGGCCGCGAGGGTGCTGATGCTCACCACCTTCGATCTCGACGAGTACGTCTACGACGCGCTCCGGGCGGGGGCGAGCGGCTTCCTGCTGAAGGATCGTCCGCCCGAGGAGCTCGTGCACGCGGTACGGGTCGTGGCGGCGGGCGACGCGCTGCTCGCCCCGGAGGTGACGCGTCGGTTGATCGAGGAGTTCGCGCATCGGCCGACCCCCCCGGCACCGATCGGGGGACTCGACGAGCTCACCGACCGCGAACGGGAGGTGCTCGTGCTCATGGCCCGGGGCCTGTCGAACGCCGAGATCGCGGCTTCGCTGTTCGTCGCCGAGACCACGGTGAAGACCCACGTCGGACGGGTCCTGCACAAGCTGCGCCTTCGCGATCGCGCGCAGGCGGTCGTGGCCGCCTACGAGTCCGGCCTCGTGCACCCGGGCTCCTGACCCGGTTCCCCCTCATCCCGCAGGAGGACCGCAGGACGGTACCTGCGGCCGACGCCGGAGCGCCTGCCGGTTCCTAGCGTTGTTCCCATCGGGGAACGGGAACCCCGCACGAAGGAGGGACACGATGCTCACCACCAACGCGACGGGCGCCTCGCCGCCGACCGGGTCGCTCGGCTCGCCGGCGATCGTCGCCCGCGGGCTCACGAAGCGGTTCGGCGCCGTCACCGCCGTCGACGATCTCACGTTCGAGGTCCGGCCGGGGCACGTGACCGGCTTCCTCGGCCCCAACGGCGCGGGCAAGAGCACGACGATGCGCATCGTGCTCGGGCTCGTGCATCCGACGGCGGGCTCGGCGACCGTGCTGGGGCTCCCGTACGCGAGCCTCGATCGGCCGGCGTCCGTCGTGGGGGCCGTGCTCGAGGTGCAGAGCTTCCACCCGCTGCGGACCGGCAAGAATCATCTGCGGATGCTGGCGGCGGCGTCGGGGTTCCGCGACACCCGGGTGGACGAGGTGCTCGAGACCGTCGATCTCACCGGCGCCGCGGGCCGCAAGGCCGGCGGATACTCCCTCGGCATGCGCCAGCGGCTGGCGCTGGCCGGGGCGTTGCTGGGCGATCCGCGCGTGCTCGTGCTCGACGAGCCGGCCAACGGCCTCGACCCGCAGGGCATCAGGTGGCTGAGGGAGTTCCTTCGGTGGTTCGCCGCCCGCGGCAACGCCGTGCTCGTCTCGAGCCACCTGCTCTCCGAGATGGATCAGATGGCCGACGAGGTCGTCGTGATCGACCGCGGCAGGTTGGTCAGGCAGGGCGCGATCGCCGATCTCACGGGCGGCCGGTCGTCGCTGTGGGTCGCGTCACGCGATCACGCTGCGCTCGGTCGCGCGCTGATCGCGGCCGGTCTGGAGCCCCGTCCCGACCGTGATGAGGGATACACGGTGCCCGGAGCCTCGGCGGACCTCGTCGGCGAGATCGCGCTCCACGCCGGGGTCGCGCTCACCGAGCTCACCCCTCGCGAGACCACCCTCGAGGAGGCCTTCCTCGAGCTGACCGAAGGAGCGGAACGATGAGGAACCAGATCACGTCGGAGACGCGGAAGCTCCTGACCACCAGGAGCGTGTGGGGGCTGCTGGCCGGCACGATGGTGATCTCCGGACTGGCGGCGTGGGCGATGGCGGCCAACATGCATCTGACGGGGCCGATCGGCCTGTCCGGGCTGCCCGGGTTCCAGGAGATGATGGCCCTCGTGCCGGCGTTCGTGCTGGTGCTCGGCATCAGGTCGTACACCGACGAGGCGCGTCACGGCTCGCTCGTGCCGACCCTGCTCTCGACCCCGGTCCGGCGCCGGGTGGTCGGCGCGAAGGTGGCCGTGGTCGGCCTCGCGGCGATCACGTTCGCGATCTCGGGCGCGGCGACGTTCGTCGCCGTCTCGAGCCTCGTGCTCTCGATCGACGGGGTGGCGGTGACGGTTGGGTCGATCGGGGCGCTCGCCTCGCTGCTCGCCAAGGTCGCGGGCGTGTGCCTGCTGTGGTCGGCGATCGGTCTGGGTGTCGGGATGGTCGTCTCGCACCAGGTGGCGGCGATCGTGGGCTCGCTCGTGTGGCTGTTCGCGCTCGAGAACCTGCTCGACGCGTTGGCGCCGGACCTGGCTCGGTATCTGCCGGGGCACGCCGGCATGTCCGCGCTGGGCGTCGAGGCGTACGGCACCCTCGGACCGCTGACCGGCGCGTGGGTCTTGGCGGGCTGGGCGGCGGCGTGCCTCGTGCTCGGAGCGGGCCGGCTCCAACGACGCGACATCGCATGACGGCGGCCCCGACTCGACCGC
>DASTBT010000033.1:0-2900 GCA_035711865.1 Actinomycetota bacterium
GGGGGTCGCGCAGAAGGGAGTCACCGCGGTGGGCATCGTCGAGAACCCCGGGATCCTCCTGTACACGAGGATCCGCAAGTCGCCGTACTTCTATGCGTCCCGCAAGCACGGCGTCGCGCGCTACAGCGTGTACAACCACACGTTCCATCCCCGCCACTACGGCGACCCGGTGGCCGAGTACTGGCACCTCGTGAACGGCGTCACGCTGTGGGACGTCGGCGTCGAGAAGCAGATCCAGATCAAGGGGCCGGACGCGTTCGACCTCACGAACATGATCGTGCCGCGCGACCTCAACAAGTGCGCGGTCGACGAGTGCAAGTACGTGTTCATCACTGCGCCCGACGGCGGGATCCTGAACGACCCCGTGCTGCTGCGGGTCGAGGAGGACGAGTTCTGGCTCTCCCTGGCCGACTCCGATGTAAACCTGTACGCGCTCGGCATCGCGGCCGCGAAGGGCATGGACGTCACCGTGCGGGAGATCGACGTGGCGCCGGTGCAGATCCAGGGCCCGAACGCGAAGAAGGTGCTCGTCGACCTGTTCGGCGACAAGGTGCTCGAGATCCCGTACTACGGACTCATGAAGGGCGAGGTCGACGGCATGCAGGTCGTCGTGTCGAGGACCGGCTACACGGGCGAGGTCGGGTACGAGATCTACCTGCACGACGCGTCGAAGCACGGGGTCGCGCTCTGGGACCGGGTGCTCGAGGCCGGCAGGCCGCACGGGCTCGAGGTGATCGGGCCGTGCCACATCCGTCGCATCGAGGGCGGCATCTTGGCGTTCGGAGCGGACATGTGGTACGAGCACAACCCGTTCGAGGTCGGCTACCACTACACGTGGATGGTCGATCTCGAGCAGGAGGCCGACTTCATGGGGAAGGAAGCCCTGAAGCGGATCAGGGGCGAGGGCGTGAGTCGCAAGCTCGTCGGCGTCGACATCGAGGGCGAGCCGCTCGGCACCTATATCGACAACGAGATGATCGACGTGTTCCCGGTCTCGGTGGGCGGCGAGGTCGTCGGATCGGTGACGTCCGCGTGCTTCTCACCGAGGCTCGAGAAGAACATCGGGTTCGCGATGCTGCCGATCGAGCACACGGAGCTCGACACGAAGCTCGAGGTCGAGACGCCGGTCTCGGGTCGGGTCGCCGCCAAGGTTGTCCCGATGCCCCACTGGGACCCGACGAAGGAGATCCCGAAGGGCTAGGTCGCCGGAAGCACGAACCGGATCGTCGTGCCACGGCCGGGCGTGCTCTCGGCCGAGATCGTTCCTCCGTGCGCCTGGACCAGGCTCTTCGCGATCGCGAGGCCGAGTCCGGCGCCCCGGGACTCCGGCGACTTCGCGAACCGGTCGAAGACGTGCGGGAGCTCGTCGGCGGGGATCCCCTCGCCGGTGTCGGTGACCTCGAACGCGACGGCCTCGCCGGCCGGAGCGACGCGGAGCGTGACCGTCCCGCCCGCCGGCGTGTGGCGGAGGGCGTTCGCGAGCAGGTTCGAGAGCACCTCACCGATCCGGACGCGGTCGACGTCCAGCGGGGGAACGCCGTCCTCGGCCCGTGCCTCGAGCGCGATCTCCGCCTCGTCGGCCTCGGCCCGGTAGGCGGCCAGGGCCGCGTCGAGGAGCTCCATCGACGCCAGCCGCTCGCGGTGCAGCGGGAGCGCCCCCGCCTCCGCGTTGGAGAGCAGCTGGAGGTCCTCGAGGAGGCGCGCCATCACGTCGGTCTCCCCTTCGATCAGGTCGAGATGCTCCCCGTCGGCCTCGTAGAGGCCGTCGCGCATCCCCTCCACGCGGCCACGGATCACCGAGAGCGGGGTCCGGAGCTCGTGTGCCACGTCCGCGAGCAGGTCCCGCCGCTGGCGCTCGTTGCGTTCGAGCCGTTCGGCCATCCGGTTGAAGGCGCCGGCGAGGTCCCTGACGTCTGCGGGCCCGTGCACGGCGGCCCGTGCCGACAGGTCGCCCTCGGCGATCTTCCCGGCGGCGTCCATCACGTCGCCGATCGGTCTCGCCGTTCGACGGATCGCCCGACCGAACGCCGCGAAGCCGATCAGCAGCACGATCGGGAAGAACAAGAACCACGGGAAGAAGCCGCGGTGCTCGCCGCCTCGGTCGAACCAGCCTCCCCCGAGCGCCGCGCCGAGCCACCCCACCAGGAAGACGAACAGGAAGAAGATGCCGAACCCGATCGCCAGTCGCCGGATGAAGTGACCGCGCATCCCGCGCCACGGACCGCGCTCCGGCGGGAACGGCTCGTCCTCGGGCCACCAGGGTGGGCGGGATCCCGATCGGTGATCGTGATCACGCATCGGCGAACCGGTACCCGACGCCGTGCACCGTCAGCACATACCTGGGCGAGCCCGGCGTCGGCTCGATCTTGCGACGGATGTTCTTCACGTGGGCGTCGATCGCGCGTTCGTACGACTCGATCGCGACGCCGTGCACCGCGTCCAACAGTTGGGTGCGCGTGAAGACGCGGCCGGGTTCCCGAACGAGTGTGGCGAGGAGCTCGAACTCCGTGGGCGTGAGCTCGACCGGTGATCCGCCCACCGTCGCCCGCATCTTGGCCGTGTCGATCTGGACATCGGCCGCGCGAAGGATCTCGTCGCCCCGCGAGGCCGTCCGCGTCCGCCGCAAGACCGCTCGAACGCGCGCGACGAGCTCCTTCGGGCTGAACGGCTTCACCACGTAGTCGTCGGCGCCGAGCTCGAGGCCGACGATCCGATCGGACTCGTCGCCGCGCGCGGTCAGCATCACGATCGGCGTGTTCGACCAGCGACGGATCTCCCTGGCGACGTCGAGGCCGTCGCGTCCGGGCAGACCGAGATCGAGGACGAGGAGGTCCGGCTTTGCGCTCCGGACGCTCGCGACGGCCGAACCGCCGTCGCCGACCACGATGACCTCGAAGCCG
>DASTBT010000034.1:0-17096 GCA_035711865.1 Actinomycetota bacterium
GCGGTCGGGCTGCTCCAAGGTGTCGTGACGAACGACGTGTCGAAGGCAGCCGTCGGCGAGGCGCTCTACAACCTCGTGCTGAACGAAGGCGGTGGGGTGATCGAGGACCTGATCGTCTATCGGCTCGGGGACCGGCGGTACTTCGTCGTGCCGAACGCCGCCAACGCCCAGCGAGTGCTGCAGATCCTCGAGGAGGCGCCTGCCGACGAGCGGGTGCACCTGATGTATCACCAGGACTGGTGTTTCCTCGCGGTTCAAGGCCCGGATTCCACGGCGGTCATGCAGCGGCTGTTCCCGGAGGCGGGCGATCTCTCGTTCATGCAGTGCAGCGAGTCCGAGTTCAAGCGACGGCCGGTGATCGTGACCCGCTCCGGGTACACGGGCGAGGTCGGGTTCGAGCTGTTCACGTTCCAGGATGTGGCCCACGACCTGTGGACGGCGCTCCTCGAGGCCATGGAACCCTTCGGTGGTGCTCCCTGCGGCTTGGCGGCGCGAGACGTTCTCAGGCTCGAGATGGGATACCCGTTGTACGGCCAGGACCTGTTCGAGTCGGTCACCGCGCTCGAGGCAGGGTTGTCCTGGGCGGTCTCATTCGACAAGGGTGACTTCCGGGGACGCTCGTCGCTCCTTCGGCAGCGGCGGGGCGGGCTGCCGAGCCGGCTGGCGGGGCTCAGGATGCGCGAACGCCGGCACATCCCGCGGGCGCATCACCCGGTGTTCGAGGGCGACCGGCTGATCGGAGAGGTGACCAGCGGCACGTTCTCGCCCCTGCTGCAGACCGGGATCGGCCTCGCCTACCTGTGGCCGTCGGACGTCGTCGAGTACGGCGGAACCGTCGAGGTCGACATCCGTGGCAGGCGGGGAGCCGCCGAGGTGGTCAGGCCCCCGTTCGTCGACCGTGACCCTCGCGGGGGGTGAATCAGCGTGCGCGGAGCTTTCCGCCGGCCGCCGCGACGAGGTCGCCGACCGAGGAGCCGCCGAACGAGGTATGGCGGATCAGGCGGTCCAGCAGCGCCGTCGCACGCTTGCTCTGGGGGGTGACGGCGACCACCACGTACAGCCCCGACGCCGGGATGCCGACCTCGTGCACGGGGCCGTACCCGGGGGCGGCGACGAAGTACGCCCACTGCGTCCTCATGCCCCGCACCCGGCAGGTGCCTTCTCCCCGCGCGACGTAGTCGCCGTGGCTCGGGCCGGTCAGGGTGAAGTCGGGGCGCCGGTCGACGAACACGCGCAGCGGCTCCGCCCTACAGCGTTCGGAGTCGGTCAGGCCTGCGAGCAGTGGGCCGGTGGCCGCCAGGTAGTAGAAGTCCGAGGGAATCCCGATGCGGGTGGCGTCGACCCACGTCGCCGACATGCCGGCGACCCCGCCATCCATGCGGCGCCACCGATCGGGATGAGGAGAGGCGAGGAAGCCGCTGCGTGAAGCGCTGCCCACCGCGGGGTGTGCCTCCCAGCCATCGGGCACGATCGCCGAGACGTGCCCGGCCGTGACCTGTGTGAACGGCGTCGGGGAGGAGAGGATCTCGATCCGGTCGACGGGAGCGGGGGGGTCGTCGACCGAGGGTGCGACGCACCCGGTGCCCATCAGGGCGAAGGCGATGCCTACGACGGCTCTGCGCACACGCGACCCCTGGGGAGAGGATAGGCCACCCCGGCGCTGTCCGCCAGCGGGCGCGAACGATCGCCTCGGCCCCGCGACGACGCCGGAGCCTCGACGGTGGCGCTACGCGGCGCCCGCCGGGGAGCTCGTGCGTCGTTCCAGCGGTGGGATGCAGAAGGCTGCGCGGGTGCCGCCCCCGGGGAGGGGATCGGTCCACAAGGTGCCCCCGTGCTCGACCACCAGCTGGCGAGCCAGGTGCAATCCGGCGCCGACGCCGGACTTCTCCTTGCGGAGCACACCCTCGCCGGTCGAGAACGGTTCCTCGAACGATCGCCTCGCCACCGTTCGGTCGAGCCCCTCGCCCCGGTCGGTGATGCTCACGACGATCCCCTCGGACATCGCGCGCGCGGAGACCTCGACGGTGGCACCCTCGGGGGAGTATCGGCAGGCGTTGTCGAGGAGCTCGCCGATCACCCCTTCGAGTCGAGACTCGTCCGCCACCGTGTGCAGCTCCGGCGTGATCGAGGCGTCGATCGACACCGTCGGATGGTGTTCGCGTGCCGCGGCGACCACCCGGCGGACCGACTCGGCGAGATCGATCTCGCCGAGCGTGAGCCGGAAGGTGCCGCGTTCGAGCTCGGACATCGTGATGATCTCGTCGACGATGTTCATGAGCTTGTCGAGGGATCCCTGGAGCTGGTCGAGGAACTCATCCCGCTCGCCCTCTCCCACCGATGGGTTCCGCAGCACGTAGGCGATGCCCTTGGCCACCGTCACCGGCGTCCGGAGCTCGTGAGAGACGTTCGAGAGGAAGTCCGCCTTGGCCGACGTGCCCGCCGACACGCTCGACCGGATCTCGTCGAGCTCCCCGGTCAACCGATCCACGTCCTCGGCAGCGCCGGTGAGCGCCTGCCCGAGCGAGCGGGCGATGCGTGGCGAGACGGCGACCGCGCCCGCCGACACCGCGCGGATCACTTCGACCACGTCGGATGGATCGTCGTCGGTGGCCGTCACGCCGCTCGCCCCCCCGGTCAAGCACGAGGCGGCTCGTAGTGCGTCCTCGGCGCGGACGCGGGCCACGATGCGGGACACCGGAGAGGATGCTTGGAGGCGCCCCAGGAGCTCGACGCCCGCGAAGCCCTCCATCGACAGGCGGCACACGACCACATGGGGGCGTGAACGCGCGGCCATCTCGAGCGCGCGACCCGCATCGGTCGTGACCTCGACGACGAGATCCGGCTCGACGATCGTCGCATCGTTCAGCGCCGATATCTCCGTCGCCGTATCGCAGAGCAGCACGGAACAGACCATGTGTTCTCGATATCGGCTCTCGTACGGGCGGGTTGAGCGCGGTGGCGTGGTGCCCGGAGCTCAGTGCACGATGCCCGTGCGGATCGCGATCGCGACGGCCTGAGCACGGTCGTTCGCGCCGAGCTTCTCGAAGATACGCTCGAGGTGGGTCTTCACGGTGTGCGGGGAGATGCCCAGCTCGGTCGCGACCTGCCTGGTCGTGGATCCGTCGGCGACCTTCTGCAGGATCTCGCGTTCGCGCTTCGACAAGGGAGCCGCCCGCGGCCCTTCCCCTTCGCCGAGCCGGACCTCCTCGATGAACGTCTTCGTCAGCTGTGGATGGATCACGGCGTTGCCTTCGATCGCGTTGCGAGCGGCGTCGACGAGGGCGTCCGGGGACGCATCCTTCAGCAGGTATCCCGAGACACCGGCCTGGATCGCGTCGCTGATCGCCCCCCGGGACTCGTCGATCGTGATCAGGATGATCTTGGTCGTTGGGGCCGCTTGGCGGATGCGCCGCGTGGCCTCGATGCCGTCCATGCCCGGCATGCGCACGTCCATGAAGACCACGTCGGGGGTGAGCTCGCGGGCTCGCTCGACCGCTTCCTCGCCGGTGGCCGCTTCGCCGACCACCACGACGACCTCCTCGGAGAGCTCCAGGGCGGTGCGGAGGCCCTCGCGGGTCACGGGGTGGTCATCCACGATCAACGCGCGGATCGGTGACTCGGGCGACATCTGGACGAACACACTCCTTCGCTGTGGGGAAGTGCGGGTACGCTGTTCAGGATAGGACGACTCGAGTCAGGATGCGCGCATGCACGAAGAGATCGCGGTTGACCCCGGAAACGACACGGCTCCGGCGTCGGAGGCGCCCTCGACGGTTCCCGGCGACACACGAGATGCCGTGCTCGAGGCCCTGAAGAACGTCTACGACCCCGAGCTCGGCCTGAACATCGTCGACCTGGGCCTCGTCTACGACGTGCAGGTCGACGACGACGGCGGCGTCGACATCCAGTACTCCTTGACGACGATGGGCTGCCCGATCGGCCCGCTCATCGAAGACCAGATGCGGTCCTTCCTGCGAGGGGTCGCCGGTGTCGAAGAGGTTCGTCCGGAGTTCGTGCTCCGCCCGCCCTGGACGCCGGAGATGATGTCCGACGAGGCCAAGGCGGCCCTGGGCATCTTCTGATCCGTCGGTGCCGGCGTCCACCCGAGAGCGGCTTGACGCCCCTCGGATCCGTGCGGTACCTATTGCACCTGCGATTCCCGACCTCGGAGGTGTGATTTGGTCCGGACCAGGTGCATCGGGGAGGTGGCGGCCATGATCCCGTCCCGCCTGTGCTGTCCGATGGCCCGCATCGTCCGGGAGACGCTCACCTCACGCGGCCCCTGAACACGTCTCCCGGCACCCCATCGTTCCCGTGCATCCGGCGGCCGCACCAGCGGCCGCCGTTCTCGTTCCCCTGGGGGAGGAAGGACCGAACGACATGACGGACTACGCGAAGCCCGACGTGCTGGTGAGCACTGACTGGCTGGAGGAACATCTCGACGATCCGGGCATCCGGTTGATCGAGGTCGACGAGGACATTACCGCGTACGACAAGGGCCACATCCGCGGCGCGGTCACGTGGGATTGGAGCAAGGATCTGCACAGCGAGGTCGGCCGCGACTTCCAGGACCGGGCCGGCTTCTCGCGGTTGCTCTCGGAAGCCGGCGTCGGCGACGACACGACCGTCGTGCTCTACGGGGGCAACAACAACTGGTTCGCGGCATACGCGTACTGGCTGCTCAAGCTCCGGGGGTTCGACGCCGTCAAGCTGCTCAACGGCGGCCGGAAGAAGTGGGAGCTCGAGAGCCGCGAGCTCGTGCAGGACGTGCCGTCCCACGAAGCGACCGGCTTCACGATCTCCGGCGCCGAGCGGCCCGAGATCCGTGCGCTCCGCGACGAGGTGATCGACCAGATCGGCGGTCCGAGCGGATTCGTCGACGTGCGGTCGCCCGAGGAGTACCGAGGTGAGAAGCTGGCGCCCGACCACCTGCCCCAGGAGCAGTCGCAGGTGCCCGGCCACATCGCGGGAGCGGCCAACATCCCGTGGGCCCAGGCGGCCAACGACGACGGCACGTTCAAGAGCGCCGACGAGCTGCGCGAGATCTACGAGTCCCAGGGCATCACGCCCGACCGTGAGATCGTGGCGTACTGTCGTATCGGCGAACGGTCGAGCCACACGTGGTTCGCGCTGCAGGAGCTGCTGGGCTACGAGAACGTCAAGAACTACGACGGCTCCTGGACCGAGTACGGCTCGTTGGTGGGGGCTCCGGTCGAGCTCGGCGGGTAGCCGAGCTCGGCCTCACGCCGTCCGCGCAGGCGGGGGCTCGACGGCCCCCGCCTGCGGCACTCCCAGCGCGAGGTTCACGGCCCCGCCGATCGCGACCCCCAGGCCGAACCCTCCGGCCACGTCGAGCGGGTTGTGGGCGCCCAGGTACACGCGTGCGAAGGCGACGAGCGCGACGAGCAGCCAGGGAAGCACCCGCCATGGGCCCCGGAGGTAGGGGGCCGCGACCCACGCGAGCCCGGCCGCGAGCACGACGTGCCCGCTGACGAACGAGACCCCAGCGGTCGGTGAGCCGCCCCGCACGATCGCGTCGGCCGTGGTCGCCCCGGGCCGCTCGCGATGGACGATCTCCCAGACGATGCGCTCGGCGACCAGCTTGCCGGCGGTGACCATCAGGGCGGCGACCGCCAGGCGCGGCCGCCTCGCGAGGAGCGCGACCAGCGCCACGACCGGTCCGATCGCGAGCACCCCGAGGAACTGCGCCGCCAGCATCGCCGGCTCGAGGGCGTCGGGCAGGCCGTTGATGGCCTCGAACACGGAGCGTTCGGCCTCGCCGACGCGCCCGCTCGAGGCCGGGACGGCGCAGATCACGAGGATTGCGAGACCCCCCGCCAGGGCGGCGAGGTCGGCCCGCCGCCGGTTCACCAGCGCCAGAGCCTCACCGATACATCGCCCGCGACGAGGACCAAGATCATCCTGACGGCCCACGAGTCGCCGGTCGTTGCCGCCACCGCGATCGCCGCGATGGCGACCACCGCCGCGAGAACCTTCGCACCGGACCTGGTCCTGCTTGCCGCGCCGTCCATCTGGGCTGCCTCCTTCTATCTGCGATCACCCGAAGGGTAGTGGGGTGCGATCCAGGCGCGCAAATCCGACCTGCACGATGGACTTTCCCGCCCTCTCACGGGTACCATCGGAGTGTTGGCCGCGCCGCCCGCAGTCGAGCGGTGTTCCGTCGAGACGAGGCGCAAGGGAGCAGCCACCGATGTCCGTCACGCAACAAGAGCACCTCGAGGAGCTCGCCAAGGGCTACCGCTTCGATTGGAAGGACCCGTCCCACGCGGTCTTCGAGCCGAAGAAGGGGCTCGACGAGCGCGTGGTCGAGGAGATCTCGGCGCTCAAGAGTGAGCCCGACTGGATGCGGAAGTTCCGCCTGAAGGCGCTGCGCTACTTCGAGATGCGGCCGATGCCATGGTGGGGCGCCGACCTGTCCGACATCGACTTCCAGGACATCTACTACTTCATCCGCTCGACGGAGAAGCAGGCCGCGAACTGGGATGAACTGCCCGAGGACATCCGGGGCACGTGGGACAAGCTGGGGCTTCCCGAGGCCGAGCAGAAGTACCTGGGCGGCGTGAGCGCGCAGTACGAGAGCGAGGTCGTCTACCACAAGATCAAGGACGAGCTCGACCAGATGGGCGTGCTGTTCACCGACATGGACAGCGCCGTGCGCGAGTATCCCGATCTCGTGCGCGAGTACTTCGGCACGGTGATCCCGCCCAACGACAACAAGTTCGCGTCGCTGAACTCGGCCGTGTGGTCGGGCGGCTCGTTCATCTACGTGCCCCCCGGCGTGCACGTCGACATCCCGCTGCAGGCCTACTTCCGCATCAACGCCGAGAACATGGGCCAGTTCGAGCGCACGTTGATCATCGCCGACGAGGGTTCGTACGTGCACTACGTCGAGGGCTGCTCGGCCCCGATCTACACGGGCGACTCGCTGCATTCGGCGGTCGTCGAGATCATCTGCAAGAAGGGCTCGCGGGTGCGGTACACGACCATCCAGAACTGGTCGACGAACGTGTACAACCTAGTGACCAAGCGCGCCGTGGCCCACGAGGACGCAGTCATGGAGTGGGTCGACGGCAACATCGGATCGAAGGTCACGATGAAATACCCGTCGATCTACCTGATGGGCGAGGGTGCACGCGGCGAGGTGCTGTCGGTCGCCTACGCGGGCAAGGGCATGCACACCGACGCCGGCGGCAAGGCGATCCACGTGGCGCCGCACACCACGAGCGTGATCACGTCGAAGTCCGTCTCGAAGGACGGTGGCCGCACGGGATACCGGGGGCTGATCCGCGTGGAGCCCGACGCCCACCACGCGAAGTCGAACGTGCGCTGCGACGCGCTGATCCTCGACGAGGAGAGCCGCAGCGACACCTACCCCTACATCGAGGTCGAGGAGGAGACGGCCGCGCTCGGCCACGAGGCCACGGTCTCGAAGGTCGGCGAGGAACAGCTCTTCTACCTGATGAGCCGAGGGCTCTCCGAGGTGGAGGCCACCGCGATGATCGTGAACGGCTTCATCGAGCCGATCACGCGCGAGCTGCCGATGGAGTACGCGGTCGAGCTGAACCGCCTCGTCGAGCTGCAGATGGAAGGTTCGGTCGGCTAGCGTCAGGTAGTCCTGCGCCCGCGGGGTGCCCGGTCACCGTCCCCACGCCGCGAGCAGACGAGCTGCCTCCTGGGCGAGGTCCGTCACAACCTGCGCCGCCGGTACCACCGCCGTTACCTGCGACACGCCTTGCCCGGCGTACATCGCCATGGCGGTGACCGTCCCGCTCACCTGTCGGCTCGGTGTCAAGGCGGCGAGGCGAGGCAGCGGCTGCTCGCGACCATCGGTCGTGAGGACCCCGACCACGTCGCCCTCGAAGGCCTCGGCGGCGGCGAGCGCCGAGCGAAGGACGCGATGCGGCGCGTTCGGCCAGCCCACCGAGAAGGCAGACGTCACGACCGTGGCATCGTCTCCGGCCGCGAGCAGCGCCGCGACGTAGTCGGGGTGTGCCCCCGCCTCCGGAGTGGCGAGGAAGCGTGTCCCGACTCGGACGGCCGCCGCGCCGGCCGCGAGCGCGGCCGCCATGGATCGGCCGGAGGCGATGCCGCCAGCCGCGACCACCGGGACGGTGACGGCATCGAGCACCGTAGCGAGCAGGGGCAGAAGTGCGGTTGCTCCACGGATGTGACCGCCGGCCTCGATGCCTTGGGCAACGATCACGTCGCATCCGGAGTCGACCGCCCGCTTCGCCTCCTCTCCCGAGCCCACCTGCCAACAGGCGAGTGCGCCGCCCGCGTGGACCCGGTCGACGAGTCTCGGGTCCGGTCGGCGTAGAAGAACTCGACGAGCCGGGTTCGTGAGGCGGCGAGCTCGATATCGCCTTCGTCATCCTGTCCCAAAGGAGGCACGAAGTTCACCCCGCATGGAACGGCGTTCGCATCGGCGAGCTCGTCGAGCCGTTCGCCCAGCGAGCGTGCATCACCACGCTGCAGCATCCCAAGCCCGGCGGCCCCGCTGACGGCGGCGATCAGCTCCGTCGTCGTCACGCCACCGCCCATGGCCGCGAGCTGGATCGGGAGCCGGCAGCCGACGAGCCGTGTGAACGCGGTCCCCGGGAACTCCACCTTCCCAAGAGTCCGGTCCCGCGAGCCACGGTTGGGCGAATCCGACCTCACGGGTAGCATTTAAGGCGTGACCACCGAGATCGTTTCCGACTCGACGTTCGATGCGCACGCGCTCAGCGAGCTTCCCGAGGCTGCCGGGTTCACCGGCGACCTTCGGACGCAGGCTTTCGGGGAGTTCCAGGCTCTCCCGATGCCGTCGCAGGAGACCGAGGAGTGGCGCTACACGGACCTGTCGGACCTGGCGCTCACGTTCGCCCCCTACACGGCGGGCGGGCGCGCCGAGAACCTGGACGGTGTGCCGGGGGAGATCCTCGGCGCCGCCGGCGCCATCGGTGATCGCGCCGGGCTGCAGATCCAGCACGATTCGGACGTGATGGTGACCCATCTCGATCCGGGGCTCGTCGCCAGAGGAGTGATCTTCACCGACCTCGATGCCGCTGCGGCCGAGCACACCGACCTCGTCGAGCGATACCTGCACGACCTCGTGCCGACGAAGCGCACCAGGTTCACCGCCCTGCACGCGGCGTTCCGCACGGGCGGGACGTTCCTGTACGTGCCCGCCGACACGAAGGTCGACCTGCCGCTGCAGACCTTGACCTACGTCGACGTCGACGGGGCGGCGGTCTTCCCGCACACGTTGATCGTCGTCGAGCCGGGCGCCGAGGTGACGTTCATCGAGCGGTACGCCTCGCCCGACATGACGCGGGGCTTCAGCGACGCCGTCACCGAGATCCACGTGGGCGACGGTGCACATGTCCGTTACGCGGCGATCCAGGACTGGGGCGCCGGCATGACCCACCTCGCGATCCAGCGCGCCCGCACCGGACGCGACGCCGACCTCCGCACCCTGAGCCTGGGCTTCGGCGCCGACCTCGCGCGGACCGAGACCGAGGTGGAGCTCGCCGAGCCGGGCGGGTTCAGCGAGCAGCTCGGGGTGTTCTTCGCCGATGGGCGGCAGCACTTCGATCACCGGTCGAGCCAGGATCACGTCGCCCCGAGCTGCACGAGCGACCTGCTGTACAAGGGGGCGCTGCGGGACCGCAGCCGGGCCGTGTACTCGGGTTGGGTCTACGTGCGTCCGGGGGCGCAGAAGACCGACGCGATGCAGACGAGCCGCAACATCGTGCTGAGCGAGCACGCGAAGGCCGACGCGATCCCGAACCTCGAGATCGAGGCCAACGACGTTCGGTGCGGGCACGCCGCGAGCGTGGGACCGGTCGAGGACGAGGCGCTGTTCTACCTCGAGTCTCGCGGCATCCCTCGCGACGAGGCCGAGCGGCTGATCGTGACCGGATTCTTCCAGGAGGTGCTCGACCGCGTGCAGATCGACGAGGTTCGCGAGGGCGCCGAGGCGGCGATCGCCGACGAGCTCAGCGAGGGCATCCGATGACCGCGGTGCGCGTGTGTGAGACCAAGGACGTGCCGGCCGGCGAGGCCCGCCGCTTCCATCTCGACGGCCGTGAGATCGCCGTGGTGAACCTGGGTGAGGAGGGCTTCCGGGCCCTCGACGCGATCTGCAGTCACGAGAAGTACTACCTGGACGAGGGAGAGGTCGACGTGGACTTCGAGACGATCGAGTGCCCGAAGCACGGCTCGACGTTCGACCTCAACACGGGGAACCCGCGCACGTTGCCGGCGACCCAGCCGGTCGACGTGTTCCCGGTCACGACCGACGGAGACGACATCCTGATCGAGGTGTGAGACGACGATGAGCGACAACGGCAACGGAGGCGTCCCGGCGACCCTCGAGGTCCGCGGGCTGCATGCGACGGTCGAGGGCAAGCAGATCCTCAACGGCATCGACCTGATCGTGCGCCAAGGGGAGACCCATGCCCTGATGGGCCCGAACGGCTCGGGCAAGTCCACGCTCAGCAACGTGATCATGGGGCGGCCGGGATACGTCATCACCGGTGGCAACGTGGTCTTCAACGGCGAGGACATCGCCGCGCTCACCCCCGACCAGCGGGCCAAGCGCGGGCTGTTCCTCGCGATGCAGTACCCGACCGAGGTGCCCGGTGTCAGCGTCGTGAATTTCCTGCGCACCGCGTACCAGGCGGTCAAGGGCGAGCAGGTGAGCGCCCTCGCGTTCCGCAAGCACATGAAGGAACAGATGGACCGGCTCGGCATCGAGGACGCCATGGTGAACCGCTACGTGAACCAGGGGTTCTCCGGCGGGGAGAAGAAGCGGAACGAGGTGCTGCAGCTGGCGGTGCTGCAGCCACAGGTCGCGATCCTCGACGAGACCGACTCCGGCCTGGACATCGATTCGTTGAAGCTCGTCGCACAGGGCGTGAACGAGCTCGTCGGTCCCGGCCTCGGCGTGCTGTTGATCACCCACTACCAGCGCATGCTCAACTACATCACCCCCGACCGTGTTCACGTGATGATGCGCGGGCGTATCGTGAAGTCCGGCGGGGCCGAGCTCGCACACGAGCTGGAGGAGAAGGGCTACGAGGGCGTCCGCGCCGAGCTCGGCCTCGAGGCCGAAGCGACCGCAGAGGTGGGGTAGCGAAGGCCCCGTGCGCGATGGGTCACGAAGGAGCTGGACATGAGCGGAGACGTCGAGACCATGCACGATGAGGCCGGGCTCGACGTGGGCGCGGTCCGGCGCGACTTCCCGGTCCTGGGGCGCACGGTGGGCGAGCACCCGCTCGTCTACCTCGACAGCGCCGCCACCTCGCAGAAGCCGAACCAGGTGATCGAGGCCGTGGCCGAGTTCACCAGGCATCACAACGCGAACGCGCACCGAGGCATCCACATGCTCGGCGAGGAGGCGACGCAGGCCTACGAGGGGGCGCGAGCGACCGTGGCTCGCTTCCTCGGCGCGCCCGAGCCCGAGTGCATCGCGTTCACGAGGGGGGTCACGGAATCGATGAACCTCGTGGCGCAGGGCTGGGGTCGAACCCACCTTCGCGAAGGCGACGAGATCCTGATCACCGAGATGGAGCACCACTCGAACATCGTGCCGTGGCAGATGACCGCGGCCGTGACCGGGGCCGCGTTGCGCTACATCCCCCTCACCGACGACGGACTGCTCGACCTGTCGCAGCTCGGCTCGCTGCTCACCGAGCGCACCAAGATCCTGAGCGTGACCGGCATGTCGAACGCGCTGGGCACGATCACGCCGGTGCGGCAGCTCGCCGACGCGGCCCATGCCGTCGGCGCAGTGATCGCGGTCGACGCGGCTCAGCTCGCGCCGCACTCACCGATCGACGTGCAGGCGCTCGACGTCGACCTGCTCGGGTTCACCGGCCACAAGATGCTGGGTCCGACCGCGAGCGGCGGGCTCTACGGCAAGCGTGAGGTCCTCGAATCGATGGAGCCGATGCTCGGCGGTGGCGAGATGATCCACGAGGTCTTCCATGACCACAGCACCTACAAGTCCGCGCCGTTCAAGTTCGAGGCCGGCACGATGCCGGTCGCGCAGCAGGTCGGGCTCGCGGCCGCGATGGACTATCTCGAGACGTTGGGCATGCAGAACGTGCGGGCTCACGAGGAGGACATCACGCGGTACGCGATCGACCGCTTGCTCGACGCGGGCGCCACCGTGTACGGGCCGAAGGACGCGAGCATCCGTGGCGGGGCCGTGAGCTTCTGGTACCGAGACGTGCATCCGCACGACCTGGCCACCGTGCTCAACGAGGAAGGCGTCGCGATCCGGGCGGGCCACCATTGCGCCCAGCTCGTGATGCGGCGGTACGGGGTGCCAGCCACCGCCAGAGCGTCGTTCTACGTCTACAACACCAAGCAAGAGGTCGACGCGATGATCTCGGCGCTCGACCGGGCAGGGAACATCTTCGGCTGACCGATCGACCGCAGGCGAGAGAGGGAACCGTGGCGCTCGACGACATCTACAAGGAAGTCATCCTCGACCATTACAAGAACCCGCGGAACAAGCGGGAGCTGCCGGGTGCGGAGCTCCGGTGCCACGCCAACAACCCGCTCTGTGGCGACGAGATCACGGTCTTCGCTCACGTCGAGGGCGAGACCGTCGCCGAGGTCACGTTCCAGGGTGCCGGGTGTTCGATCAGCCAGTCGAGCGCGTCGATGATGACCGAGGCGGTCACGGGCTCGAGCGTGGAGGATTCCATCGCCCTGGCGGCGTCGTTCCGCGGCATGATGGCCGGCGAGGTCGAGCCCGACGAGGAGTCGTTCGGCGATCTGGTGGCGCTCAAGGGCGTGGTCCAATATCCGATCCGCATCAAGTGCGCGGTGCTCGCCTGGGACGTGCTGCAGGACGCGCTCGCCGGATCCGGTACCGCCGACGGCGCCCGGTCGCACACCGTCTAAGCTTCGCGGCGTGATCCGCACCTCATCGGGCGCCGGACGGCCGCTCGCCCTGCTCGCGCTTTCGATCGCGATGCTGCTGGCCGGTGCCGGGATGGCCGGCGCCCAGTCGGCCGAGCGCATCGCCGACTACGGCGTCGCGATCGACATCGGCGAGGACGGGACGCTCACGATCGTCGAGACGATCGCGTACGACTTCGGGTCCGCCCAACGGCACGGCATCCTCCGTGACATCCCGACGAGGCTTCGCTACGACGACACCTACGACCGGATCTACCCGCTCGAGGTCGTCCGGGTGCGTGCCTCGGGGGATACGCCTGCCGGCTACCAGGTGGAATCCGTGGACGGCGGCATCACCCGCATCCGGGTCGGAGACCCCGACATCGAGATCTCGGGCCGTCACACCTACGAGCTCACGTACCGTGTGGAAGCCGCGCTCAACGGCTTCCGCGATCACGTCGAGCTGTATTGGAACGCGATCGGCACCGAGTGGTCGGCCCCGATCGAGCGCGCCGACGTGCAGGTGCGCGCGCCCGCCCGCATCACGCAGGTGGCGTGCTTCCAGGGATACGAGGGTTCGACGCTGCCGTGCCAGCGGGCGACGTCGCAGGGGAACCGCGCGCGGTTCGGTCAATCGGGGCTCGGCCCGTTCAGCGGCGTCACCGTCGTCGTCGGCCTGCCGAAGGGTGCGGTGCCCCCTCCGGAGCCCGTGCTCGAGGAGCGGTGGAGCCTTGCACGGGCGTTCCAAGCGACACCGGCGACGGTCGGCGTCAGCGGAGCGCTCGGTCTCGCGGCGGTCGGGGGTGTCGTCGCCATGGCGTGGCGTCGCGGACGCGACCGCCGCTTTCGCGGTTCGCAGGTCGACCAGGTCATGGGCAACCCCACCGGCGAGCAGCAAGCCGTTCCCATCGGCGAGGCCGGAGCCTCGGCGCCGGTCGAGTTCGCACCGCCCGACGACATGCGTCCCGGCCAGATGGGGACGCTGATCGACGAGCAGGCCAACGTGCTCGACGTCTCGGCCACCCTGGTCGACCTGGCCGTGCGCGGGTACCTGAGGATCGAGGAGCTCCCCAAGGAAGGCTGGTTCGGGAAGGCGGATTGGAGGCTGATCCGCCTCGAGGCGCCGGACGACGACCTGCTCACGTACGAGCGGCGACTGCTCAACGGCGTGTTCCGCGACGGCACCCAGGTGACGATCTCCGAGCTGAAGAACACGTTCGCCGAGCGGCTGAAGGGCGTGCAGGAGTCGTTGTACGCCGATTCGGTCGAGCGAAGGTGGTTCAGCGAGCGACCCGACAAGGTGCGGAGCCGATGGGTGGCGCTCGGGGTGCTGGCCCTCGTCGTCGCAGTCGGCGCGACCGTCGCGCTCGCCGCGTTCACCCACTGGGGGCTGCTCGGTATCCCGCTGATCCTCGGCGCCGTCGTGCTGCTGGCATCGTCCGGGCGGATGCCCGCCCGGACGGCGAAAGGCACGGCGATGCTCCGGCGGGTGCGGGGCTTCCGCACGGTGATCGAAACGGCCGAGACCCACATGGCGCGGTGGGCCGAGAAGGAGCTGGTGTTCACGCGGTTCCTGCCGTTCGCGGTCGTGTTCGGGGCGACCGAGAAGTGGGCGAAGGCGTTCGAGTCTCTCGGGGTCGAGCCCGACACGAGCTGGTACGTCTCGCCCCATCCTTTCGTGTATGCGAGCTTCGCCAAGTCGATGGACGGGTTCGCGGTCACCACCGGCGGCACGATCGCCTCGACCCCCTCAGGCTCCGGCTCGAGCGGGTTCTCGGGCGGAGGGTTCTCCGGTGGCGGCGGCGGCGGTGGCGGCGGCGGCAGCTGGTGAGGGGCACACGGGGCCTGCTTCGCCGGTTCCGTAGCATGGTCCGGACATGCGCATCGTGTTCAGCGAGGACGGCCGAGACTTCCACCGTCGTGGGTGGCACGAGCTGGTGGAAGCCGACCCCTCCGGAACGTTCTTCCATACCCCCGCGTACCTGAAGCTCTACTGGGAGGAGTTCGGCGAGCAGCCGGACCATCTGCTGCTCGCGTTCGCCGAGGAGGACGACGGCACGCAGGTCGGCGCGTGCGCGCTCGAGCGCATCGGCGAGACCCTCCGCTTCCTCGGCGGCACCGAGGTCACCGACTACATGGGGCCGGTGGGGCTTCCCGAGCGACAGGATGCGATCGCGAAGGAGCTCTGGTCGGCCCTGCTGACCCGCGACGACTGGCGCGACGCCGACCTGCGCGGGCTCCCCGAGGACCGCCCCTGGTTCGGCCTGCTCCGCGACGCGGCGAGCGCTCAGGGGCTCGGCACGATCGAGGACGACGACGGCGTCGCGCCGTTCCTGCCGCTCCCAGGGTCGTGGGACGAGTACCTCGAAGGGCTGTCGTCGAAGCAGCGGCACGAGATCAAGCGGAAGGCCCGCAAGCTCACCGAGGGAGCCGGTGAGTACCGCGTCGTGACCGCCGACGACGAGACGCTGATCGACCTCCTCGACCGGTTCCTCGAGCTGCACCGCACGTCGGAAGGGCCCAAGGGCGTGTTCATGGTGCCGGGGATGGAGATCTTCTTCCGCCGACTCGGCGAGGAGTTCCTGGCCGACGGGGTGTTCCGGCTCACCTTCATCGATGTGGGCGGCGAGCTGGCGGCCGGCACGATCGGGTTCGTCTGGGGCGGCACGTCGTCGCTGTACAACTCGGCGTTCGATCGCTCGTGGGGCGATCTCGCGCCCGGCATGGTGCTGGTGGCCGAGGACATCCGGCTCGCGATCGCGGAGGGATGCACCGGGTTCGACCTGCTGAAGGGAGACTACGCCTACAAGTACCGGTTCGGCTCGCAGCCCCGGCCCGTGCGGCGTCTCCTCGTCACACGCTGAGCTCGCTCGTCTACGGGAAGGCGCGCAGGTGCCGCAAGACCGTGTCGGCGAGCTGGCGATCGCCGCCGAGCACCACCGCCCCCGAGCTCAACACGTCGTCGGGCTTCAGGCGTTGACCCGCGACGAGGGCCAGCTGGGGAGCCCTGCCGGCGATCGTGGCGTCGGGGGCCTTGCGTGCCGAGGGAGTCTCTCCTGATCCGAGACCCCAGTGCCACGAGCCCTCGCCGGCCCCCTCGGCGTCGACCCTCACGGTGAGCCCGGAGAGGTCGTATCCGTCGCGCCCGAGCGACCACGGCAGCATGCGGACCGAGAGATCGATCGTGAGGAAGACGGGCCAGTGCTCGTAGTTCGGCTCGAGTCCGTTCGTGGCCCTCACGTCCTCGCCGTGGAGCCACCATTCCACGACGCGGGTCTGCACGAGGTAGCGCGCGGCGATCGGCCCCGCGATGTAGTCGAACCGCTCCGAGGCCCAGTCGTCGTCGGAGATCGATGCGCAGTGGGCGAGGAACGAGTCGGCCGCCCGGCCCCACAACGTCAGCACCTCGCGCGTGTCGAGCCCAGATCGGCGGCTGACCGTCCAGTCGTTGAAGGCATCGATGTCGAAGGGCACGTCGGGGTGATCGGCGCGCCACGCAACGAGCTCCGCGGGCTCCTCTCCAGCGACGAGCTGGGCCGCGATCGTGTCGCCGGCGGCGAGATGCGCGATCACGTCTCGGTTCCACCAGCCCTCGGCGGCGCTCGGCTGCTCCCAGGTGCCGGGATCCGCGTACTGGATCATGCGACCGAGACGCTGGCGCTCGGCGTGCGCGATGCCGAGCAACTCCTCGCGTTCGAGGCTCACCGACGCTCCTCCTCGGGCCGGATCCCAGGCGCCGGAACGATGCTCCCGGCGAACGGCTCGGCTCGTATCGGGCCGGCCGGGCGGGATTGTACAGTCCCCGCCATGCGCGTCCTGGTCGCTCCGGACAAGTTCCGTGGCACGCTGACCGCCCGCCAGGCCGCCGATGCCGTGGCGGCCGGCTGGCGCCGGGCCCGTCCCGGCGACGACCTCGACCTCGCGCCCATGGCCGACGGCGGGGAGGGCACGATGGACACGCTGACGGCGGCCCTGGGGGGCAGGATCGAGCGCCGGCAGGTCAGTGGGCCGCTGGGCGACCCGGTGGATGGCGCGTTCGGCGTCGCGCAGGCGCACGACGGGCGGGTCGGGGTGGTGGAGATGGCCCTGGCCTCCGGCCTCGCGCTGCTCGGCGAGGGGCGGCGGGATCCGTTGCGCGCCACGACCCGGGGCACCGGCGAGCTGATCCGGGCGGCCCTCGA
>DASTBT010000035.1:0-41526 GCA_035711865.1 Actinomycetota bacterium
GGTGGACATCATCTTCCGGACGTCGCGGGACATCCTGCTCGACGACGAGATGCTGCGACGCGCCTCGGTCGGCACCTTCCGAGGCAGGCGTCTGCCGATCGCTCCTCCCGAGGACCTGCTCGTGATGAAGGCGAGCGCGGCGGCGGAGGACACCGCTCGGTACTGGTACGACGCGCTCGGCATCCTGTCGAGGGCAGATCTCGATTGGCACTACCTCGTCACGCGGGCTCTTCAGCACGGCGCTCGTCGCACGTTGAGCTTGTTGCTCTTCGCATCCTCGGTCGACCTCGTGGTGCCGAGCGAGCCGATGGCCCAGCTGTGGGCAGCCGTCCACGACGACGCAGGTTCGTCGCTATGACCGAACGTCCCGACGCCGCCGAACGCGACGAGGACGCCGTGTATCTGGCCGCCCACCTGCAGGAGATGCTCGCGAGCGATCCTCGGGTCCACGAGCCCGAGCTGGACGTCGCCGTCGCCGGGAAGCTGATCGAGGTGAACGGGGTCGTCCCCACCGGGGAGCGCCGGGATTCCGTGGCGCTCGTGCTCTCGGAGGCATGCCCCGATCACGAGATCGACAATCGCACCGTGGTCGCCGACTACGACCCGACGGGCGGGGAGGAACGCATCTCGTGATCCGTGTGGCTGCGGTCGGGGACGTTCACGTCGGTCTCGACTCAACCGGCACGTTGCGTCCCCGATTGGCGGACCTGCCCGATCAGGCCGATGTGTTCCTGCTCGCCGGCGATCTCACGAAGGGGGGTCAGGTCGAGGAGGCGGCCGTGCTCGTGGGCGAGCTCGAGGGACTGCAGGTTCCGGTGCTCGCGGTGCTCGGGAACCACGACCACCATGCCGGTGCTCCCGGTCCGCTGCGGGCCGTGCTGCTCGACGCCGGGGTCGTCGTGCTCGAGGGCGAGGCCCACACGGTCGACGTCCGCGGCACGAGCGTGGGCGTGGTGGGGGCGAAGGGGTTCGCCGGGGGCTTCGAGGGCGCCATGGCCACCGAGTTCGGCGAGGAGGAGATGAAGGCGTTCGTGCGCCACACCCAAGAGCGGGCCGACGCGATCGACCGCGAGCTGTCCTCGCTCGAGACCGACCTGCGGATCGTGCTCCTGCACTACTCACCGATCAGGGAGACCCTGAAGGGCGAGCCCCCCGAGATCTACCCCTTCCTCGGCAGCTACCTGCTGGCCGAGCCCTGCGACCGGGCGGGCGTCGATCTCATCGTCCACGGGCACGCGCATCGAGGGGAGCATTACGGCACGACGCGCGGTGGGGTCCCGGTGCGGAACGTGGCGATGTCGGTGATCCAGCGGGCGTACGCGGTGTTCACGTTCGAGGAGGAGCCGCGCGAGCGATGGTCAGCGGCCCATGACCGGGGCCTCGTATCGCGTCGATGAGAGGGAGGGTGGACGTCGCATGACCCGGACCGCGACCGAGCCAGCGGCTCGCGAGACGACGTCGATCTCGGTCGGGACGAGTGGCTGGGTGTACCGGGACTGGCGGGACCGGGTCTACCCTGCCGGCCTGCCGCAGCGGGCGTGGCTGCACCACCTGAGCCGCCGGTTCGCGACGATCGAGATCAACGCCTCGTTCTACCGACTGCCCTCTCCGGAGACCTTCGAAGGCTGGTCCCGGCAGGTGCCGGACGGATTCGTCTTCGCGGTGAAGATGAGCCGGTACCTCACCCACCTCCGGCGGCTGCGCGAGCCGGCCGATCCGGTGGAACGGTTCTGGCACGCGGCGACCCGACTGGGGCCTGCGCTGGGGCCGGTACTGTGCCAGTTCCCGCCGAACTTCTCTCGCGACCTCTCCCTGCTCGGGGAGTTCCTGTCGGTCCTGCCGAGCGGCATGCGCGCGGCGTTCGAGTTCCGGCACCCGAGCTGGCATGACGACGACGTGTGGTCAGCGCTCGACCGCGCTGGCGCCGCCACCGTGATCGCCCATCGCCCCCGCGCGCGCCCTCCGTTGATCGTGACCGGGGGCTGGAGCTACCTCCGCTTCCACCAGGGCTCGCTGCTCGGTCCGGGATACCGGCACATGACCCTCGCCAGGTGGGCCAGGCGCATCGAGGAGCTGCCCGCGGACCGAACCTACGTGTACTTCAACAACGATCCCGGTGGTGCCGCCGTCCGCGACGCCGAGCGGCTCGCGGCGCTCCTCGAGCGCTGAAGGGCCCGCCTGGTCGGGACTCCGGGTCCGCGTCCGACGCAGCACCGACCGATTCGGACCCTGATCCGCGGGAACCTCCAGGCTCGCTAGGAGCGCTTCGCGGTCGCCTTGCCGCCCTTCCGTCCGGCGGCCTTCTTCTGCGCGGCGGTGCCGCCCTGTTTCGAGCTGCCCCCCGAGCCGGACTTCTTGCCGCCCCGCTTCGAGGCACCGGGTGAGTTGGCGATCTTCGCCGCTCGCTCCTTGGACATGCCCTTGTCCTTGAGCGCTTCGTACTGCTTCTCGTTCCTGACGTTCGCCCGTCGTTTCGGCATGGCTTCCTCCTCCGTGACTCGCCCGCCCGCGTGCGGAGCCCTCGAGGACCTCACTCGACGAGGTCGCCGAGCGCGTCTTGGTCGTGTTGCTCCCGGAGATGCCCGGCGAGCTCCTCCTGGGTCGGGAAGGTCTGCCCGCAGATGTGACACACGCCAGTCTCGCCGTCGCCGCCCTGCTTCCGCCGCTCGCTCATGCGGAGCTCCCCGCCTTCAGCTCGTCCTTGCGCGCCTGCATCCGCTCGCCCAGGTCGTCGAGCTCGTCGTCGTCGAAGACCCGTTCGGCCTGCTCGAACATCTCGCCTTCCTCTTCCTCGATGTGATGCTCGAGGTTCTCCTTCATCACGGTGAATTTGGCCATCCAGGTCTCGTCGCTCGGCGCGACGTCCTCGATCTCAGCCATCACCATGTCGACGACGTGGTGCTCCTCATAGCCCTCGAGTGCGAGGTCCTTCGTCTTCGGGTGCTCCTTGAGGGCCGGGTAGAAGATCTCCTCCTCGATCGCCTCGTGGACCTCGAGTTCGGCCTTCAGCGACGCGAGTCCGTCGGTGCGGGTCTTCACCGCCCGTTCGGTCGTGCTCTCGAGGTCGGAGAGCATCGACTTCACCTCATCATGGTCCTGCTTCAGCAGCATCAGTGCGTTCATGCCGGTCAGCCTCCTCGTGCGGCAGGATGCCGCGTGCTTGCCCTTCCCGTCGTGGGTCTCAGCCAAACGGGTGTACCGATCGGGATCGTCGACGTTGGCCGCCTCCAGGGCCCTGGGCGGGTGTTTCGCGGCGGCCCGTGGCGGGAAGGGAGGGACGAGCAACATCGCGCCTTCGGGACGCCGTAGGAAGGGAGGCCGCGGTGCCACAGCAAGCATGGAGCGACAAGCGGGAGCGCCAGTACGAGCACATCAAGGCCGGGCTCAAGGAACGCGGCCGCTCGGAGGACACCGCTGAGGAGATCGCTGCCCGCACGGTGAACAAGGAGCGCGCCCGCTCCGGGGAGGCGAAGCAGAGCTCTCCTGCGTCGCGCTCGGACATCTCGAGCGGACGACGCGGCGGACTCCGGTCGCACCGAGGGGCCGGCGGCCGCACACGCGATCAACTGTACGAGGAAGCCAAGGATCTCGGGATCGAGGGCCGCTCCCGCTTGAACAAGGAGCAGCTGCTTCGGGCGGTCAACCGCCGCACCGGCCGGAAGGACCGCTGAGGGCTCGATGGCCGCGCGGGCGGGGGGAGTCGCGGCCGGCGTCTCCACGCGGCCCGATCCGGTGCCGATCGGGCGGCTTCGGCGACAGCGGGCGCTGCGGCGTGTGGGACTGTCCGCCCTCGGATTGCTCGTCGTCGCAGGCCTGCTCAACCTGTTCGGCGTGTGGGTGCGTGTCGCCGGAGCGTCACAGGACGGTGTGACCCTCGAGGTTTCGTACGCCGCGGTCACTCGTTCAGGCCTCCAGACGCCGTGGACGGCCGTGGTTCGGTCCTCGGATGGGTTCGAAGGGCCGATCACGATCGCGACGTCGGCGGAGTACTTCGAGCGCTTCGATTTCAACCAGTGGTATCCGGAGCCGTCCTCCACGAAGATCCGCGGCGACGCGCTGCTGCTGTCGTTCGAGCCGCCCGGGGATCGCCGGGAGTTCACGGTGCGGTTCGACGGCCGGGCCTCTCCGACGTTCGGCCTCGGCTCACATGCCAGGACCACGCTCGAGACCGACGGCCTCCCCCCGCTCTCGGTCGAGTACAGAACGGTGGTAATGCCCTGATGGAGATCGTCCTGCGAGCGGCGGCGACCTTCCTGTTCCTGTGGATGATCACACGTGTGATCGGCAAGAAGGAGCTGGCCGAGATGACGGCGTTCGAGCTCGTGCTGATCGTGACGATCGGGGACCTCGTGCAGCAGGGCGTGACGCAGGAGGACATGTCGGTCACCGGTTCGATGTTGGCCGTCGGCACGATCGCGTTGCTCGTGGTCGCGACGTCCTACATCGGGTTCCGGTGGAGGGGGTCGACACGGGTCATCGAGGGCGTGCCCGTCGTCGTCGTCGAAGACGGCTCGATCCTGCAGGACGTCATCGCGATCGAGCGTCTCTCCGAGGAGGAAGTCGTGTCCTCGGCGCGGGCTCAGGGCATCGAGGATCTGCGACAGGTGCGGTACGGCGTGCTCGAGCCCGACGGTACGTTCTCGTTCGTGCGCACCGACGAGGCCCGGCCGGCCCCGGTGCGCGAGAAGCCGTCCTAGCTCCCCACGGACGCGAGGTCGCTGGCGAGCGCCAGCACGCGCCGGCGCTCATCGACGGAGAGTCCCCTCAGGGGCGGGCGCACGTCGGGAGTCACCAGCACGTCACGCGAGATCAGCACCTGCTTCAGGGCGGCATGGAACGGGACGCCCGCGAGATCGTCGCGCAGCCTGCCGACCTGTTCGTGCGCCCACTCGCTGTGGTCGCGCACGAGGGCCGCCACGATCTCGGGGAAGGCGGCGGCCAGACCGCTTACGCAGCCGACCGCGCCCGCTGCCATGCCTTCGCGCGCCAAGGGCTCCGACCCGATGAACACGTCGAGGCCGAGGTCCAGGTACGGCTCGACTGCCGCGAACGGTGTGTCGGAGACCTTCATGCCCACCACGTTCGGTGCCGAGGCGCTCACCCGCGAGACGACCGCGGGCGGGATCGCATACCCGCTGCGCACCGCGAACTCGTACACGTAGAACGGAAGCGGGTCGGCCGCGTTCGCGGCCGTCACGAGATGTCGCGTGAGCTCGTCGTCATCGAGCGGGTAGTACGGAGGCGCGACCACGGCAACCGCTTCCGCGCCCACGCTCTGTGCGTGCGCGGCGAGCGCGATCGTGTCGCGAGTCGTCTGGGCTCCCGCGTGCACCACCACGTCGAAGCCCGCCGGAACGCCGGAGACGAACGCCTCGACCACCGACCGACGTTCGGCGACGTCGAGGAGCATGCCTTCGCCGGTCGTGCCGCACACCAGCGCGCCGTCGACACCCCCGGCGGCGAGGAAAGCCGCGTAGCGGGGGATCGCCGCGACGTCGACGGCGCGCCCGCCGTCACGCATCGGCGTGAGCGCTGCCGCGATCGATCCTTGCAGGTGGCGGATCATGGGCGGAGTCTACGAGCGTCGCGGGATCAGAAGAGGTTGCGCAGTGCCAGCAGCGAGTTCTCGATCGGCTTCTCGGCGATGCGACGCATGAACCATGGGTACCAGGACGGGCCGTAGGAGATCAGCGTCCGGACCGCATGTCCCTTCCTCGCGAGGCGCCGCTGCTGGTCGACCCTGATGCCGTAGAGCATCGCGATCTCGAACCGCTCGTGTCCGCCCAGCTCGTGCTCGATGCGGGCGATCAGGTCGGTGTCGTGCGAGCCGAGCACGAGCCGACGGCACCCGCCGGCGGCCAGGTGCTGGGCGAGGCGGAAGTAGCTCTCGTCGATCGCGGCCTTCGACGTGAAGACGAGCTCGGCGGGTTCCCGGTAGGCGCCTTTGACGAGCCTGATCGACGGACCGGCCGGCAGCAGGCGCACGATGTCGTCATAGGTGCGCCGAAGGTAGGCCTGCAGGCACAGGCCGACGTTCGGGGAGCGACGGAGCTGCTTCTCGTAGAGGTCGACCGTGCCGTCGACATAGCTCGCCGACTCGATGTCGATCCAGCAGGTGCGACCGAGCTCCGCTGAGCGGTCTACGAGCCGCTCGATGTGCGTGGCCGTCACGGCGGGATCCTGGTCGAACCCCAGCTGTGTGAGCTTGACCGAGACCTCGGCGTCGAGCCCCGTCTCCTCGATCCGGTCGAGTAGCCGGAGGTATTCACCCGACGCCTTCGCCGCCAGCGCGAGGTCACCGGTGTTCTCCCCGAGTCGTGTGAAGGCGGCCGTCACCCCGAACTCGTCCGCCATGCGCTCGGCGGCGGCCAACGCCTCCTCCGCGGACTCGCCGGGCATGAACCGGGCGACCGATCGCCGCACGAACCGCATACGAGGAAGGCTGGTTCCCAGCGACGGACTCTGCGATGCCCACAGCAAGGCTGCTTTCACCGGGTTCATGCCCGGGCATCGTACCCGGGCACCCCGGCGGCTCCCGCGCCGGATCAGACGGTCGGCGGCGGCGGGACCGGCGACGGCTCGGGCGGCGGTGCCGGCGGAGGCGTCGGCCCCGGCTGCGGCGGCGGAATGGGTGTCGGCCCCGGCTGCGGCGGTGCCGGCGGTCGGGGCGGAGGCGTGGGCTCGCGCTCATGCCTCCGGCCCCGGGCCGGCGTATGCGGCAGGGGGGGCCGCCGCACACCTCGTGGCGGTGAAGCCATGCTCAGATCCGGACGTCCCGGAATCGGCGATCGGCGACCCGCGCGTCCTTGCGCCGCTTCCTCGGAGCCTGCAGAACGTATGGGTGCGGCTGCTCGTGCTGCCAGCACAGGCGGCGAGGGTTGTAGATGGACAGGACGGTCGTGCATGCCTCGTCTGCGCAGACCCGATCTCGAGGGTGCACCGCTCCGCTCGAGGCCCCCGTCCCGACCATCCGTCCTCGCACGACCTCGTCGATCTCGATCATCGCCATCGGGCGTTCCTCCCTCCAGGTTCACGTTCATGCGGCCGAGGAAGCGTGCGCGGGCACGGATACCCGGGTCGGTCGTGCCCGAAACACGGGAGCGACGGGAGGGCTCAGGGCCTGATGGCGGTTCCGTCCGGGGATTCCAGCTCGAACCACACGTGGGTCATCCCGTCGCTCCGCGTCCCCCAGGCGCTGGCGAGCTGGGCGACGAGGAAGAGCCCCCAACCCGTGCCGGGCGGGGCGTCGAACGTGCGCGGGTGCAGCTCGAAACCCGGCCCCTCGTCGACCACCTCGACCCGCAATCGACGGCCGTCGAGATGGAGCGAGATCTCGATCGGCTGATCCGGTCGAAGCGAAGCGTGGCGAAGGCTGTTCGCCACGAGCTCGCTGATCAACAGCCGGGCATCCTCGATGGTTCGGTCCGGGAGCCGTCCGCGGAAGCGATCCATCGCGTCACGGGCGCGCTTGACCGCTCGAGGGGTAGGGTCGAGTTGCATCACGACGTTCTTAGTCACCTACATCTCGCGGGAAAGACTGGCATCGTCCTCATGGATCAATACCGGAACCCGCCCGCCTTCAAACCTCGGCAACGGTCTCCGAACCTCGGGAGCTGGTTCTCACGCAGGCAGATCGTCGACCGAGGCCTCGATCGTGAACGCAGAATCGAGTCCGGTGAGAGCGATCACCTTGGCCGGGGAGCCCTGCACGCCGACCAAGCGCAGCTCACCGTCGCGCTCGCGAGCACGCTCGAGGGCCGCCACCAGCACACCGAGGCTGCTCGAGTCCATGAACGTCACGTCGGTGAGGTCGATCGCGATGCGGGGTGGATCGTCGCCGAACGTGCCGTCGAGGGCGGACCGCAGGGCATCGGACGTGGAGAGGTCGAGCTCGCCGCGCACCTCGATGACCGTCCACGTCCCCCGACTCCGCGTTTCGAACGACGGTTCCACGGACAACTCCTATCGTTAGGAGCGGCGCTGGATCTGGCGTCACTCGACCGGACAGTATAAGGAAGGAATGCGTGGACACGCTCAAAGGGTCCGTGCGGCTGGCGATGCCGGCCGATCCCGGCTCGATCTCGATCGTCCGGGCCGTCGTGGCGAGCGTCGCCTCGAAGCTCGACCTGTCGTACGACTCGGTCGACGATCTTCGGATCGCGGCCGCCGAGGCTTCGGCACTGCTCCTGACGGCGGGGAACGCCGGGACACGCCTCCATGCCGATCTGGAGCCGGTCGCCGACGGCCTCCGCCTCGCGCTTTGGGTCGAAGGGGGTGACGCGACCGGCCCCGAGACCGGTCCCGAGGAGCGGAGCGGGATCGCGTGGCGCTTGATCGAGGGTTTGACCGATGAAGCAGACGTGATCGAGATCGACGGCCACCGCGGGATCGAGCTTCTCGTGCGGGCCGTGCCACGGTGAGTGAACGGATCGACCCGGACGTGGCCGCCGATTCGGGCCATGTGGACGACGACCTCGAGGTCGCGGCGCTGTTCGCCCGACTCCCCGACGGAGCCGCGCGTGACGAGATCGCCATGCGGTTCGTCCAGTTTGCCGAGTACCTGGCCCGACGCTTCGCCGGTCGAGGCGAACCGCTCGAGGATCTGAACCAGGTGGCCAACGTCGGCCTGCTGAACGCGATCGACCGTTTCGATCCGTCCCGCAACGTGCGCTTCTCCACGTTCGCTGCGGCCACGATCGTCGGAGAGCTGAAGCGACACTTCCGGGATAAGGGATGGGCCCTGCGGGTGCCGCGGCGCATGCAGGAGATCGCCGTTCGCGTCAATCGGGTGTTGCCCGAGCTGACGCAGTCGTTCGGACGTTCACCGACGATCCCCGAGCTGGCCGAGCACCTCGACGTTTCGACCGACGACATCGCCGACGCGATGGAGGCCGTGCAGGCCTACTCGACGACGTCGCTCGATGCGCCGATCGGAGGTGAGGGGAAGGCGCCGGCGGAGTCGATCGGCAGCGATGACCCCTCGCTCGAGCTGCTCGAGGAGTGGTCGTCGCTGGCTCCGGCCGTCGCGGAGCTCTCACCTCGAGATCGACGCGTGCTCTTCCTGCGGTTCTTCCGTGGGCTCACCCAGAGCGAGATCGCGCAGGACGTCGGCGTCAGCCAGATGCACGTCTCGCGCATCCTCACCCAGACCCTCGAGAAGCTCCGTCGTCAGGCGCAGGGCTGACCGACCGGCGAGCCTGCGCTCAGCTGACGTTCCGAGGCTCGCGCACGCGCTCGGGGGTGCCCTGGGCCGGACCCTCGTTCTGTGTTCGCGTGGCCTCGGATACCGACACGTCCTCGAGCGTCTCCCCGACGCTCCGTTTCGATGCGAGAGCCAGGGCGACGTCGCCGAGCGACACGATACCGACGAGCTCGCCGTCCTTCGTGACCGGCAGCCTTCGGACCCGGTGCTCGGCCATCAGGCGGTTCGCGTCGCTGAGCTCGGTGTCGGGCGAGACCTCGACGGTGGATCTCGTCGCGAACTCACCGAGCGGGATCCCGGTCGGATCCTGTCGGTGGGCGACCACCCTCGTGACGATGTCACGGTCGGTCACGATGCCCGCGAGGCTGCCTTCCTCGTCGATGACGGGCACGGCACCGACGTTGAAATTGGCCATCACCCCGGCGGCATCGGCCGCAGACATCGACGCCGAGAGGCTCTTCGGAGATTCCGTCATCACGTGTCGCACGAGCGCGGTCATCGAGTCCTCCTCGCAGTGATCGTTTTCATCCGTCTACCACCGGCGCGGGGTCGCCAAACCTGGCGGAGTTTGCTCCCGATGGAACGTGGGCAATGTGAGCCGGGTGCCACGTCTCCATCGAGTCGACCCGTCGACCCCGGGTATCGCACGCCGCCGTCGTGGGAGAGGATTCTCCTACGAAGACGCTCGAGGTCGGCCGGTCCGCGACGCTGTCGTGCTCGAGCGCATCCAGGCGTTGGCGATCCCGCCGGCCTGGGAGGGGGTGTGGATCTGCCCCGACCCCGAGGGACACCTGCAGGCGGCCGGAATCGACGGAGCAGGACGACGCCAGTACCTCTACCATCCCGCCTGGCGCGAACGTCAGGACATCCGGAAGTTCCGACGGATCGAGGAGTTCGCCGGATCGCTGCCCGGCATGCGATCGACGATCGACGCACATCTCGACCTCGAAGGCCTTCCGAAAGAACGGGTGATGGCGGTCGCGGTACGGCTGCTCGACCGGACGACGTTCCGCATCGGCTCCGAGGTCTACGCCGACGCCAACGGTTCGTTCGGCCTGGCCACGATCCGCAAGAGCGACGTGTCGATCGATGGGCCCAGGATCATCTTCGACTATGTGGGCAAGGGCGGCGCCCGGCGCGTGCACGAGGTGCGCGATGCCAGGCTCACGCCATTGTTGGATCGCATGAAGCGTCGGCGCAGCGGGGGGGTCGAGCTCCTCGCCTACCGGGAAGCCGGACGTTGGCGCGACGTCCGATCGGCCGACGTCAACACGTATCTGAAGGACCTGCTCGGCCCCGACCATTCCGCGAAGGACTTCCGAACGTGGCACGCGACGATGCTGGCCGCGATCGACATCGCCCAGGCCGACGTCGAGGCATCGAAGGCGTCCCGAAGACGAGCGATCGCCGCGACCGTCGCCCGGGTCGCCGAACACATGGGCAACACGCCGGCCGTGTGTCGCGCCTCCTACATCGATCCTCGGATCTTCGACCGCTTCAAGGAAGGCCGGACCATCGCTCCGGCCTTGGCCAGGGCCGCCTCGGCGGACGATGACGTTGCGCGCGAGCCTGTCGAGCGCGCGGTGCTCGACCTGCTCGCAGGCGACGACGAGCGGGCCGCAGCGGCGTAGCGTTCTCGGCCGGCGGTCAGTCCTCGGGCGGCGGTGACGGTCCGGGGTCGACCGTGTCCGTGGACGCTCGACGCTCGACGTCCAGTCGTTCCTCGTCGGCGGTGGCGAGCGACGGGCCCGGCACGCGATGCCCACAGGAATAGATCACGAGCTGGGCGCTATCGGCTCGTTGGACCGGTTCCCGCGTACCGGGGACGGCGTCGTAGACGATGTCCGTGATCGTGCCTCGCGAGCAGACCGGACAGGTCCCTGCGTCGGCGCGCTCGCTCACAACAGAGGCCCGACTGCCGATCGATGACTGACGTCGTCGTCCGGCATCGCCACGAGCCGCTCTTCCATGCGGCGAGCCGACGGTTCGTGCACGGACATGGCCACGGCCACCATGGCCGGACCGATGTATCCCCAACCATCGGTGCCGAGGCTCGCAGCGGAGCGGCCACAGCGACAGCCGACCTCGGACCCCTCGAGCGGGACCTGGTCCTGGCACACGATGCAGACGAGTCGTCGCACGGGCAGCTCGCTACCCTCGATCTCCGTCGCGCAAATGCTGTTCGTCCGCCCCATCGAGCGGCTCCCTGGACTCCTCCCGGATGAGCTGGGAGCGGTCGGCGATCGGTCGTTCGGTGTCGGAAGGCTCCTGCCCGGGGTCCGGAGATTCCAGGCTGGAGTAGCCACCCCAGAGCAGCGCCAGCATCGTCCCGGCGATCATCGCGCCGATGAGCACCATGATGCTGCCGGTGCCCCACGAGTCGAACGCCAGCGACGCGATGAGGGCGCCGACCGCGAGACCGAGAAGTGGCCCGATCAGCAGCGAGACGCCGAGGCGCCGCCGGATCCGGGATCCGATGCGTCGGGAAGCCGGGTCGCTCATAGCCTTCGCGTTCCCACTGCGGACCTCAGCGAAACGTCAGCGGCCTCGGTGTAGAAGCCGCAGGCGCGGGTATCGGTAGTCGCGTTGCCGACCAGGAGGTCGAGGACTCATGAAGTTCGGTCTGAAGCTGTGCGCTGAGGAGCGGTCGGCGACCGAACTCGTGGACGATGCGGTGCGTGCCGAGGAGGCGGGATTCGACTTCGCTGCGCTCTCCGACCATTTCCACCCGTGGATCGACGAACAGGGGGAGAGCCCGTTCGCCTGGACGGTGCTGGGCGGCATCGCGACCGCGACCGAGCGGATCGAGGTGGGCACGGGGGTGACCTGCCCGACGATCAGGATCCATCCGGCGATCGTCGCCCAGGCGGCCGCGACCGTTGCCACGATGATGCCGGGGCGTTCGTTCATCGGCCTCGGGACCGGTGAGAACCTCAACGAGCACGTCACCGGCGAACGTTGGCCGCGGCCCGACGTTCGTCGTGACATGCTCCGCGAGGCCGTCGCCGCGATGCGTGCCCTGTGGTCGGGAGAGATGGTGACGATGCGTGGGGAGCACTACGTGGTCGAAAGCGCCAGGCTCTACTCGGTGCCCGAGGACCCGCCGCCGGTGCTCGTCTCCGCGAGCGGGAGCGAGTCCGTATCCCTCGCCGCAGAGATCGGAGACGGCTTGATCGGCACCGCACCCGACGCCGACCTGCTCTCGACCTACCGGGCCGAGGGGGGCGGCGGGCGGATCGCGTACGGCGAGATCACGGTGTGCTGGAACGAGGATCCCGACGAGGCGATGGACACGGTCATGCGCTGCTGGCCCAACCTGGCGCTGGCCGGGTCTCTGAACACGGAGCTCGCGCTCCCGAAGCACTTCGAGGATGCGACCAGGCTCGTACGGGAAGACGACCTGCGGCCCAGTGTCGTCTTGGGGCCCGAGCTGGGCGACTACCTCGGATCCGTCGAGGCCTTCGATCGGGCAGGCTACGACGGCGTGTGGTTCCATCAGGTGGGCGAAGACCAAGAGGGATTCACGGCGTTCGCCGAGAGAGAGCTGTTGCCGGCCCTCAGGGCCTCCTGACGACGACGAGCGCGATGTCGTCGTCGGGCAAGGACTCATCGAAGAGACGATGCTCGATGCCCCAGACGACCTCCTCAGCCGGGCGGCCGCTGCATCCGAAGAGGTACTCCCGCAGCCGGCGTTCGCCGGTCTCGACGCCGACGTCCCGATGCTCGATCAGCCCGTCGGTGAACGCGATCAATGCGTCTCCGGGCCCGAGGTCGAAAGAGACGTCGTGGAGGTTCGGATCGGCGAACGAGCCGAGTATCGTGCCTGCGGCTCCGACCTGCTCGACGGAACCATCGGCCGATATCAGATAGGGCATCGGGTGCCCTGCGAGGCAGAGGGTAACACGGAGCTGATCGGGTCCCGGTCGCAGGCGCATCTGGCACACCGTGCAGAACCGCTCCGCGCTCACCCACTCCGCCCCGATCAGGGCGTCGTTCAAGGCCCTCAGCACGGCGCTCGGCCGGGACTCGTACCGGCCCGAGGCGCGCAACGTATGTGCGGCGAGCCCCATCACGGCGGCCGCGCCCGGTCCCTTGCCCGACACGTCGCCGACCACGACGGCCCACGAACCGTCGCCGTGGGGGAACACGTCGTAGAAGTCCCCTCCGATCTCGTCGTCCGGCGAGAATGGCCGGTAGAGCGCTGCCAGCTCGACCCCGTGGATCTCCGGCAGGGACTTAGGCAGCAGGCTGCGTTGGAGGGCCTGAGCCATCGCCGCCCGGCCGTCGGCCAGCGACGCTCGCTCGAGTGCCGAGGCGATCCGATTCGCAGCGAGCTCGAGGACCTCGAGCTCGTCGACGGAGAAACGCCTCGGATCCCGTGTCGCCACGTGGATCACCCCCCTGACCTCGCCCCGAAAAACGAGCGGAGCACCCATGAGCGAGCTCATGACGTCGGTGAGCCAGTGGCGTTTCGGTTCGAACGTCGAGAGATCGTCCGCCACGAGCGGTGTGGCGGTGCTCGCGATCTTGCCCGCGATGCCGAGCCCGAGCGGAACCGTCACGGCGGGGCCGTCCGTCTCGACGCCGACCGTCGAGTGCTCCACGAGCTCGGTCCCCGATCGGTCGAGCAACAACAGCGTGGCGGAATCCGTCTCGAGCACTGCCCGGAGCGTGCCCAGGAGCCGCTGGGCGAGATCGTCGAACCCCAGTCCGGACAAGGTCGCGTCGGTCACGGCCTGGAGCTGCTGCAGGCGTCGGGTCGAAGCGGCGAGCCGCGCCTGCGTCTCGATCCGCTCTGTCACGTCCTGGAACACGCTGACGGCTCCCTCGATCGCCTCTTCGTCCGTCGATCGGATCGGGGCGGAATCGACCTCGATCGTCACGACGGTGCCGTCGTGGCGCTCGATCTCGATCCGCTCGCCGAGCACCACCTCTCCGGTGCGCAGTGACCGATCGAGCGGGAGCTCTCGTGCCCGGTAGCGAGAGCCGTCGGATCGTCGCGCGATCCACGAGTCCTGCCGAACGTCATCGGGGCCATCTGAATCCAAGCCCGGTTCGAGGATGTCGAGCGACCTGACGTTGCGCACGATGATGTTCCCTTCGCGGTCGGAGACGACGACCCCGTTCGGCATCTGCTGCAGCACCTGGCGCATCGTGTTGCGCTCGGCGGCCAGCGCGCGAGCCAACGTTTCGATCTCCGCGCCGGCGAGGTCGGCAGCGTCCCGTGCCGCATCCGTCGAGGAGAGCGAGTACGCGATCAGGAACGTGGAGGTCATGAACACGGCGACCCCGATCAGATCCCCGAGATCGAGTGACTCGTCCCCGACCGGGAGCTCGAACCATACGATCAGCACGCTCGAGAGGCACGATGCGAGCACGCCGGCGCTGAGACGCCCGACGAGCGTCGCTGCGATGACCGCGACGAAGAACGGGGCAGCCGGCAGCCGGTCGAAGATCCCGATGGCTCTCATCAGCCCTACCCCGGCCACCGGCAGGATCACCGCGAGCGCGAGGCCCATGAGGAGGTCCTTCCTCATCCGCGGTCGCCACAGCCAGCGCCCCGGAGATCTCAGCCCTCTCGACGAGATCCGTCCGCTCATCACGCTCGTACGCTACGCCTCCGCCACCGCCGGTGCCCCCCAGCATGTGTGCGCGACCCCGCCGCCGGGGAAAGGGGCCTGACATGCAGCCGAGGACGACCGAGGGACCGAACGGCGTCGCGCAGGCTTACTGGCAGAGGTGTTCGCAGGTGTGAGCGTCGACACAGTGCGGCGTCGCCGTCGGTCGCGAACGATGAAGCTTCGAGCCAGACGTCACACGGCCGGTGGGGTGCCGACGCCGAGGTCAGCGTGATGGCGGACGACGCATCGGCATGGGTTCCGCAGCGAGCGGGCGTGCCGGGGCTCCGCAAGGCGGCGCGGACGTGCCGCGGGTGTGAGCTCTGGCGTTCGGGAACACAGACGGTCTTCGGTGAAGGCTCCTCGAGCGCCCCGATCATGCTGGTGGGCGAGCAGCCCGGGGACCGGGAGGACATCGAAGGGCGACCCTTCGTCGGCCCAGCCGGGCGGCTCCTCAAGCAGGCGCTCGATCATGTCGGGATACCGCTTCCCGACGTGTACCTCACGAACGTGGTGAAGCACTTCCGTTGGGAGGCTCGAGGGAAAAAACGCATCCATCGCAAGCCCTCGCTCGCACACGTGCGGGCATGCGAGCCGTGGCTGCGAGCCGAGATGCGGGCCGTCGCGCCCGACATCGTCGTGCTCATGGGTGCCACCGCTGCGCAGAGCCTGCTCGGCGGAGACTTCCGGGTCACGCAGCACAGAGGACGGTTCGTGCCCGCCTCGTTCCACCCTCTCGTGACGGCGACCGTTCACCCGTCGTCGATCCTGCGCGCCAGGGATGAAGACCGGGCGAGCGCCCTGGACTCGTTCGAGGCCGATCTTCGGTTCGCCGCTGGGGCGGTCAGTCGGAGAACTGCGCCTCTTCGGTCGAGCCCTTGAGGGCCAACGTCGAGGAGCCGCCGCCCGAGATCGCGGTCGAGACCCGGTCGAAGTACCCCGTGCCGACCTCGGCCTGATGCCGGGTGGCCGTGTAGCCCTCGGTCTCCATCGCGAACTCCCGCTCCTGCAGTTGCACATACGCGCTCATGCCCTCGCCCGCGTAGCCGTGGGCCAGCTCGAACATGCTCGCGTTCAGGGCGTGGAACCCCGCGAGCGTGATGAACTGGAAGCGGTACCCCATCGCTCCGAGCTCCTTCTGGAACCGAGCGATCGCCGCGTCGTCGAGGTGCTGCTTCCAGTTGAACGATGGACTGCAGTTGTAGGCGAGCAGGGTGTCCGGGTACATCGCGTGGATCCCGTCGGCGAAGACGCGCGCCTCGTCGAGGTCGGGGGTCGCGGTCTCGCACCAGAGCATGTCGGCATATGGAGCGTAGGCGAGCCCCCGAGCGATCGCGGCTTCCATGCCGTTCGTCACGCCGAAGAACCCTTCGTGGGTGCGCTCGCCCGTCGTGAACCGCTGGTCGCGAGGATCGACGTCGCTGGTGAGCAGCGTGGCCCCGAGCGCGTCGGTGCGGGCGACCAGGAGCGTCGGCACGCCGGCCACGTCGGCCGCGAGCCGGGCGGCCGTCAGGGTCCGAACGAATCCGTCGGTCGGCACGAGGACCTTGCCGCCGAGATGGCCGCACTTCTTCTCGCTCGCGAGCTGGTCCTCGAAATGCACACCCGCCGCGCCGGCTTCGATCATCGAGCGCATCAGCTCGAACGCGTTCAGTGGCCCGCCGAAGCCGGCCTCCGCGTCGGCGAGGATCGGTGCGACCGAACCGACGTCACGTCCTTCGCTCCACGCGATCTGGTCGGCGCGGGCCATCGCGTTGTTGATGCGGCGCACCACCGCGGGAACCGAGTTCGCGGGGTACAACGACTGGTCCGGATACGTCTGGCCCGCCAGGTTGGCGTCGGCGGCCACCTGCCACCCGCTGAGGTAGATCGCCTGCAGCCCCGCCTTCACCATCTCGACCGCCTGGCCCCCCGTGAGCGCGCCGAGAGCGCTGACGTACTCGGTCCGGGTCACGAGGTCCCAGAGCCGCTCGGCCCCCCGGCGCGCGATCGTGTGTTCGATGGGGAACGACCCGCGCAGTCTGATCACGTCCTCGGCCGAGTACCGTCGCTCGACGCCACGCCACCTCGGGCTCGTTTCCCATTCGAGCTCGAGGGCCTCGGCCTCCTGTGCGATGCGTTCCTCGATCGTGTTGCCCATCTGTGCCCCCTACTTCGAGTCCACCCCAAGAAAGCCGAAGGACCTCTCTTTCACCGAGAGGTCCCCTGGCGCGCGTGACGCGGCAAGAACCGCGTCCGGGGCGCGCCCCTACGCGGCCGATACCTGACCGGATCCCGGATCGGATCCCAGATTGAACGCCGATTCAAACACCTCTGGGATTCTGACATCGGCCCCCGCGGGGTGTCAACAGCAGGGTCATGACGCCCGCAACCTCGCGACGGCGACCCGGCGCGTTCCCCCGACGGTCGCCTCGCCGACGACCACGATCTTGCCGTTGGCCTGCAACACGACGTCGCGAGCGGTGTCGCTGCCCCCGTCGAAATCGACGGCTAGCCGTCCGTCGGTCGAGAAGCTCAGATCGTAGGACCCGTTCGCCTTGAGCCGTACCACTCCGAACTGATCGTTGTTCGATCGCCGGATGCGGCCGACCACCACGATGCGCGCGTTGGACTGGACCGCGGACGCCTGTGCGAATTCGTAGTCCGGTCCGAACCGCAGGATGCGGATGCCGTCGCCGTGGAAGGTGGGATCGAGGCGACCGTTGGCGCCGTAGCACAGCACGCCCCAGTCCGCCTTCCCGCCGTTGGCGACGTGGCCGACCACGACCAGCTTCCCGTCGGGTTGCCGCGTGACCCCATATGCCGTGTCCGCGCCGTTCCCGACGTTGGTGAGCTTCACACCGCGCTTGCCGAACGTGCGGTCGGGGGCGCCTCCCGGGCTCAGGCGGGCGATCGCGATGCGCGGCGAGAGCCCCGACTCGACCGATCCGACGGCCACGATCTTCCCGCCCGGCACCGGTGTGAGGTCGTTGATCTGCTCGCCGCTCCGGCTGAGGTCGAGTGTGACCCGGCCGTCGCCCCCGAAGCTACGGTCCCTCGAGCCGTCTGGGTTCAGCCGGGCGAGGGCCCACCTGCTCGTGCTGCCGTTCGAGGTCGATCCGCCGAGCACGATCTTTCCCGCGCCGGTGATCGTGAGAGCGTTGGCGCTCTGGAACCGCTTCCCGAAGGAGACGTAGGCGACACCGTCCGACGAGAAGCTCCGGTTGAGCGCCCCGCGTCTCGTCAAGGCGGCCACGGCCATCCGGCTGCCCGAGCGGCGCTCACGCGTGCCGGCGACGAGGATGCGTCCGCTCGGGCCGATGGCGACGTCGAACGCGTAGTCGGTGCCGCCCAGGTCGGTCGCGACCCGTCCGTCGCCTTCGCCGAAGTTCGGGTCGAGCGTGCCGTTGGGCCGGAAGCGAGCGACGGCGATCCGGGTGTTCGCCGAGAGCGTGTAACCGGCGACGACGATGCGTCCCTTGGCGTCGATGGCGACCGCGTAGCCGGTGGCGCCCTTCGGGAACGCGGTCGCGTGGCCGTCGCCGGAGAACATCGTGTCGAGCTTGCCGGGAGCGGCGACGGCCGAGGTCCCGACGCCCGTGAGCACGACGAGCGCCGACATCGCCGTTACGAGCGAACGTGCCACCGCGCTCTGCATCCGACCCTCCCCGGCGGGTTGCGTCGCGAGAGTACGGTCGAGCGATCGAGCGGTCAAGCCCGCCGCGAGGGATCCGCCAGAGCGAGGGCGACGCGGGTCAGGGGACGATCTTGGTGATCGGGAGCTCGAGGACATCGGTCGCGCCGGCGGCCTTTAGCTCGGGGATCAGGCGGTTCACGCCACGCTTGTCGACCACGGTCTCGATCGCGTAGCCGCCGTTGGCCAGCGGAGAGATCGTCGGGGCCTTCATCGACGGCACGACGGCGAGCACCGCGTCGCGGTGGGCCTCGCTCACGTTCAGCTTGATCAGCACGCGGCCCTCGGCTGCGAGCGCGCCCAGCAGCAGCGTCGTGATGTCGTCCATCGCCGCACGCTTCGCCGGGTCGTCGGCCGCTTCGCGGTTCGCGACCAAGACGGGCTCGGATGTCAACAGCGTCTCGATGATCTTCATGCCGTGGGCTCGGAGCGTGCTTCCCGTCTCGGTCACGTCGACGATCGCGTCGACGATCTCCGGGACCTTCGCCTCGGTCGCGCCGTAGCTCCACGCGACCTTCACGGCGATGCCGAGGTCGTCGAAGTATCGCTCGGTGATACGGACGAACTCCGTGGAGATGCGAGAGCCCTCGGGCATCTCCTTCGCGCTGTCGGCCGGGTGCTCGTTCGGGACCGCGAGGACGATGTTCGTGCCGTGGCCGGTGCCGGTCTTCGCGTAGCTGAGGCTCGTGAGCACCTCGACGTCGCTTCCCGTCTCGGCGATCCAGTCCTGACCGGTGATGCCCAGGTCGAACAGCCCGTCGGCCACGTAGGTGGGGATCTCCTGGGGCCGGAGCACGCTCACCCGCTCGATGCGGTCGTCGTCGATCGAGCCGTGGTAGTCGCGGACCGACGAGCGGCGCACCGTGAGGTCGGCTGCCTCGAACAACCGGAGGGTCTGCTCCTCGAGGGAGCCCTTCGGGATCACCAGCTTCAGCACGCCGCAGAGTCTACGGACTCAGTGCTCGGAGGAGATCGAGGCCAACGCTTCCTGAAGCGTCGCGCACGGTCGGAGCACCTCGTCGAGCCCCGTGATCGAGAGCAGGCGCTTCGCCATGCCACCCTCGCCTGCCACGACGCGCAGCTGCACGGCCCGGTCGCCCGCGGCGACCGAGACACGATGCAGGCACGCCAGCGCCGAGCTGTCGAGGTATGCGACCTCCGTCAGGTCGACCACCATCGGCTTGCCCCCATCGAACGCGTCGATGAGCCGTCGTTCCAGCAGGGAAGCGTTCGAAAGGTCGATCTCGCCCTTGACGCCCACGACGACCGCCCCGGATCCGCTCTCGATGTCGAGCCTGAGATCCATCAACCCGTTCCGGCCAGCAGCTTCCGCAGCACGACGGTCGTTCCGTCGGGTCGACGCATGAGCTCCATGTCGTCGACGAGCGATCGCATGATGTGCATGCCCCGCCCTCGATCCGGGTCTCCCTCACCGAATCGCCACGCCCCGCGGTCGACGATCCTCAGCACGACATCCTCGTCCACGGAACCCTCGATCGTGATGTCCCCCGCACGCCCGTCACGATACGCATGCTCCACGGCGTTCGCACTCGCCTCGGCCACCGCCAACACGAGATCCTCCCGCAGGGGCGCGGGGACCTCGTGGCCGCGCAGCCAGGCCTCCACATCGGCCCGAATGTCCACGAGCCGGTCCGCGGCCGCGTCGACCTTGATGATGACGGCCGCGATCTCCCGACGGCGGGCACAGAGGATCGCGATGTCGTCCCGACGAGCTCCGATCGGGGCTACCCGGTCCAGGAGCACGTCGCAGATCCCCTCCAGGTCTTCGTCCTTCGAGGCATCGAGCACCCGCAGCAGGCGATCGAGCCCGATGTCGGGTGTCTCGTCCCGGCGTTCCGTCAGTCCGTCCGTGTACAGCACGAGCGCATCGCCAGGGTCCATGCGCGCCGTTGCGACCGGCCGGACGCGAGGGACATCGAGCATCTCCAGGAGCGGTGATCGGGCGCCGTCGAGGGGCCGAGCCGGACCGTCGACCGGCACGAGGATGGGAGGTGGATGTCCGGCGCAGGCGTACCGCACGGTTCCGTCGTTCGGATGGAGCTCGACGTAGGCCACGGTCGCCATGTGTGTCCCCATGGCGGCACGCGCGAACTCGTCGAGACCCTCGAGGACGGCACCCGGGCCTTCGCCCCGCAGGGCGAGGGCACCGAGGGCGCTTCGAAGGTGCCCCATGGTGGCCGCGGCTTCGAGCCCCCTGCCGATCACGTCTCCCACGGCGAACGCGATGCGTCCGTCCGGAAGGCCGATCGAGTCGTACCAATCGCCGCCGACGTCGAGACCTTGCGCGCCCGCCTCGTATCTCGTGGCGATCCTCACCGACGGACGATCCGCTACCACGGGCAGCAGGCTGTGTTGCAGCGTGACCGCGACGTCATGTTCGTGCGCAGCTCTCCGTGCTCGTCCGATCGCGGAAGCCGTTCGATCGGCCATGGATTCGAGCGCGAGACGCTGAGGTGCATCGAATGCCTGCGCGGTCGGGAAATTGACGAACAGCAGGCCGATCGACCGGGTCCCGGTCATCAGCGGCAAGGCCGCCCAGGCGTGGTCCCCGACCTTCTCGCTGAGGCCCACCTGGTCCGGGTACCGCTCACCGATCGCGGCTCGATCCCCCAGGTAGATGGCTTTCCGCTGTCGAACGGCGTCCGTGCCGGGCAGGTCTGCCCCCAAGGACACGACGTCCCATCCCTCGGCTCTCGCAGCGCCGGGACCCTCGAAGGCCAACGGGCGAAGCTCCGAGCCCTCCTCGTCGACGAGTGCGAGCGATCCTGCGCGAGCCGAGAAGGCGGGAACGGCGTCCTGCAAGGCGATCTGTGCGATCTCTGCGGGGCTGCCCGCGGCAGCCATCGCCGCGAACGCTTCCTGCAGTCGCTGCGCACGCACGGCGTCCCGCCGTTGCTCGTCGTAGAGGCTCGCTCGTTCGAGCGCGAGGCCACAGCGGGTCGCGACCTCCCCGAGGAAGGTGCGCTCCTCCCTGGAGAACTCGTTGACGCCGTTGAACAGCAGGTGCAGCACCGCTGCCGGGCCGCGCCGTCCGAGCAGCGGCAGCGTCGCGCGGGCATGATCGTCCTTCGCGTTCGTCAGGGGCGCGACATCGGGGAACTCGCGCTCCATCTCGCCTCGATCCGAGAAGTAGTACGGGGTTCCCTCGATGAATGCCCGGGTGATCGGCAGGTCGGCGCTGAGCGCCAGCGAGGGCTCATCATCGGTCCATCCCATCCCGCGATGGCGCCTCGGCTCCAAAGCTCCGTCGTTCGTCGGAAGGAACAGCCCCGCCCCTTTGAGCGCGACGGTCCGCAGCACCCCGTCGAGGATCACGTCGAGGACCTCGTCCTCCTCGACGCTTCTCGCCAGCAGCTCGCCCAGCTCGCCGAGGCGACCGGCGCGGTCCTGCGCGGCGGACCGCTCCGAGATGTCCTCGAGCATCCCCACGAAGCCGGTGACCGCGCCGTCGTCGTCACGCAGCACACGGACGGAGGCGTTCACGTGCAGCCGCCGGCCGTCCCGGCTGACGATCGTGTCGGCGAACTCGATGCCTCGATCCGCACCCCGGCGGAGCCCGATGATCTTCTCGTCGGAACGTTCGCCCCCCTCGCCATCCTCGAGCCACCAGGGGTGCGGCGGCTTCATGCCGAGGACGTCGCGCTCGGCGTATCCGACCAGGGTGCAGAAGGCGTCGTTGACCTCGAGGATCGCGCCGTCGACGTCGGTTCGGAAGAAGCCGTCCCTCAGTGCTTCAACGATCGCACGCCGCAGCGGGTCAGGTCCCGGCTCGTCCCAGGCGCCGTTCCGCTCGCTCACGGCTCCGATCGTCGCCTGCCGAGGTGGCTCTGAGCAAGGTTGCGCCGCTACCGTACCCGGAGCGAGCGGAAGAAGCAGCTGCGTTCGCCCGTGTGACAGGCGGCGCCCTCCTGGTGGACGCGGGCGACGATCACGTCGGCGTCGCAGTCCACGCGCAGCTCCTGCCAGTGCTGCACGTGCCCGCTGGTGTCTCCTTTGCGCCACAGCTCACGCCGGGAGCGCGACCAATAGACCATGCGTCCCTCGGCCAGCGTGCGCTCGAGCGCCTCGCGGTTGGCCCACGCCATCATCAGCACCTGGTCGTTCTCCGCGTCCTGGGCGATCACGGGGATCAGCCCGCGCTCGTCGTAGCTCAGCGAGCCGAGATCGACGGGGGATCGGTCGAGATCGTCGGGGCCCGCCGGGCGTTCGTCGGCGGTCACGGTCGAACCTCGATGCCTCGGTCGCGCAGATACTCCTTGATCTCCCGGATCGTGAGCTGGCCGAAGTGCAGGCGGCTCGCTGCGAGCACGGCGTCGGCCCGGCCCGCGGTGAAGGCCTCCGCGAAGTGGTCGAGCGTGCCGGCGCCGCCGCTCGCCACGACCGGCACGCGAACGGCGTCCGCGATCGCCCGCACGAGCGTGAGGTCGTAGCCCTCGCCGGTGCCGTCTCGGTCCATCGAGGTGATCAGCACCTCGCCCGCGCCGCGCTCGGCGGTGGCCTCCACGGCCCATCGAACGGCGTCGCGGCCGGTCGGGGTGCGTCCCGCGTCGACGACGACCTCCCACCCGTCGCCGTCCGCGCGCCGCCTGGCGTCGATCGCCACCACCATGCACTGCGTGCCGAATCGGTCGGCGCACCGTTGCAGGAGGACCGGGTCTCGCACGGCGGCGGAGTTCACTGCGACCTTGTCGGCGCCCACGCGCAACAGTTCGTGCACGTCGTCGTCGCTGCGCACCCCGCCGCCGACCGTCAGCGGGATGAACACCTGCTCGGCGGTGCGTGCGATCACGTCGAGCGTGGCGGCCCGGCCCTCGAGGGTTGCCGTGATGTCGAGGAAGACCAGCTCGTCCCCGCCTTCCCGGTCGTAGTGAGCGGCGAGCTCGACGGGGTCGCCGGCGTCGTGCAGCTCCTGGAACTTCGTACCCTTGACGACCCGGCCGGCGTCGACGTCGAGGCACGGGACCACGCGCTTGGCGAGGGTCACGTCGTCATCCTCTGACCACCTGCGCGAGCTTCAGCGTCTTCTCGTAGAGCGCCTTCCCGGTCACGACCGCCTCGCAGCCGAGGTCGCGCAGTGTCCAGACGTCGTCGGCGTCGCGCACACCCCCGCTGGCGATCAGGGGGGTGTCGGTGAGCCCCAGCACACGCTCGTAGAGCGTCTTGTCGGGACCCTTGAGCGTGCCGTCGCGGGCGATCGACGTCACGAGGTAGCGGGGTGCGCCGGCGTCGTCGAGCGCCGGTATCGCCTTTTCGAGCGGCGGCCCCTCGTCCTGCCACCCGCGCACCATCACGTTGCCTCCACGCACGTCGATCGCGACCACGATCGCCTCGGCGTGCTCCTCGACGGCGCGCCGCACGAACGCCGGGTCGGTCGCTGCTGCGGTGCCGAGGATCACGCGGCTGGCGCCGAGGTCGAGGACCTCGTCGATGTCGTCGTGGGTCCGCATGCCTCCACCCACCTGCACGGGAACCTGGACGGACCGACAGATCGCCTCGACACGCCGGCGGTTGTTCCCTTGGCTGAGGGCGGCATCGAGATCGACCACGTGCAAGCGGCGTGCGCCTTCCTCCTGGAAGCGGGCCGCAAGCTCGGTCGGCTCGTCCGAGTACGAGGTCTCGCTCGTGGGGTCGCCCTGTAGCAGGCGCACGGCCCGCCCGCCGCGCAGGTCGATGGCCGGGATCACCACGATCATGCGAGCGACCTCACGAACCGCTCGTACACGTGCAGGCCGGCCTCCCCGGACTTCTCCGGGTGGAACTGGGTCGCGAAGACGTTGTCCCGCGCGATCACGGCCGAGAACGTGCTGCTGCCGTAGACGGTCGTCGCCGCGGTGTGCTCGCCGACCGGGGGTGCGAACGAGTGCACGAAGTAGAAGCGGGTGCCGACGGGGAGGTCGTCGGTGTACGGGTGAGAGGCGGTCACCTCCGCCGTGTTCCAGCCCATGTGCGGCACCTTCACGTCGTCGCCGAGCCGTTCGACGCGGCCCGGCAGCACGCCGAGCCCGGGCTCCGGATCCTCGTCGCTGCCTTCGAACAGCACCTGCATCCCGACGCACACGCCGAAGACCGATCTGCCCGTCGCGCGGAACTCCTCGATCGATCGGTCCATGCCGTGGTGGCAGATCGCCCGCATGCACGACCCGAAGTGTCCGACTCCGGGGATCACGAGCGCGTCGGCGCCGGAGATCTCCTCGGCGTTGCGGGTGACGAGCGCGCGGCCGCCGACGCGCTCGATCGCGCGCGAGACCGAGTGCAGGTTGCCGGAGCCGTAGTCGACCACGGCGATCGTCTGGGTCATCGGATGTCCTCGGTTCCTCGTCCCGTCGGGCCTAGAGCGCTCCCTTGGTCGACGGCACCCCGCCGCCCCCGGTGAGGCCGCATGCGTCGCCGAGGGCCTTGGCCATCGCCTTGAACTCGGCCTCACAGATGTGATGCGGCGACCGCCCGTATCGCAGGTGCACATGGATCGTCAGGCCGGCGGATCGCGCGAACGCGCGCACGAAGTCCTCGATCAGACCGGTGTCGAAGCCATCGATCGTCTCGTAGGGCACGGCGACCTCGTGTACGACGAACTCGCGGCCCGCGAGGTCGAGGACGACCTCGACCGCCGCCTCGTCGAGCGGCACGGTGATCGAGGCGAACCGGCGGATACCCGCCTTGTCCCCGAGCGCCTCGGTCAGCGCGGTACCGATCGCGATGCCGCAATCCTCGACGGTGTGGTGGCCGTCGACCTCGAGGTCGCCCTTGCAGGTCACGTCGAGATCCCATCCAGCGTGCTTCCCGAGTTGCTGCAGCATGTGGTCGAAGAACGGGATCCCGGTGTCGGAGGCCGCCGACCCCGACCCGTCGAGGTTCAGCTCGACCGTGATGTCGGTCTCATCCGTCGTGCGCGTGACGCTCGCGGCGCGGCTCATACGAGGACCTCCTGCAGGGTGGCGAGGAACAGATCGACCTCGTGCTCCGCGCCGGCCGTCACGCGCAAGGCGCGGGGCACCACGGCGGTGAGGTCGCGCACCAGCACGCCGCGATCCAGCAACCCTTGCCACACCTGCCAGGCGTCGTGGGTCTCGGGCGGCAGGAACAGCACGAAGTTCGCGTCGCTCGGGAACACCGTGACCCCGGGCATCTCGGAGAGCTCGCGCACGATGCGGTCTCGCTGGGCGCGGATCGAGTCGAGCAACGACAGCGCCTCGGCCGAGTGCCGCAGCGCGACGATGCCGGCGGCCTGGGTCAGCGACGACATGTGGTAGGGCAGCCGCACCCGCTGCAGGTCGGCCACGATCTCGGGGGCTGTCAGCACGTATCCGAGACGGGCGCCCGCCATCGCGAACGCCTTCGAGAACGTGCGGACGACGGCCACGTTGGGGTGGTCGGCGACGAGCTTCAGCGCGCTCTCACCACCGAACTCGATGTATGCCTCGTCGACGATCACGAGGGCGCTCGGAAGCCGCTCCGCGAGCGTCTCCACCGCTCCGGGCGGCTGGGCATTGCCCGTCGGGTTGTTCGGGGAGCAGACGAAGACCACATCGGGAGCGGACGCGACTGCCCGGTCGATCGACGACTCGTCGAGCGCGAACGGGGAGGTGAGCTCGATCCGGTCGACCTCCGTGCTCGTGAGGTGCGACAAGCGTGAGTGCAGCAGGTAGGTCGGCTCGAACGTCACGGCTCGCCGCCCGGGGCCTCCGTAGGCGAGCAGGAGCTCCGTGAGCACCTCGTTGGAGCCGTTCGCGGTCCAGGTTCCTTCCAGGGTGTGGCCGTGCCGCGCGGCGAGCTCCTCGCGGAGCCTGGTCATCTGCCCGTCGGGGTAGCGGTTCAGCGGCAGGGCGCGGACCGCGTCGGCGAGCTCGTCCGCGAAGTCGGCGGGCAGCGGGTGCGGGCACTCGTTCGTGTTGAGACGGGCGGCCACATCGAGCTGTGGCGAGACGTACGGCTCAATCTCGCGCACGTCGGTGCGGGGCTGCGGGGCGGCGGTCACGACTCGACGACCTCGGCATCGGCATCGGCCGCGCGAGCGTCCATCGCCCTCGCGTGGCCCACCAGGCCTTCCGCCTGCGCGATCGCCGAGGCGCCGGGCGCGTACCGGGAGGCGCTCCGTCGGTCGAGCTCGACCACGGAGCTCACGGTCACGTAGTCCGACGCCCGCAGGCCGCTGGAGAAGCGGGCCGTGCCGGCGGTCGGCAACACGTGGTTCGAGGCCACGCCGTAGTCGCCGAAGGGCACCGCGCTCCACCGTCCCAGGAAGATCGCGCCCGCGTTCCTCACGAGCGGCAGGAAGGCCCGCGGGTCGTCCAGCAGCAGCAGCAGGTGCTCGGAGGCCAGGTCGTTCGCGACCTCGGCCGCGTGGCCGAGATCCCGAACGAGCACCGCCTTGGTGTAGTCGAGCGCGGCATCGACGATCTCGCGTCGGCCGGCGTCCTCGAGCTCTTCGTCGAGCGCCTTCGCGACGCGGTCCACCAGGTCGGGGTCGGGGGTGATGAAGAACGTGCGCGCCTGCGGGTCGTGTTCGGCCTGTGCGATCAGGTCGAGGGCTGCCGTGTCCATGTCGACGTCGCCGGCGGCGACGATCGCGAGCTCCGAGGGACCGGCGAGCCCGTCGATGCCGACGCTGCCGGCGACCTGCCGCTTGGCCTCGGTCACATAGGCGTTCCCGGGTCCCACGATGCGATCGACCCGAGGGATCGACTCGGTGCCGTAGGCCATCGCGGCGACCGCCTGTGCCCCGCCGGTCTTCGCCACGTAGTGGGCACCCGCCTTCCGCGCCGCATAGAGCACCGGACCCGGGATCGACCCGTCGGCCTGCGGCGGGGTGCACAGCACGATCTCGGGAACCCCGGCCACGACCGCGGGCACCACGGTCATGCAGACCGACGACGGATAGACCGCCCGTCCGCCCGGCACGTAGCAGCCGACCGACGCGAGCGGACGTACGACCTCGCCGAAGCGCACGCCGTCGCGCTCGTCCCACCATTCACGCGGGAGCTGCCGCGTGGCGAGGTCCTGCAGCCGCTCGATGAGGTCATCGATCGCGATCTTGAGCTCGGGTGGCGTCGTCTCGTCGGCCGCTTCGAGCTCCTGCTCGGTCACGAGCACGCCGCCATCGCCGAGGTCGGCGCCGTCGAACCGGTGCGCGAGCTCGATCAGGACGTCGTCGCCCTCGACGAAGACACGTTGGAGGATGCCGGCGACCGTGTCGGCGACGGTGGGGTCGGTCTCGAGCCTCGTGGCGTCGAGACGCTCGCCCCGCTCACGCAGGTCGAGGAGCTCGAGCATCTCAGTGGGCCTCTGGAACCTCGGGATGGCTCGTCGCGGCGAGCGAGCTGCGCAGTTTCCGGTCGCGCGAGAGCAGGACCCAGCCGCTCAACCCGACCGCGAACGCGGCGACGGCGAGCATCACGATGGCGACGAGGAGCAGGGTCTCGCGATCCATTGGAGAGGTTCAGGGTACCGAAACCGATGGTGCGTCAGCCGTGGAGCCCCGCCGGCCCCGGAGATGGGAGCGGGCCGGCGCCTTCGGCGCCGGCCCGCGGTCGTGCGGAGACGTCGGGTCTGCTTACTTCACGCTGCTCTTCAGGCGCGCGCCCGCGGTCACCTTGACCGTCGCGCTCGCCGGGATATTGATCGTCTCGCCGGTGCGTGGGTTGCGTCCCGTACGGGCGGCGCGACGCACCTTCTGGAACGAGATGAAGCCGGGGATCGAGATCTTGTCGCCCTTGGCGACCTCGGCCTCGACCGTCTCGGTCATCGCCTTGATGACCTCGTCGACCGTGGACTTCGCGATGCCGGACTTGTCGGCGATCGCGTCGACCAACTCTGCCTTGTTCATGCGAACACCTCCCCAGGTGTGGTCAGAACCCGGGAAGCGTACCGGGATTCCGCATGATTCCGCGGATTTCCGTCCGTTTCCTGACATCGGCCCAGGTCAGACGCCGTCGAACGTGTCGTCTGCGTGGGGCGCATCGGGGTCCAGGCGGCCCGCGAGGACCTCGTCGGCGAGCCTGAACGCCCTCGCCGAGACGTCGAGATCCTCGCGGTTCGCGAGCACGATCACCGTCACACGCTCGTTCGGGAACCGCACCATCTTCGACTCCCAACCGGGGAAGTTCCCGCCGTGGCTCACGATCGGCAGCCCTCGGTGGGCCCTGACCGACAGGCCCCAGGCGTAGTGGATCGGCGTGCCGTCGTCGAGCGTTCCTCTGGTCGTGAGTCGCTCGGGCAGCCACCCATCGGTGAGCCGGTCCTCGTCGAAGTTCGCGCTCCACGCCGCGAGATCGTCGACGGTCGTCCACAGGCCCCCGGCGCCCACCGCGTGGAAGCGTGCCGGCTCGACGTGGACGTTCCCGTCGTCGGCTTCGAAGTGGCCTCGCAGCGCCCGCTCGGGCAGCGGCGTCTCCCGATCGCGGAAGAACGTGTCGGCCATGCCGAGCGGCTCGAAGATGCGCTCTCGAGCGAGATCGCGAAGGGTGGTCCCACCCGCGGCGGCGACGACCTCGGCGAGCAACAGGTACCCACGGTTCGAGTAGCCGTACCGGGAGCCGGGTTCGAAGTCGAGATCGGGCACGTCGCGGAGCGCGTCGAGCAGATCCTCGTTCCCCCACGCGGGCACGCCGTCGACGGGCACACCCGGACCCGTGCGCGAGCGTTCCTTCACGCCTCCGGTGTGATGCACGAGGTGGCGGATCGTGACCCGATGGCCCCACGGGGGAAGCCGCGGAACGAACCGCGATACCGGGTCGCCGAGGGCGAACGCTCCGTCTCGCTCGAGCAACGCGACGCACGCGGCCACGAACTGCTTGGCGATGGAACCCACGTACCAGACGTGATCGGCCGCGAGCCCCGGTTCCTCCGCCGTGGGATCGACGTCGACCTCGGTCGTGCTGCCGGAGCGCACGGCAGCGCTGACCGACCCTGCGAGCGTCACGCCTCGGTCGACCCTTCCCGCAGGGCCTTGCGTTTCAGCTCGGTTCGGCGTTCGGCCTCGAGACGCTCCAGATCGACATCGTCGTAGCTCACGTAGCCGAACGTCTCGCCGATCGCCGGGTGCACGTCGGCGATCAGGCGGTGCATCTGCTGGGCGACCCTGCGGTACACGGGGTGGCCGGCCGGCTGCGATCGAAGCTCGATGAGGTGCATCGCCTCGCGGGCGGTCATCTGCATCACGAACCTGATGCGATAGGCCATCGAGACCGCGTACTGCGCCTGCTCCACGAACCCCGCGTCGAGCAGGGCGCGCTCGGTCTCGGCGCTGGCCTGCATCACCCGCTCCCAGTGCGATCGCAGCCCGGCCTCGTCGATCTGCGGCGGCGTCTCGTAGCCGTGCTCGGTCGTGAGCCGCTGCCACTCGATCGTGAGCGGGCGGTGACGCTGCAGGTCGCGGAACGCCCCGTAGTCGCAGAGCACGTCGAAGCGGTAGTCGGTGCGTTCCCATGCGCGGCCGGGCTTGTGGCGCCGGTTCGACCGGTCGCCCACGCTCGCCCGTAGGATCTCGCCCCGCTCCTCGTCGGACATGGTTCGCGCGAGCGCGAGCAGCTGATCGTCTGGCATCGCCGACGACGCGTACAGCACGGCCGCCGCGATCTTCGTCTCGCCCTCGGGGTCGTGGTCGGTCAGGGTGACCTCGTCGCGATGCTCGGGCTTGATCTCGGCGTCGGCGAGCACGCGCGCAGTGAGCTCGCCGACTTGCTCGCCGGTCGCCTGCCAATACCGCGACCACGCGATCCCGCGCTCCTCGACGTCGACGCGCTTCAGGAACTCGGGGATCACCTTGCGCAGCTCGGCCTTCATCAGCTCGCCGTACTCGCGCATCTCGGCGAGGGGATGCACCGCCAGCCGCATCAACAGCTGCTCGTAGCTCTGCCCCGTCGCGTAGATGCCCAGGTTCGACCGAGTCCCCGCCGGAAGCAGCACCCGCAGCGTGTCGCAGGTCTTCGCCATGATCGTCTGGCGATAGACGAAGTCGCTGTCGCCTTCCTGCTTGGGGTGACGCCGCTGGAACCAGGCATGCATGGGCTCGTACATGCGTCCGTAGGTCGTGAACGCCTCGTCGAGGAACTCCGCGTACCGCTCGCCCGCGGGCGTGCCTTCGAGCTCGGGCGGCACGGTCGCCCGCCACGCGCCGCCGGGGCGGTCGTCGTAGCGCATGTACCGCGTCGACTGCTCGAGGTAGGCGGCCAGGCGCCCCCACTCCAGCGCCTTGGCCAGCAGCTGCGACGACTGTTCGCATGCGAGATGCACCCCGCCGAGCTGGGCGACCGAGTCGTCGCCGTACTCCACGAAGACCGAGTCGTAGAGTCGCGCGGCGCGCTCGCTGCCGCTCGACGCCGACCCCCCCTGCCCGCCCGCGATCTCGTCGAGGTCGCCGGCGAACTCGTCGAGGAACAGGCGCCGCAGCGACTTCGTCGTACGCGAGTAGCGCGCGAACATCGCGCCCTTGACCGCCTCGGGCAGGTCGACGAGGGCGAAGACCGGCCCCTCGAGGTTGGTGAAGTGACGGGCGAGCACCGCGCGCTCCGCGGGCGTGAAGTCCTCGGTCACGTAGGCGATCGTCATCGCCTCACGCTACCCCGCTGGTCAGACGTCGCCACCGCCGCCCCGGAAGACCGTCACGGTCGACCCGGATTCCACCACCGTGCCGGCCGCCGGCTCCTGGCCGAGGATGCGGCTCGGATTCGGGCACTGCTCGGGATTCGACGGTACCGGCTCTCCCTCCTCGAACACGAGCCCGGCTGCTGTCACGGCCTGCCGGGCCGCGCCGACCGAGAGGCACCCCGTGGAGACGTCGGGCACCTCGACCATCTCCGGACCGGTCGACACGACGACGTCGACGGCCGTGGCGGGCTCGACCTCGTCGCCGGCCGGTGGGTCCGAGCGGATGACCTGCCCGGCCGGGATGTCGCCGCTGGCTTCCTGCAGCTGCGAGCCGAGCGTGAGCCCCTCGTCATCGAGCGCCGATTGCGCTTGCGAGACCGTCAGTCCCTGGAGATCCGGTACGGCCACGGTGTCGGGCTCGACGGCCACGAAGATCGTGACCACGAACCCGCTCGCGACCTCTCGGCCCTGCTCGGGGTCCTGAGCCACGACGGTGCCGGGCTCCGTCTCTTCGGGGTCGACCTCGCGTCGCCGCACCTCGACCTCGAGCCGTCGCTCCTCGAGCAGCGCCTCGGCTTCAGCCTGCGTCTCGCCAACCACGCGCGGCACGATCACCGTGACCGTGCCCTGGTCGTCGCCGGTGAGGCTGTTCACGAGCAGGTACCCGCCGGCCGCCAACAGCCCCACGACGAGCACGCCGATGAGGATGCCGAGCCAGACCTTCCTGCCGGAGCCCTCGGGCTCTTCGGCCGGGGGCAGCACCGCGGTCCGCGTCGACGGCCGGGAGATCACCTGCGTCGCGTCGCCCATGCCGGCGGTCATCAGGGGGGTCGCCTCGACCTCCTGCCCCGCGATCACGCGCCCCAGGTCCGCGGAGAACTCCTGCGCCGTCTGATAACGGTTCGACGGGTTCTTCGACAGCGCCTTCATCACGACCGCGTCGAGACGCGCGGGCACGTCGGGGTTGACCGACGACGGCAGGGCGGGGGTCTCGTTCACCTGCTTGTAGGCGACCGCGACCGGGGTGTCGCCGGTGAACGGCGGGCGCCCGGTGAGCAGCTCGTAGAGCACCGCGCCGAGGGAGTAGATGTCGGTGCGGGCGTCGACGGGGCCGCCCTGCGCCTGCTCCGGGGAGAGGTACGAGGCCGTGCCGAGCACCGCGCTCGTCTGCGGCGCGGTCTCGGGACCGAGCACGCGCGCGATGCCGAAGTCCATGACCTTCACGGTGCCGTCGCGTGTCACCATCACGTTCCCGGGCTTGATGTCGCGATGGATCACGCCCTGCGCGTGGGCGGCCGCGATCGCGGCGGCGATCTTCTGGGCGATCTCCGCGGCCTGCACCGGCGTCGGGCGACGGCCGGTCGCCATGAACTCCGCCAGGGTGCGGCCCTCGATGAACTCCATCACGATGTACTGCGTGCCGTCGTCGGAGCCCGTGTCGTAGACGCCCACGATGTTCGGCTGGTTCAGCCTGGCCGCGGCCTGCGCCTCGCGCCGGAAGCGCTCGACGAAGCTCGTGTCGCGCGCGAACTGCGAATGGAGCACCTTGATCGCGACCGTGCGGTTCAGCACCTGGTCGAAGCCGCGGTACACCTCGGCCATGCCGCCCGAGCCGATGCGCGCCTCGACCTGGTATCGCTCGCCGAGCACGGAGTTCATCGCGTCAACGTCTCCCTCTGCTCATGCCTATAGGTACGCATCGATGACCGCCCTAGCGATCGGGGCCGATACCTGTCCGCCGGTAGCTTCGTTCCCGAGGTTCCCGCCGTCGAGAACGATAACCGCCACGGCGATCTCGGCGACGTCGCCTTGCTCCGCCGGCGCGAAGGCCGTGAACCACGCGTTCGGGGGCCGGTCCTCCCCGTTGGTCGCGGTGCCGGTCTTGCCCGCGACCGGGATCGGGAAGCCCGAGAACGCGCTCGTGGCGGTGCCGCCCCGCGTGACCGAGAGCATCATGGCGCGCATCTCTCTCGCGCTGCCGTCGCTGATCGGCTGGCCGTACTGCTCGGGCTCGAACTCCCTCACCACGCGGCCGGTCGGGTCGCGCACCTCGGCGATCAGGCGAGGCTGCATCATCACGCCGTCGTTCGCGATCGCGGCCGAGATGAGCGCCAGGTGCAGCGGGTTCGTGAGCACGTTGTCGAGTCCGATCGCCGAGAACGCGAGCTGGGGCTGTCGGTCGGCGAAATAGGAGGGAACCGGGAAGCGTCCGTTCGCCCACGGCAGCACGAACGGGATCGTCGGGGCTTCGCACTCGACCTGATCGGGGGGGTCGGTGGCGCAGAACCCGTAGGCTCGCGCCTGCTCGCTCATCTCCTTCGCCCCGAGGTCGAGCCCGATCTCGGCGAACGTGACGTTGCACGATTCCTGGAACGCGTCGGCCATCGAGACCATCTGCGAGCCCCCGTTGCAGTGGGAGTCGCCGAAGTTCGCGAGCGTGTTGGACGTCTGGGGCAGGTCGAGGAACCTCGGATTCGGCCAGCGGACATCGTTGGGGTCGACCCTGTTCTCCAGGGCCGCCGATGCGGTGACGAGCTTGCCCGTCGATCCGGGAAGGAACAGTTCGTCCTTCGCGCGCGAGATCAGGGGTTGATCTGGGTCGGACCTGATCGCCTCCCATGCCTCGTTGATCGCCTCGTCGGTGCCCGACGAGATCGCGTTCGGGTCGTAGGTCGGGTTCGCGTAGAGTGCGAGCACGTCGCCGGTCGCGGGCTCCACGGCCACGACGGCGCCCGGAAGGTCGCCGAGCGCCGCGGCAGCGGCTCGCTGCAGGTCGGACCGGATCGTGGTGATCACGGCGCCGCCCTTGCGCTGTCTGCCCAGGATCAGGTCGGTGAACGTCGAGACGGCCAGCTCGGGCGCGTCACCCGAGAGGTAGGGGTTCGCGGCCTGCTCGAGCCCGGCTCGCCCGTAGATCCGCGAGTAGTACCCGGTGAGTCCCGCGAACAACGGTCCGTCGGGATAGAGGCGTCCGAACTGCAGCTCCGAACGCCGGTCCTGGTTCCGAACGCTCCTGGCGAGCACGACGCCGTCTGCGGAGATGATCGGGCCTCGCTCGACCCGGTACTCCGCGATGATCTGCCTCCGGGCGTTGGCCGGACGAGCCTTGATGTAGTTGGCGTGGATCACCTGCACGTACGAGAGCTGGGCGAACAGCAGCCCGAACAATACGACGAGGCCGATGCCGAGGCGGCGGATGCGTCTATCCACTCGATCGCTCCATCGGCCCGGACGACACCCGGATCAGCAGCGCGAGCATGACGAACGTCGCGACGCGGCTCGAGCCCCCGTAGCTCACGAGCGGCAGCGGCACGCCCGTCAGCGGGATCAGCCGCGTCACCCCGGCCACGATCGCGAACGTCTGCAGTGCAAGGATCGTCGTCAAGCCGGTGGCGAGCAGCTTCCCGAACGTGTCGAGGCGTTCCATTGCGACCCGCAACCCGCGCGCGATCAGGATCAGGTAGAGCAGCAGCAGACCCACCGCGCCCACCATGCCGAGCTCCTCGCCGAAGGCCGCGAAGATGAAGTCGCTGCCGACGTAGGGGATCAGTGTCGGCGAGCCCTGGCCGAGCCCGGTGCCGACGATGCCCCCGGTGGCCAACGCGAACCACCCTTGAGCGAGCTGGAAGTAGCCGAGGCCGTTGACCTTGTCGGGGTCGAGGGCGTTGAGCCACGTGTCGATCCGCACCTGCACGTGGTCGAACAGCAGGAAGCCGGCCCAGGCGCCGGCCGCGAAGAGACCGAGGCCGATCCACAAGTACGCCGCGCGCCCGCTCGCGACCCAGAGCATCACGACGAAGACGCCGAAGAACAGCAGCGAGGCGCCGAGGTCGCGCTCGAGGAACAGCACGGCGAGCGAGGCGCCCCAGGCGAGCAGCAACGGGCCCAGGTCCTTGGCCCGGGGAAGCCCGAACCGTCCGGCGCCGGCCGCCAGCAGCTCCTGCTTGTCGGTCAGGTAGGACGCGAGGAAGACGACGATGAAGATCTTCCCGAACTCGGCGGGCTGGAACGTGAACGGCCCGATCTGGGCCCACAGGCGCGCACCGTTGATCTCGCGGCCGATGCCGGGCACGACCGGCAGCAGCAGCAACACGACACCGACCAGCCCGAGCGTGTACGTGTAGGCGTTGAGCTGCCGGTCATCGCGGACGAACCAGAGCGTCGCGCAGAACGCGGCGAGCCCGACCAGCAGCCAGATCGCCTGCTCGCGGGCGATCGCCGATTCCCCGCGGGCGAGCATGATGCGATACAGCATCGCGATGCCGAGCCCGGCGAGGGCCGTCGCGGTCGGGTACAGCACGGGGTCGGCTCGGGGGGCGGCCCACCGAACGACCAGCCATCCGGCCACGAAGGCCGTGCAGAACACCAGGGCGTAGACGACGAAATCGCGAGGAACGCGAGCCCGCAGCCCGAGGCCGGCGACCGCGTACGCCCCCAGCGAGATCGCGAGCGCGACGATCAGCAGGCCGAGCCCGGTGACGTGTCGGCGCTCGGGGCTCGCTCCGGCCGAGAGAGCGACCTCGCTCACGGGCCGCCGCCGTTCCCGCCGGCGCCGTTCCCACCGGCCTGGGCGCTCGCCCGCTCTTGGACGTCGGTGCGCATCTGATCCACGATCGCGAACGCGTCCTCGCGGCTCTCGGCGCTGATGCCGTCCGGCAGATCCCGATAGACCTCCAGGGTCGTCACCTCGCCGGCCGGCAGCTCGGTCTGGGTGTCGACGTTCGAGAGCGAGATGCCGAGCGGGCGCGCGGGGATGCCGCGGAACACCGCCACCCTGCCATCGGCCTCCCCCACGTACCACTGCCGGTCCACGTAGGCGCGCGCGGCGAACAGCGCGCCGACGACGACGACGACCGCCACGAGCGCGCCCGCGATCAGCCGCTTCGTGCTCGGTCGCCGCGATTCGCGGGGAAGCTCACCCGGCGGCGGATCGCCTTCCTCGGCGTGCGCGTCGAGCACGACGGCGGTGATGTTGTCGACACCGCCCGCCCTATTGGCCGCCTTCACGAGCCGGTCGGCCGCGCGCTGCGGGTCGGGCTCGGTCTCCAGGATCGCGAGGATCTGGTCCTCGGCCACCATGTCGGTCAGCCCGTCGCTGCACAGCAGCAGGCGGTCGCCGTCGAGTAGCGGAACGTCGTCCTCGTCGACCGCGACCGTCGGCTCGGTGCCGACCGAGCGGACGAGCACGTTGCGGTGCGGGTGCACGTCGGCTTCCTGCTTGCTGATCTCGCCGGTCTTGACCATGCGGGCCACGAGCGTGTGGTCGGCGGTGATCTGCCGCAGGTCACCGGCTCGCAGCAGGTAGCCACGGCTGTCGCCGACGTGTGCGACGTGAGCGATGCCGTCGTCGACGAGCACCGCGGTCAGCGTGGTGCCCATGCCGCTCACCTGCCGGTCCTGCTGCGAGCGATCGTGCACCACGCGGTTGGCCGCGCGCACCTGGTCGGCGAGCGAGCCCTCGCCGTCCCGGAACATCACCTCGATCGTCTCGAGGGCGAGCCGCGACGCGACCTCGCCGCCGCGGTGTCCGCCCATGCCGTCGGCGATCGCGAAGAGCGGCGCTTCGACCAGGAAGGAATCCTCGTTGCCCTCGCGGACCTGCCCGATGTCGGTGGTCGCACCGACGTCGATCCTCATCGCCGGAGCTCCAGCACCGTGGTGCCGACCCGCACGCGGTCTCCCGGTTGCACCATCGCGGGCGCCGCGAGCCGCTGGTCGTTCACGAACGTGCCGTTCGTGGAGCCGAGGTCCTCGACGTACCATGAGCCGTTCTTCGCGAACAGGCGCGCATGCTGTTGCGAGACGAACGTGTCCTCGAGCTCCAGCTCGCACTCGGGAGCGCGGCCCATGACCATGTTGCCTCCCACCGGAACGGTGCGCGGCTTCGAGCCCTCCGCGTGGATCACCACCTTCGTGGGACCGGGCGGCAAGGCAGACTCGGCTGCGGCGCCTCCCTTGCGAGAGCTCCGCCGTGACCGCGTGGCCGACTCGACCGACAGGCCGCGCACCGCCCATCGCATCGAGCGCCAGATGAACAGCAGGAGCAGGGCGAACAGGCCGTACTTCAGGGCCGAGAGAGCGAACGGGGTCACGCTCTGCGCCAGGACGGCGTGCGGCACCGGTCAGCCCCTCCGGAAGACGAGGACGGTGGTGCCGATCGTGACGCGGTCGCCGTCGTCGAGGGTCGCGGTCTGCACGGCATGCCCGTTGACCTCGGTGCCGTTCGTGGAACCGAGGTCGGTGAGGGTCGCGACGCCGTCTTTCAGCCGGATCTGGGCGTGTCGCCTCGACGCCCCTCGGTCCTTCAGCGTCACCTCGCATCCGGGGAGGCGGCCGATCGTCGCGACCTCCCCTCGCAGCTCGACGGTGCGTTCGCGCGCGTCCTCACGGACCAACAGCCAGGGCGCCGGCGCGGCCGATGGCTGCATCGATTCGGGGCCCTCGACGAGCGAGGCCGTGCAGCGGAAGTCGCCCTTGCGCAGGTGCTCGTCGACCCCGAACTCGACCTCGGGGGGTCCGACCAGTCCCCAACCCCGCTCGCTCGCGTTGTCGCGGATCACCGTGCCGAGCTCCCTGGCGATCGCGGCTTCCGCCTGCTCGAGCCGCTCGTGGTCCTCGGTCGACAGGGCGATCTGGAAGTGGTTCGGCGCCCAGACCTCGTTCACGCCGACGGTGCGCCCGGCGTCCATCTGCTTGATCACGCGCTTCGCGAGCTCGACCGGCTGCACGCCGGACCGGAACGCCTTGGAGAAGAGGCCTTCCACGAGGCCCCCCAGGCGTCGTTCGAAGTTACGGAGGTTGGGCACAGGTCGCTCACGGGGCGTGCGGGGCCCCGTTCCAGGCGCCTATGTTACGCGCGGGGGTGTTGCGAGCCCGTGACCGTCGCCGTTCCGTCTGCTTCAGCGGGTGGCCCAACGACCGGGGCGGCGGATTCATCCCTGCCGTGGCTGCGCTCCCACATCGGGCTCGTGAAGCGCGCGAAGACGAGGATCAAGACGGCCAGCAGGAACCGCAGGGTCGCGGGGGCAGAGACCGCCACGTACCCGGAGATCACGCCGACCGTCGAGACGGCGACCCACGTCGTGAGCGCGACGAAGCCGGTGACCGTCAGCGTGTGCATCAGGCCGTCGAAGTCGATCTGCTGGGCTCGCTCGGTCATCGTGACCAGGTATCGGCGGCTGCCCGGTTCGAGGTAGATGGGTCGAACGATGGTTCTCGCGTTCACTCGTTCGGGGGACGGCCCGACGGAGCCGCTTGTTACCATTTCCGTTCCCACTCGGGCGAGTGGCGGAATTGGCAGACGCGCAGGATTCAGGTTCCTGTGTCCGAAAGGACGTGGGGGTTCAACTCCCCCCTCGCCCACCAGGGCAACGCCCCGACGTGGCCCCTCCAAGGGCACCCGAATGACCACCTTCACCACAGTTTCACCACTAGGGCGCACCCCCCGGCCGTCCGGAACACGCTGGACCCTCGGCCCACGCGAGGCTCCTGCGCAAGCTGGGCTTCCCTCGCATGCCGGACCCGCGTCTTAGCAGGGTTACCTCCACAGAGCTCGCCGATCCGCTCACATAGGTCGTTCGTGATGTGCAACTCCCGCGTCCAGAGCCCGAGCCACCGAGGAGCCTGCAGGTGCAGAAGGCCGCTCCCCATCCCCGGGAGCGGCCTTCTGGTTGGTGGGTTGCAGGGCGGACCTTGAACCGCCTCGCGGACGGCACGCCTTCTAGCGCTGGGGCCCGACCTGGTTGTTAAGTGCAGCGGGAGGCGGTTACCCGATGTGCCGGGATCTATTCGCCGATCGGTGGATCGGTTCTCGCTATTGCGAGATGACAGCTCAGCCCTTCAACAGCTCGATCTCCAGTCGCGCTCGCAGGTCATCGTCGGCTTCGAGGTCGGCCAGCAACTCCCCCATGCCAGGATTCCTCGCCAGCAGCTCGGCGATGATGCGAGCACGGTCGGGCGACGTGCATAACAGGTGCGTCAGGAGGTCGTCGCGGAGCGACATCGGGGATGTCCACGGCCGAAGACTACTGAGGAGCCGGACGTGCAGAATGGGCGGATATGAATGGTACGGGCTGCTCGTGGGTAGGGCTCGTCCGCGATGTCCTTCTCAGTCCGCGCTCTCCTGGACGACCCGCAGGCGGCCTCGCCTTGGCTCCGGGCCGAGTTGCTGGGATATCTCCGCTGCCCCGAGGACGTGCGGGAGGCAGTGCGTGAGCGTCTACGTGAGGATCTGTCGTCCACGGACTGGTGCGACCTGCTCGATGAGATTGAGACAGGCGGTGACGTGATGCGGCGAGCCGTGCGGAACTCGCTCGAGGCGGCCACGGGGCTGGTTCACTAACGCGGCCACCCGCACAACACGACGATCCGCTCGAACGGGTCGTTAGAGATCGTCACGTCCCTCGTTCGCGCGCCCGGTACTCGCGGAGCGTGAGCCCGAGCCGTCCGGCCATGTGCACCGGTCGCAGTCCCATCCGCTCGCGGTCCCTCGGGAGATGCTGCACGAGGATCGGGAGCATGGCTCAAGGCTAGTCCAGGGCTAGGACGGTATGGCTCCCTGAGTCCGTGGATGGCCCTGGACCCCGTGTAGCCGCTGAAGGGTTGGGGTGTCCCCGGGCCGTGTCTCCTACGTTGAATCGTTTGCAGAGCAGGAGGGAGGGAAAGCTCTCACTGCACAGATAGGTTGCGCAACGCTCCAGCGAAGGGAAGCCTTCATCTCAAGAAGAGAAGTGGTCCTCCCGGTGCACCAAAGCGCCGGGCGCATAGCCCGAGCTGCCTTGGACGAGGCTGTCCCGCCCCCAGCGCTCAACGGGCGATCGGATGACCCCCGGCTCGCCCTCAGCGAACTGGTGAGCAACGCGGTGCGCCATGCTGGGTTGGAGGCCAACTCGGAGCTGATCCTCCGGGTCGAGTCCGATGATGCCCACGTCCGTGTCGAGGTGGAGCAACCGACGTCTGCGGGCGACGTAGAGTTGGTCCTTCCACGGTTCACACAGGGCCGCTTCGGTGGGTTCGGCCTCCAACTGGTGCAGGCATTGGCGGATTCGTGGGGCTTCGAGCCAGGGCCGCCCGGGCGCGTGTGGTTCGAGTTCAGGGGTTTGATGCACCAGCCTTGCAGAGTCGTAGAACTAGAACACGCAGCCCGGAACGAGAAACGACCGCGGAGTTGATCCGCGGTCGTTTCTCTACCAAGTTCCGGTGGTTCAGCGGCGTCCGGAGTTCTTCAGGAACAGCGCGAGAAACATACCCACCACGAGGCCAGCGGCCCCAGCGAGCATGGTGCTCCACGCGCCTGCGTGAGCGGCAGCCTGCGTGGCCTGCGCTCCGGCCAGCGTTGCCGCCTGCGTCGCCTGCCCGACCTCGAGGCCCTTCAACTCGTCCTGCAGCTGACTGATCATCTCTTCTGAAGTTGCCATGTCTCGTTCCCCTATCTCGATCGGATCGGCGGTTGCGCGATCACTGTCATGCTCGGTGGTCGTCAACGTCGCGCATCCACGTTGGCGTCGGTGCGGTCGCGCCGGACATGGTCGTCTCGACGCTTGAGTCCGAACAGCCCGGCTAGGCCGAGCAGGCCGACGAGGCCGAATAGACCAGTGTCGCCGTCGTCATCCGTTGCTTCCTCGACAACGTCCGTGCCAGTATCTTGTGCTGTTGCCACCGATACCGTGCCCAGCGACAAAACCAGGGCAGCGGTAATCGCTGTGAGTGCTCGCCTCATGGAATAGAGACCTCTCCGTCGTGGACGATCAACGTTTGTCTCCGTCGTGGACGATCAACGTTTGTCGTCCGGGTCTCAGTCCTACCCTGGCGGCTCTTTCCGAAACGACGACTCGTCAGACGACGGATACCGTTCGCGTCCGAGGGTTGGTGATGCAGGGGTAGTGGGTCAGCTTGAATGAGCCCCCCCTTGATGTGCTTGAGCCGAGACAACACCCGGGACCGAGAATTGCCACAAGCCCGGAGAGGCCGCTAGGTTTTTTCTTTATGGCCGAAAACTTCTCGACAGAGGTCAACGCAACGGACGAGGCGACGGTCATCCACGTCCGCGGCGAGATCGACATGGCGACCGCGGGACGGCTGCGAGACGCTATCGAACCCCACATGGGTCCCGAGCAGACCATCGTTCTGGACCTCTCCGAGGTCGAGTTCATGGACTCGTCGTGCCTGAAGGTGCTTGTCCAAGCGCGCGGTCGACTCACCGAGAACGGCGGCTCACTAGTCCTCCGCAACCCGTCGCGCGCCGCGCACCGGGTGCTCACCGTCGGCGGCGCCAACGACCTCCTCGAAACTGACGCCCGGGATCACCCCTCAGATTCAAACTGACTCGCTACCTGACCCACTCCGGACGCCGAGGCGCTTGCCTGAGCATCTCCGCGCCCTCAGGATGCTCACTGCACGACTTGCCCGTGTGCTACGTGGCGCTCGGC